>JAOTYB010000002.1 GCA_029862065.1 Acidimicrobiia bacterium | reverse complement strand
GTCCGGATGAGCGCGACCCGGCCGTCCGGGTCGGTGACCACGCCGCCAACCGAGAAGTCATTTCGCATTAAGCAACAGCCTGTAGTCGTCGTGGCAGAGTAGCGGCATGCGTCTGCTGCATCTCACCCACGAGGCCTTTGAGCTCCACTCAAATGGGCCCCAGCATCCGGAACGTCCAGAGCGTCTGGGAGCGGCAGCCGCCGGCGTGCGTGCGGCCTCCGGCATCGACGTCCTGGAAGCCATTCCACCCCGGGCCGAGGCCGCCGATCTCGAGCGGGTGCACTCCAAGAGCTATGTGGCGGCCATCGAGTCGTTCTGTTCTTCGGGTGGGGGTCGGCTCGATCCGGACACAGGGGCGGTCCCCGACTCGTGGGAGGCAGCCTTGCGGGCGGCCGGATCGGGCTGGGAAGCCGTTGCTCGTCTGAAGAACGGGGAGGCCGACGCCGCCTTCCTCACAGTGCGACCGCCCGGACACCATGCACTGGCGGCCCGGGCCATGGGATTCTGCCTGTTCAACAACATCGCGGTGACGGCTGCCGCCCTACTAGCCGAAGGACAACGAGTGACGATTGTCGACTGGGACGTCCACCACGGCAACGGCACCCAGGCCATGTTCTACGATGTGCCCGAGCTGCAATACGTGTCGTTCCACGAGTTTCCGGCATATCCGGGCACCGGTTGGTACGACGAGCTGGGGGAGAGAGCAGCCCGCGGCACCACCATCAACATTCCGCTCCCGCCCGGTACCGGTGGAGACGTGTATCGGGAGGCGTTGGTGCGACTGGCCCCGATGATTGAGCAGTTCTCGCCCGACTGGGTGTTGGTGAGCGCCGGATATGACGCCCACGAACGCGATCCGCTGGCCTCGCTTCGTCTGGTTGAGTCGGATTACGGTCGGCTGGGGTCGGCTGTCGGGCAGGTGGCGCCGCCCGGTCGACTCATCATGTTCCTTGAGGGTGGCTACGACCTCGGAGCTTTGAAGAGATCGGTCGCCGCCACTATCGAGGGGGTGGCCGGACGGCCACCAGACGGTGACCCATTCGGCTCGCCAGACTCCGCCTGGCAGTTCCTTCAACGAGCCCTCGACAGCGTCACGCAGGAGATCGGCTAGGGGCAGGATTTGCTCGCTGGGGCTGGCGAATCGGTGGATAGTTCTTGTCAAGCGCCGGCTGATCGCGTCCGATAAAGGGCGGGTACTTATTCCAGGAGTGTTACGTGCCGTCGCTAGATGATCTGCTTTCGAAGATGCTCGAAGTCCGTGGTTCGGACTTGCACCTCAAGGTTGGCTCGCCACCGATCATTCGGATCGACGGCAACTTGCAGCCCGTCGATCTCCCGCCTCTGGCGTCCTCGGATGTTGAGTCCTACGCCCAGGGCATCATGCCTCCTCGAGCCGTTGCCAGCTTCCGCGAGGAGCACGAGGCCGACTTCGCCTATGGCAAGCCGAATCTTGGCCGCTTCCGGGTCAACGTCTACCGCCAGCGCACCTCAGTGAGCTTGGTGCTTCGTTCGGTGGTCCCCGCGTCGAAGAGCTTCGACGAGCTCGGGTTGCCGCCGGTGCTCAAGAACCTGGCGCATAAGCGCCATGGACTCATCCTCATCACCGGTCCCACCGGCTCCGGCAAGACCACCACCATGGCTTCGGTCATCGATCACATCAATACCACGCGACGCGTCAACATCATCACCATCGAAGACCCGATCGAGGTTCTCCACCCCGACAAGATGGCGATCGTTTCTCAGCGCGAGATAGGTGTCGACACCGCCGACTTCGGCCAGGCCCTGCGGCGAGTGTTGCGACAAGACCCCGACGTCATCCTCATCGGCGAGATGCGTGATCGCGAGACGGTGGATGCCGCGTTGATGGCGGCCGAGACCGGCCACCTGGTGGTTTCTTCGTTGCATACCATCGACGCCGCCGAGACCATCAACCGCATCCTCGACTTCTTCCCACCGTTCCAACACAAGGCCGTCCGCCTTGGTTTGGCCGGCAGCCTGCAGGGCATCCTCAGCCAGCGCCTCGTGCGCAAGGCCGATGGGGTTGGCCGGATCCCCGCTGTCGAGGTGCTGACGATGACCCCCCGGGTGTATGAGCGCATCGTCGACGAGGACAAGACCATTGAGATCAAGGAAGTCATCGAAGAGGGAGACTTCTACGGGATGCAGAGCTTCGATCAGTCGATCATGGAACTGTTGCGTACCGATGAGATCAGCTACGAAGAGGCGATCGCCAACGCAACCAGCTCGTCCGATTTCAAACTTCGACTCCAATCCGAGGGTCTGACCGACCGGGCCTCCGCCTAAGGGGCCGACCACCGACCGTCGACGGCATTCTGCTGTGCGCCGCCCGGTCTCGAGGCTGCTGAGCCACTTCGATCCGAGGGACACCGGAGCGGACGAACCCGTGGCGGTACTCTGTCGCCATGCTCCCCGATCGGGTCCAGCGGCTCTTCGAACCGGATTCGCATTCCATGCAATTGGCCGGCTTGTTCGACGCGGCCGGTTATGAGTTGTATCTGGTGGGCGGGAGCGTCCGCGACGCACTCCTCGGCCGGCCCCACGACGATTTCGACTTCGCCACCAACGCCCGCCCCGATGTCGTCAAAGGGATCACGGGTGATTGGGCCGACAGCCTGTTTACCGCCGGGGAGTTGTTCGGAACGGTGAGTGTCCTCAAGGACGGCCACACCTTTGAGATCACGACCTTTCGCCGTGAGGTGTATCGGGAGGAGAGCCGGTCGCCCAGCGTTGAGTTCTCCGATGACATCGAGACCGACCTCTCGCGTCGGGACTTCTCGGTGAATGCCCTGGCCGTCCGCCTTCAGCCGGGAGCGGAGCTTCCTGAGCTGGTCGACCCCTCAGGGGGTTTGGCGGATCTTGGCTCAATGACACTCCGCACGCCCCAGGAGCCGGAGATCTCCTTCGGCGACGACCCGCTCCGCATGCTCCGGTTGTATCGGTTCTCGGCCTCGCTCGGTTTTGCCATTCATCCCTCGGCCGAGGATGCCGTCATCGAAATGGCCGGTCGGCTGGCGATCGTGAGTGCCGAGCGTATTCGAGACGAGTTCTCCAAGCTGATGGTTGCTCCGGCCCCATCCGCCTCGCTGTTTGGGCTGGTGGAGTCGGGCCTGGCCGCCGAGTTCGTGCCGGAGTTGCCGGCCATGGCGCTCGAGCAGGACCCCCATCATCGCCACAAGGATGTGCTGGCCCACACGCTGGCAGTGGTGGACAAGACCCCTCCCGAGCTGGTGATTCGGTTGGCAGCCCTGTTTCACGACGTTGGCAAGCCCGACACTCGCGAGTTTGGTGCCAAGAACCAGGTGAGCTTCCATCATCACGAGGTGGTCGGAGCGCGCATGACCCGCCAGCGGCTGCGAGCGCTCAAGTACCCGAAGCAGGTAGTCGAATCGGTCAACCAGCTCGTCTATTTGCATATGCGTCCACACACCTTCAAGGACGGCTGGACCGACAAGGCCGTTCGCCGGTACGTTCGTGACGCCGGGCCGCTCCTCGACGACCTAAACCTGTTGGTGCGCTGCGATGTCACGACCCGCAACGAGAAGCTGCAGAGGACCATCCAACGGCGGATCGACGATCTGGAAGAACGTATCGCCGAGCTCCGTGAGAAGGAGGAGCTCGACAGTCTCCGTGCTCCCATCGACGGAAACGAGGTCATGAAATACCTCGAATTGGCGCCGGGACCCCGAGTCGGCGTCGCCATGAACCTGCTCCTCGAGCATCGGATAGACGAGGGCCCCTACACCCCAGAAGAGGCCTACCAGTTACTGGACGCCTGGGTTGAGCAGGGCGCAATCTGATCAGAGGTCCCCGCCGGGGATGACGGCTAGGGGTTTGGCGTCTGGTCGTGCAAGACTGTCGACCTCATGAAAAAGGTCGTACTCGCATATTCGGGCGGTCTCGACACATCGGTCATCCTCCGATGGCTGATCGAGGACCGCGGGTTGGAGGTCGTCACCTATACCGCCGACGTCGGCCAGGGTGAAGAGGTGGAGGAAGCGCGGGAGAAGGCCCTGGCCACCGGCGCGTCCGAAGCCATTGTCGGCGATCTCGTTGACGAGTTCGTCTCCGAGTTCGTGTTCCCGGCCCTGCGGGCCAACGCCGTCTACGAGGGCTACTACCTCCTCGGCACGTCCCTGGCGCGTCCGGTGATTGCCAGGGGCCTGGTGGAGGCCGCGGCCAAGACCGGGGCAGACGCCATCAGTCACGGCGCCACCGGCAAGGGCAACGATCAGGTGCGCTTCGAGTTGAACGCCATGGCGCTGAATCCGGACATCAAGGTGATCGCTCCCTGGCGGGAGTGGGATATGAAGGGCCGGGCTGATCTGGAGGCCTATGCACTCCAACACGGCATCGAGGTGCCGACCACCCCCGAGAAGCCGTACTCCACTGACGCCAACCTGTTGCACGTCAGTTTCGAGGGCGGGGTGCTCGAGGACCCATGGGTGGCCCCCCCAGCCGGCATGTTCATCATGACAACCGATCCCGAGGACGCTCCCGATGAGCCCGAGGTGATAGAGGTCACCTACGAGAACGGTGATCCGGTTGAAGTGAACGGCACCCGTCTCGGGCCGACCGAGCTGCTCACCACCCTCAACCAGATCGGCGGCCGCCATGGGGTTGGCCGGGTCGACCTGGTGGAGAACCGTTTCATCGGCATGAAGAACCGGGGCGTCTACGAGACGCCCGGCGGCACCATCCTCCATTGGGCTCATCGGGCTGTTGAATCGCTGACGCTCGACCGCGAGGTCCTGCGTCTGCGGGACGGTCTCATTCCCCGCTATGCCGCCGCCGTCTATAACGGCTTCTGGTACGCCCCCGAGCGTGAGCTCCTCCAGGACCTCATGGACCATGTGCAAACCGATGTGAGTGGGACCGCCCGCATCCGGCTCTACAAGGGCAACGTGGTGGTGGAAGGCCGCAAATCCGATCGTTCGCTGTACAGCGAGGAGTACGCCACCTTCGAGGCCGACGATGTCTACGACCAGGCGGACGCCGGCGCCTTCATTCGGTTGCACGCCCTGCGCCTCAAAGCGCGGGCTCATCGCGATTCCTGATGTGGGGTGGGCGCTTCTCTGAGCCTCCGTCGGAGGCACTGTGGCGGTTCACGGTCGATCATTCCGATCGACGCCTGTTGGCCGATGACATCACCGGCTCCCTGGCCCATGTAGCCATGTTGGGCGAGACCGGCATCCTGGAGGCCGAGGCGGTCGCCGCCATCACGGGCGGGCTCGAAAGCATTGGCGAAGAAGCAGACGCCGGAAAATTTGCGTTTGTGGCGAGCGACGAAGATGTGCACAGCGCCGTCGAGCGGCGGTTGTTTGAGCTCATCGGGGAAGTGGCCGGTCAACTGCATACGGGACGCTCCCGCAACGATCAAGTAGCGCTCGACATTCGCCTCTACCTTCGGCGAGCGGCAGCCGAGCGGGTTGCCGACCTGGCTGCCTTCGGGTCCTTGATGGCCGAGTTGAGCGACACGGTTGGCGAGGCGGTGGTCCCTTCCTACACCCACGTTCAGCAAGCTCAACCCATCCGCCTCGGCCGGCACCTGCTGGCCTACGGCTGGATGGCCGCCCGCGACGCCGAGCGGTTTGGCGATCTCATCAAGCGACTCAACGTTTCCCCGTTGGGAGCGGGTGCGGTCGCCGGCAGTGGGTTGCCGATCGACCCGTCGATCACCGCCGCCACTCTCGGCTTTACCCGACCATTCGACAACTCGCTCGACGCCGTCGGGTCACGCGACCTGGTGAGCGAGTATGCCTTCTGCTGCGCGCAGGCCATGACCCACCTTTCCCGTCTGGCCGAAGACATCGTCCTCTGGTCCACCTCCGAGTTCGGATGGATCACGCTCGACGACGCCTATGCCACCGGGTCATCGGCAATGCCCCAGAAGAAGAACCCGGACATTGCCGAGCTCACCCGGGGCAAAGCCGCGGCCGTCGCCGCCGACCTCGCCACCCTTCTGGGAATCCAGAAGGGGACCCCGCTCGCCTACAACCGGGACTTGCAGGAGGACAAGCGGGCCGTGTTCCACGCCGACGACACGCTGGCAACGGCGCTCCCCGCTCTGGGTGGTCTGTTGGCTTCCGCCCGTTTCCATCCACCGGAGCCCGACGACCGTACCGTGGCCCTCGACGTGGCCGAGGCTCTCGTCAAGAAGGGTGTGCCATTCCGGGAGGCCCACGAGGCCATCGGCCGCCTGGTGGCCGGCCTCGAAGGCGACTCGTTGAGTAGTGCTGATGCCGAGGAGCTGTCGTCTGCGCATCCGCTGCTAGAAGCGAGCGACGTGCCGACGGTGATCGAGGCCGCCGACCGGGGAACCACTCTGGCCGACGAATCGGCCCGGCTTCGGGAGACTTGCCAAACTCTCACAGGGTGATCAAGGAGTATTCAGAAGCGGTCTTTTGACTCTGGCCGGGCCTCCCTGCCCCCGGCACTCTGGGTGGGCGATGCGTACCCAGATGATGATTGCCGGGGTCGTCGGGAGCGTGGTTCTGGTCGCCTTCGCCACCCTGGCAGGTCTTGTCTGGTGGATGGAACTCCTCGGCGGGATTGTGGTCTTCGCCCTCTTTCTCGGCATGGTCGTCGTTCTCTACCTGCGGGTGATGCGCCCGTGGCATCTGCGGTGGGGGGCCACCGATGAGGAGGTGGCTCGCCCGATGCCCGGGGACGAGCTCATTGCCGACGTTCGGCCCGCCACTCGCGCCATCACCATCCACGCCAGCGTCGAAGACGTGTGGCCGTGGCTCACGCAGCTCGGCTACAGCCGGGCCGGCTGGTACAGCTACGACTGGATCGACAACGACTTCCATCACAGTGCTGAGGAGGTACTTCCCGAATTCCAGGGCTTGGCGGTTGGGGACCGCATTCTCATGGCGCCCAAGATGGGTCTGACCGTGGCATCGATCGACCCGTTCAAGTCGATTGTGAGTGTCATGGACGACGGGAACACCAGCTGGTGTCTCGCCCTCTATCCGATCGTCGGCGACGGAACCCGGCTGGTGAGCCGCTGGCGTCCCAAGCTGAATCTCCCGCTCCTGGCAATGGCCATCGTCGAGCCGGGGACCTTCATCATGGAGCAGAAGATGTTGCGTTCCATTCGCGACCGGGTCGAGCGGAGGGTACGGGCACCGAGCTAGCCGGCGGCTTCCAGCAATCGCAGGTGTTCCAGATCTTTGGGCCGACCGGCCGCCGTCTTGTAAGCGATGACGTGCTCGAGCCGAACGAAAGGGAGGCCGTCAATGACTTCTGCCGTGTCGATCAGCTCGTCGAGATCAAACGTCCCGTACTTCCAGCTGCAGCCGAAGGTAAGGCGTTTCTCGAAAAAGTCGACCCGCAGGTTCCCTCCTTCGAACTCGGCGACGTGGCCGATGCGCTGGAGATGGTCCCAGGTCGGGCCACGCGTGATGATGTCGAGGTCGTTTGTGCCTTCGACGATTCCCCGGATGATCAGCGGCCCACTGCCGAAAACGGCGTAGTCGCCCAGGGGGAGGTCGAGGGATCGGAGCAGCCCGAAGAGGTCGGTCAGTCGTTGCCCTTGCGCAGCTTCTTCCGGCGTCGCCACCACCAGTCGATCATGTCGCCAAACACCACCGAGAGAACCATGGTGGCGGTGATCAGGACGATCAGGGGTGCCCGGAAGTCCCAGAACAGAAAGTTGACGTCGACCGAGTCGGTGTTCTGCAATGCAAACACCACGATGATGCCGAACACGGCAAGGGCGGTGACCAATCGCCACGGAAAGGCGAATGCGCCTCCCGGTTTGGGAGCCGGTCTCCCGGTGGGAATGCCCACGCCTTCGGTGCTGTCGGGGATCGGAATGTCGGGGATGTCGGTCATGGGCAAGACGCTAGCCGCCGAGTCGTGGGCCTGTCTATCTGTGATACTTGGGTGGTGACAGCTCCACGGTCTCTTGATGAAGTGCTGGCCGATCTGGCGTCCGTGCAGGATGAGCTACTTGCCGTTGCCGATGATGACTTCGCGGCCAAGGCGGCTATGTCGAATCGGCAAGACGCCCTCCGCTCGGAGGCGGCTGAGGCCCGGTCAGAAATCCCCAGCGACGTGTCTGTGGACGAGCTCGTCGAGCAGATAGAGCTCCTGGAGGCGGAAATCCTTCGCCATCTCGATACCCGGTTGAGCGCCAGCTCAGGCGCCGGGGGAGGAGGTCAGGGAGGCGGCGGGATTGATCCCTACCTACTCCACCGATTGCATGCCCAGATGGGCGAGTCGTTTGGCCTGGAGGAGAAGAAGGAGAAGCTGCGCCGGCTCAGGAACCGTCTGGCCGAACTTCAAGAGGAGTGAGGGCTGGCTCGGGTACTCTGGCCGCATGGATTTCGACACGGCATCATTCGCACTTCGACGCACCCAATTCTCTGAGGCTATCGGTGATGGCTTCGCGGTGGTCCCCGGCGGCCAGGAAAAGGTCCGCAACCACGACAACACCTACCCGTTCCGGCAGGACTCCGATTTCTTCTTTCTGACCGGCTTCCCCGAGCCAGAGGCGGTGGCGGTCATCAACCCCACTCATCCCACCGACAAGTACGTGCTGTTCGTTCGGCCCAAGGATCGGATGCGGGAGACCTGGGACGGCTACCGGGCCGGGGTGGAGGGAGCGGTCAACACCTATGGGGCCGACGCAGCTTTCCCTATGTCGGATCTGGCCAAAAAGCTGCGCGAGTACGCGGTTGATCGCACCTCGATCTTCTATCAGCTGGGCAACGCCCGCTTCGACGACATCATCACTTCCTTGTTTCAGACCTCAGGGGATCAGCGGGTACGCAGCGGCTGGACCGTGCCGTCCCGGCTGGAGAACCCCGGCCACATCCTGCACGAGCTGCGGCTGGTCAAGTCGGCCCCCGAGGCCGAACGCCTGGTCACGGCCTGCGAGATCTCGGCCCACGCTCACCGCGAGGCGATGCGGTTCGCCCAGCCGGGCATGTTTGAGTATCAGTTGCAGGGGGCGCTGGAGTTCATCTTTCGTCAGCACGGTTCCGAGCGCGACGGCTACCCCTCCATCGTCGGGTCCGGGCCAAACGCCTGCATTCTCCACTATCGGGAGAACCAGCGGCGCATGGAGGACGGTGACCTGGTCTTGATCGACGCCGGCGCCGAGTTCGACTATTTCTCAGCCGACATCACTCGCACCTTCCCGGTGTCGGGCACGTTCACGGCTCCTCAGCGGGCGATCTACGAGGTGGTGCTGGCCGCCCATCAAGCGGCCCTGGCCGGCAGTCATCCCGGCGGCAGCCTGGCCGCTCAACACGCAACCGCCCGGCGGGTGGTGGCCGAAGGTCTCGTCGAGCTAGGCCTCATCCCCGGCGACGCCGAACGGGCCTACGAGATGGGGATGGACCGTGAGTTCTTTATGCACGGCACCGGCCACTGGCTGGGGATGGACGTGCACGACGCCGGCCGCTACCGGGTGGATCGCAAGCCGCGGGAGTTCGAGCCCGGCATGGCCTTTACCGTCGAGCCGGGCGTCTACATCGATCATCGCCATCCGCAGGTGACGTTTCGTCTCCATCGATTCGACGAAGAAGGTGACCGGATACGGGCCTATGAGATCGGGCCGGCCGCGGCGCGGGCCGAGCTGGCTGCTGCCCGGGAGAAGTCAGATTCGATCGACCACGACATTCCGTCCGAGTTCCTGGGCATTGGCGTCCGCATCGAGGACGACGTGCTGATCACCGAGGACGGCCATCGAAACATGACCGAAGCGGTCCCGGTGCTTCCCGACGAAGTCGAGGCCTTGTGCGCCGAGGCCTCAGCCCTCCCGCGGCTGTGAGCTGGTTCTTTCGTCGCTCGTTCCTGGTCGCCGGGACAGCAGTTCTCATCGGTATCGGATCGGTGCTGGTGTGGCCGGGCGACCCGAAGGGCGAGTCCCTCTCCCTCAGCCACTGGCTGGCCATCGCCGGATTCACACTGACTGCCGGGTTGTTGGTGGTGGCGGCGGTCTCGGTGGTGCTGGCGGTGGTGGGTGGCACCTGGGGTGCGAGCAAATTCGAACCCAACGAGTTCCTCGAGAGCAAGAAGCGGGATATCTAGGGAGCCATCGTGGGACGGGCCACCCCGGTGCTAACCACAAAACGACTCACACTCTCGGCTCCGCGCGCGAATGATGCCGATGTCATCTTCCCATTCGTGCACGGCGAGCCCGGCCGGGTTGTGACCGACATGCTGCTGTGGGACGGCCCCGCGAGTATCGAGGAGCTCCGCGACTACTACGAGAAGTATGTGCTCAAAGAGGAGCCCGATTCGGTTGAGTTCGGCTGGGCCATCAGGGATCGGGCCGGAGCCATCACAGGCACGCCCGGACGTCCGCTTGGTTCAATCGGAGCGCGGCTTTCTATACCGCCCGGAGCAGCCGAGATCGGGTATTACCTTGCTCCGCCCTACCAGCGCCGCGGCCTCATGTCGGAGGCCATTCGGACGGTTGTCTCGTACGCCTTTGACGAGTGGGGCTCGTCTTCGGTGAGAGCCGAGGTGTTCACCGGGAATGAGGCGAGCCAGCGGCTGTTAGAGAGCCTCGGATTCCGCAATGTCGGGACGCTCCCGGAGCAACACGAAAAGCGCGGCGAAACGGTGGATAGCTATGGGTATGAGGTGGCGCCCGGGCAGCTGAGACTCGGGAGCGAGTAGAAGGCCTGGGTGTGCGGTTTACTCGTATCGCAGGGCGTCACCCGGCCGCATGCGAATCACCTTGCGGAGCGGAAGTCGCAGCACGAGCAGCGTCATCAGCATCGTGACAATCAGCGCTACCAGGATCGGCCACACCGGGAACAGGTAGGTGAAGGCGGCGTGGAACTCGTGCTCGAGCACCCACATGATGAGGCGGCCCAGCAGATATCCGATCGGGATGCCGAGCAGCCACCCGGCAGCGGCCACCACCAGCCCCTCAGCTCGGAACATGGACCGGAGATCGCGGCGGCGGGCACCGATACTGCGCAGAATGCCGATCTCCCGTGTCCGGTCGAGGATGTTGCTGGTCATTGAGTTAACCAGGCCGATCATCCCGATGGCCACGATGGGGAGTCCCATCCCCATGATCACGGTCACGACCAGGCGATTCTCGGCGGCGTTCTCATTGCGGCCGATGTAGCGCAGGCTGGATCCGATGGTGTATCCGTTCGCCTCCAGAGTGCGATGAATGCTGGAGGCCGCCGCGTCGACCGCGGCCTCATCCGGTTCAGTTGTCCGCACCCAGGTGTTGCCCGACGTCCATCCCTCGTAGTCGAGCACCGTGCGGTACGGGGTGAACATTCCCTGGGCGTCGTTGACCAGTTGGCCGTCAACACCGATGACTTCCATCTCCACCGGGCCCCGGCGGGTTTCGACCGTGATGACGGCCCCAACCGGTGTGTCGGTCAACGTGGCGGTGGCCTCGCCGAGTACTACGACCCGGGCGCCGGCCTCGGCCTCGGCCTCGGTGAACCAGCGCCCGTCGATCACGTCGTGTTCGTAGGTGCTGACCGCCGGCAGCCCCCACACGTTGCGCTCACCGTCGAACTCGACAGTGCTGTAGATCATGTGGTGGGCCATCTCGACTCCGGGAACGGACTCGATAAGGGCCACGGCTCTGTCGTCGAGGCCCCGCGCGCCGTTGTTCCACACGATGATGTCGCCACCTTCGAGGTTCTGTGATTTCTCGGTCTCATCGAGCGCGGTGATCGACACGGCGGCGAACGCCAGCATGGTTCCCACCGCCAGGGCGATGGGCAGGGCTGTCGCCAGGCTGCGACCGGCCCGGCGGGTCAGGTTGCGGAGTCCCATCTGGTGGGTGCGGGATAGAAAGGAGGCCCGGGTGACGGCGCGATCGAGCCGGCTCAACCCGTAGCCGGCCACCAGGCCGTGGTCCTCGATTGCCTCCCGCACGGTGATCCTCGACGCCCGTCGCAGGGCCGGTCCGGCGGCCAGCGCCGTGCCTCCCAGTCCGACGAGGAGGCTGAGAACCATGGCGATACCGCTCAGGCGCCACCCGATGCTGGTACCACCGAACTCCTCACTCATGAACGACATGAGTCCGTTGCTGAGGGGAATGCCGATGGCGATGCCGACCAGGGTGCCGATCCCTCCCAGCATGAGGGCGGTCCTGAGGTATCCGAGCCCGATGCGACGGCGAGTCCCACCCACAGCCTTCATCATTCCGATCTCGCGAGTCTGTTCGCGGACGACCGTGTTCATGGTCGTGTAGATGAGGATCAGCGCGGCCAGCAGGGCGATTGCGGCGATGACGTAAAAGAGGACGACGAAATTCTCGAAGTCCTCGGAGCCGGGCCAGGTCCCCTCTTCCCACACCTCGAGCACGTCCCAGTAGGCGAGGTCAGATACTTCGGTGGCCAGGGTGGTCCGGAGTTGCGCGACCATGGCCCCCACCGCCGCCGGTGATTGGTCGGTGGCGATGACGTCGATGGAGTTGGGCGCCGAATACCCCATCACCCGTTGCACATCGGCATCGCGCAGATACAGGAACGGTGCGTCCTCGGCCACTTCGCTGCTGTATCGGACCGTCCCGCCCTGTCCCGTCACGTCGAAGGTCACCCAGTTGCCGAAGTTGGTCTGGAGGGCGACGGTGTCGCCGACCAGACCGTTGTACCGACCGGTGCGGGCGTTCTCGAAGTCGGTGACCAATTGACCCGCCGCGGTGGGAAGAGCGCCGTCCACGACCGAGACGATGTTGACGGCCTGGTTTTCGAAGTCGCTGACCCCGACCAGGACGACGCCTTGGGGCCGGTCGCCGATTCGCATCTGGGTTCGGCCGAGGGTACGCACGTCGAGGGCCGCCACGTTGGCGGTGGTCCGCAACTCGCCGACCACCTGTTCGGGGAGGTCGGCAACGGCCGGAGCCAGCCGGATGGTGTGCATCCCGTCGACCAATGTTCGCTCGGTAAGGGAGGCGTCGATGTTGCCGGGGATGGCAAACAGCCAGATGCCGGCGACCGCCACGGCGATGGTGAGGACGGTGAGAAATGAGCGGGCTTTGCGTCTGGTCAGCTCACGGATCGAGCGACGGGTGTGGGCTGAGATCATGTCAGCCCGCCGTCACTCACCCGTCCGTCTCGGATCTCGACGACCCGATGGGCCGCCGCCGCCAGCCCGCGGTCGTGGGTCACATAGACGATGGTCGTCCCGTCGCTGTTCACCTTCCCGAACACATCGAACATCTCGGCGGCTGTGTCGGAGTCGAGGTTGCCGGTCGGCTCGTCGGCCACCACGACCTCCGGATCGCAGGCAAGTGCCCGGGCGATGGCGACTCGTTGCTGTTCGCCGCCGGAAAGCTCGGCCGGGAAGTTGCCGAGCTTGGTGCCCAGCCCCACCTGCTCGAGTCGTCGCTGCGCCCGGACAGATCGCTCGGCTACGGTGCCCGTGCGGGCGAAGTCGAGCGGCAGCATTGCGTTCTCGAGCGCGGTGAGGGTGGGCAACAGCTGGAAGAACTGGAACACGACCCCAACCTGCTCCCCCCGCCAGATGGCCAGTTCCTCCTCGGAGAGGTCTACGAGGTCCCGACCGGTCACCACGACCTCGCCCGAGGTTGGTCGGTCGATGCCGGTGATGACGTTGAGGATGGTCGACTTCCCGCTTCCGCTCGGCCCCACCAGAGCCACAAGCTCCCCGGGTTCAACAAGGAGATCGACGCCGCGCAGCGCCGGGTACTCCACCCGCCCCGTTCTGTAGACCTTCTCGACCCCCCGCAGCTGGATGACCGGACCCAACGGGACCGTCTCCTCGACGGGAGCGTCGCGGACTCTCTCCATACGGAGGTGGTACATCGGGTCCTGGCGATTCGCTAGAGCACAAAGTCCGCGTTCTGCACCTCTCCCGCGAAAGTGAGGGGAGGTGGGGTGAGAGCGCCTTCCCGTGCTCTCGCGAGGAGTCGCTCCTTGATCTGACGATCGCTCTCGAAAGCCGCATATTCCTGATCCGTGGGCCAGAGCTCCAGAGTCTCTTTCGCGACGCACAACTGCGTGGTGTCCGAGAACGGCACAGATGGAGCGCTTCGTCAGCTGCGGAGGGTCAACCGAAGACGACCAGCGAGCCCAGCGACGACTCGATCAAGACTTGTTGTGCCTTACACGCATGCACATTGGACGGTGTCGGTTGTACCTTCTCTCACCGTTCCCCACCCAAGGAGGACATCGCTGATTTGCTCAAGAATCTCCCGCTGGTGGATGATTTCCTGGAGCCAGCGATGCTGGTGGCCCGAGCTCTTGAAGATCTCCCGGGTTTCTGGGTGTTCCCGCACGGCGACAAGCATGTCGAGGCATTCTTCAGCGAAAAACGACTGTTCGCGCAACCGGTCGAGTGAAGCTTCGACTTCATCCCCATGCTCCGTTGGCCTGTCAAACAGGTCTATTCGACTGAACGCATGGTGCTGGCTCACTATCTGCCGCATTGCTGTCTCTCCTCCGTGGTCCTCTACGAGGTCTTCGGCTATTTCCCCTTTTTCACTGAGCGCGGCCCGCTCTCGGTTCACCCTTCGGCTGTCAGCACCAGACCCGCTGCCGCCCCCAAGGATCCGCTCATACCGGGCGGGTGGTGAGTCTTGCTCGATACGGAAGGTTGTAGAGCGGGAAGTGACAGCGCGTCCCGTATCGCCACCCCATTTCTTGTCGGAGCCAGCCGGTAACCTCGCATCTAGTGGCTAACGCTGGCAACCCGATGGAGTTGTTCTCCCAGCCGACCCGGGAATGGTTCGAGACGTCGTTCCCGGAACCAACCCGCGCCCAGCTCGACGGCTGGACGGCCATTGCCGGTGGCGCCCACACCCTGATCCACGCCCCGACCGGGTCGGGCAAGACGCTGGCGGCGTTCCTGTACGCCCTCGATCGGCTGCAAGCCGAACCAACTCCTCCCGACCAGCAGCGCTGCCGGGTGCTGTACGTCTCACCGATGAAGGCCCTGGCCTACGACATCGATCGCAACCTCCGAGCCCCGTTGGCGGGAATTCGCAACGCGGCCGGGCGTCTGGGGATCGAGCTGCCCGAGGTCACCACCGGCATGCGAACCGGCGACACGCCCTCTGTCGAGCGACGGCGCATGATGCGCACCCCGCCCGATGTGCTCATCACGACGCCCGAGTCGCTGTATCTCATGCTCACCTCCCAGGTGCGGGAGATCCTGGCCTCTGTGCGATGGGTGATTGTCGACGAGGTCCATGCGGTTGCCGGCACCAAGCGAGGTTCCCACCTGGCCCTCACCCTCGAGCGACTCGAGGAGATCGCCGAGGCCCCGCAGCGCATTGGGTTGTCGGCCACCCAGCGTCCGTTGGCCGACATCGCCCGCTTCCTGGGCGGGGGAACGTTGCAAGGCGATTCCTGGACGAAGCGCCCGGTCACGGTGGTGGATGCCCCCTGGGAGAAGGAGCTGGACATCCAGGTGGTGGTCCCGCTCCAGGACATGACTCGCCCCGACCTGGCCGCCCCGTCCGACGATCCCGATGAACCACCTACCCGTTCCATCTGGCCCCTCATGTACCCCAAGTTGCTCGAACTGATCGAGAAGCATCGGTCGACCATCATCTTCAGCAATAGTCGCGGCCTGGTCGAGCGGCTGGCCCAGCAACTCAATGATCTGGCCGGGCGCGAAGTTGCCCAGGCCCACCACGGATCGCTGTCGCGAGAACAGCGACTGGCCATCGAAGACCGGCTCAAGCGGGGAGAGCTGCCGGCCGTGGTCGCCACCAGCTCGCTGGAGCTGGGGATCGACATGGAGGCCGTCGACCTGGTCATGCTGGTGGAGTCACCCACCACCGTCGCCAGCGGCCTGCAGCGGGTCGGCCGAGCCGGCCACCAGGTGGGAGCCCCCAGCCGGGCCCGCGTCTTTCCCAAACACCGCGCCGACCTGCTCGAAGCCGCAGTGGTGGTGGATCGCATGTATGCCGGCGATATCGAATCGACCTCGGTTCCCCAGAATCCTCTCGATGTACTGTCCCAACAGATCGTCGCCACAGTGGCCATGGACCAGTGGTCGGTCGATGAGCTCTTCGATCTCGTGCGCCGGGCCTCCCCATACGCCACCCTGGGGCGGGCCTCCTTCGAAGCCGTGCTCGACATGCTGGCCGGCCGCTATCCGTCGGACGAGTTCGCCGAGTTGCGGCCGCGCGTGGTGTGGGATCGGGTCGACGGTTCACTCAGCGCCCGCCCTGGAGCCCAGATGCTGGCCGTCACCAACCCGGGCACCATCCCCGATCGGGGCATGTATCGCGTGTCGCTGCCCGAGGGCGGCCACGTCGGCGAGCTCGACGAAGAGATGGTGTACGAGTCGCGTCCCGGCGACGTCATCACCCTCGGGTCCACCGCCTGGCGCATCAACGAAATCGATCATGACCGGGTGCGGGTGACGCCGGCCCCTCCCGGCACCCCCAGCAAGCTCCCGTTCTGGCATGGGGACATGGTGGGTCGGCCCCTCGAACTGGGAAGGGCGATCGGCAGGTTCATTCGCGAGATGGGGGCCAAGAGCAAGGACGAAGCCGAGCAGAGCCTGGTGGAGCGATACCGGTTCGACCCCTGGGCGGCCGCCAACCTGGCCGCCTTCATCGCCGAAGAGAAAGAAGCGACCGGTACCCTGCCCACCGATCGGACCATTGTGATCGAGCGCTACCGCGACGAGATCGGCGACTGGCGGATGGTGCTGCTTTCGCCGTTTGGGGCCCGGGTGCACGCCCCCTGGTCGCTGGCGGCCTCCGCCAAGCTGCGGTCCACCTACGACTACGAGGTCGACGCGATGTGGACCGACGACGGCATGGTGTTTCGATTCCCCGACGCCGATGAGCCCCCTCCTGTCGATGCCTTGCTGGTGGAACCTGAGGAATTGGAGGAACTGGTGGTGGAGGAGGTGGCCAACAGCGCTCTGTTTGCCTCACGCTTCCGGGAGGCGGCCGGCCGGGCCCTGCTGCTCCCTCGCCGCCGCCCGGGTGACCGCACTCCGTTGTGGCTGCAGCGTCGGCGCTCGGCCGACTTGCTGAAGATCGCTCGCAACTACCCCTCCTTTCCGATTGTGCTCGAGACCTATCGTGAGGTGCTGAAGGAGCACTTCGATCTGCCCGCTCTCACCGAGTTGCTCGGCGACGTCCGGGCCCGCAAGGTGCGCATCACCGACGTCTCGCTCGATGCGCCCAGCCCGTTCGCCTCGTCGCTCACCTTCGACTTCATCGCCGCCTATATGTACGAGTACGACGCTCCACCGGCCGAACGCCGGGCGGCCGCCCTCACGCTCGATCGCAGTCTGTTGGCCGAGCTCATGGGTGAGCCGGAGCTGCGCAGCCTGCTGGACGGCGACGTCGTGGCGGAGGTCGAGATGGAACTGCAGCGACTGCCTCCGGAACGGCACGCCCGCACCCCAACCAACGTCCACGACCTGTTGCGTCATCTCGGTCCCCTCTCCCGCCTCGACCTGGAAGCGCGAGTAGATGGTGATCTCGACCGGTTCCTCACCCAACTCGAGGAGTCGCGTCAGGTGTTGCACCTTTCGATGAGTGATGGGGAACGCTGGTCGGCGGTGGAGGATGCGGCCCGGCTCCGCGACGCTCTCGGGGTAGCCCTTCCCCAGGGCGTGCCCGCTGCCTTTCTGGAGCCGGTCGATGATCCATTGGGCGACGTGGTGGGGCGTTTCGCCCGCACCCACGGGCCGTTCACCTCCCGGCAGGCGGCAACCGCTCTGGGCCTGGCGCCGGCCGTGGTCGATGAGGTGCTCAATCGCCTGGAAGCCGACGGTCGGACGGCCCGCGGGGCCTTTCTCCCGGCCGGCAACGGCCAGGAGTGGGTGGACACCGATGTGCTCCGGCGGCTGCGACGTCGATCACTGGCCAAGCTGCGCTCCGAGGTTGAGCCGGTGGAGCCGGCGGCTCTTGGTGAGTTCCTGGCCCGCTGGCATCATCTCGGCAACCACCAGTCGAGCCTGGATCGCCTCTTCGAGATCATCCGCCAGCTGCAAGGTGCCTCGATCCCGGCTTCGATCCTCGAGATAGATGTGCTCCCGTCTCGTATGACCTATGGACCCGAGTTGCTTGATCAGCTCATGGCGTCGGGAGATGTCGTGTGGGTGGGCCGTGAGCCGCTGGCCGCCAACGACGGCCGTCTCTCCCTCTATCTGCGGGAACAGATCCCGTTGCTTCACCTTTCGTCGAAGGCCGATCGTCCGGCCGACCCGATTCATGATCGCCTGCGGACCCAGCTCACCGAGCACGGGGCTTCGTTCTTCCGTGACCTGTATGAGGCGGCCGGAGGCCGCGATCCGCAGGACACTCTGGCTGCCCTGTGGGATCTGGTGTGGGCCGGCGAAGTGACCAACGACACCATTGGGCCGCTGCGAGCCTTCTTGTGGGGCAAGGTGAAACGAACCACCAGGTCCAAACGTCCGCGGCTTCCGTCGGCCTCCCCTCCAGCCGGAAGTGGGCGCTGGTATCTCGTCGAGTCCTTGTTGCAACCGGCACCGGAGCTGACGGTGCGAACCAAGGCCCTGGCCGACCAGGTGCTGGAACGGACGGGCATCCTCACTCGCGATGTGGCCGGTGCTGAGGGGATTCCCGGCGGCTTCTCCGGCATCTACCCGGTGTTGCGGGTCCTGGAAGACGCCGGCCAGGTGCGGCGCGGCTATTTCATCGAGGGCCTGGGAGGGGCCCAGTTTGCGTCGCCGGGAGCGGTGGATCGACTGCGGCAGCCCTCCGATGGTGAGGCACGGATTTTGGCGGCCGCCGACCCCGCCAACCCCTATGGAGCCGCGGTGGGCTGGCCGGCCACGGAAGTCGGCCGACCCAGTCGCTCGGCCGGGGCCTTTGTCATCACGGTCGGGGGAGCCTTGACGGTCTTCGTTGAGCGGGGAGGACGCAAGCTCCTGACATTCACCGAGGATGAGGGAGCCCTCAACCAAACGGTCGACGTGCTCCGCAAGCTGGCGGCCCGCCGCCGGCGTTTCGAGATCGAGACGGTCGATGGTGAGCGAGCCGCCACCACGCCCCTCGGGGGCCTGCTGCTGGCGGCCGGATTCGTTGATTCCTACAAGGGCCTGGCCTTCCGGAACTGAGTACCCATGTCCCGTACCGCCGACTTCTTCCTGCAGCTCCACCACCAAGCGGCCCCGCTCTTGCTTCCCAACCCATGGGATGTCGGGTCGGCCCGCCTATTTGCTTCGCTGGGGTTTCAAGCGCTGGCCACCACCAGCTCCGGTCATGCGGCCACCCTTGGTCGGTTGGACGGCCGAGTCACCCGTGACGAAGCCTTTGCCCATGCGGCAGAGATCGTCGCCGCCACCGACCTTCCCGTGAACGCCGATTTCGAGAACGGGTTCGCCGATGATCCGGCCGGCGTGGCCGACACCATTCGGACGGCTGTAGAGATCGGCTTGGCAGGCTGCTCGGTCGAGGACTACTCGGGCCCCGATTCCGACTCGATCTACGAGCTGGCCCACGCGGCCGATCGGGTGCGGGCCGCCGCCGAAGCCGCTCATGCCGCACCCGGTGGCCTGGTCCTCACGGCCCGGGCCGAGAACCACATTCATGACCGGCCCGATCTCGATGACACGATCACCCGCCTTCAGGCGTTCCAGGAAGCGGGTGCCGACGTCCTCTACGCTCCCGGCCTCACCGATGCCGCCGACATCCGTCGGGTAGTGGAGTCGGTTGATCTTCCCGTGAATGTGCTGGCGCTGCCCGGCACCCCATCGGTACCGGAGTTGGCTGAGCTGGGAGTGAAGCGGGTCTCGATTGGGGGCGCCTTCAGCTTGGTCGGTATCGGCGCGGTGGAAACCGCTGCTCGAGAGTTTCTGGCCGATGGCACCTACGGCTATTGGGATGAGGCGAGCCGGGCGATCGCAGCTCGCGACGAGGCCTTCGAGTAGTCGATCAACTCACCTGCTTGCCTACCATTGCGCAATGCGATCGTTCCTCCTTGTGTTCTATGGAAATACCGGCAGCTCCTGGCTCGTGCAGACCATCGGCAGCGACTCCGAGGTGTTTGTCCCCGGATTTGAGCCGCTCGAGCGCTGGGCGTGGGAAGTCACCGACGCCGAACGCCTCGACTGGATGCGCACCGTCTTTTCCCCGCCGGAGGATCGGTCGGGCCCCGCCTACGCCGCCTGGCTCGAGGAGTTGGGCAAGAACCCGCACTTTCAAGAGCCGCGCCGGGCGGACTTCACCTACGCGGGTTTCAAAATGCACGCCCACTCCATCGAAGACCGCACGGCACTGCTGAAGCTGCTGCTCGATTCCGAAACCAAGGTGGTTCTGTTGGAGCGCCGCAACCGGATCAAGCATGCGTTGTCCACCTACCGTCACCATGAGGAAGGCAAGAGCCAATTCGAGAAAGCCGGCGTGCGGCCCCCCAGCCTGCTCGACCTCGAGAAGTTCCACGCAAAAGTCGAGGAGTCGGTAGCTCTGCACGGCCAGTCGCAGGAGTTCTGGGATGAGGCGGTGGCCATGCTGGGGCCCGAGGCCATCATCCGGGTGCAATACGAGGACTTCGTGGATGGCCCAGGCAAGGACGCCACCATGGAGCGCGTTGCAGGCTTCCTCGGCATCGCCAACTACACCTACAAGGGGTCGGCGCTCAAGAAGGCGACCCCCGACAATCTGGCCACCGCGGTGATCAACTTCGATGAACTAACTGCCCGCTACGCCGGCACCGAGTTCGAGCAATACCTCAACGAATAAGGCAACGGCAACGCCAAAGGCGTTGCTTGGGAGTTCGGCTTTGCCGAACTCCAGGGGGGCTAGGGGTGGCGAACGCTCAGCCCTGGACTTCTTTCCAGCGAAAGCAAGACATCGTGTGGTCGTTGACCAAACCCATCGCTTGCATGTGGGCGTAGGCGATGGTCGGCCCGAAGAACTTGAATCCCCGCGCCTTCATGTCCTTGGCCATGGCCTCTGAGATGTCGGTCTTGGCCGGGATGTCCGACATGGCCTTGAAACGGTTGATGATCGGCTGGCCGTCGACGAAGTTCCAGAAGTAGGCGCCAATGCTGCCGAGTTCGTCCCGAATCCCGAGGGCTACCTGCGCGTTGCCGATGGAGGCTTCGATTTTCTGGCGGTTGCGGACGATCCCGGCGTCCTGCAACAACCGCTCGACCTTGGCAGGTGTGAAGCGAGCAATCTTTTCCGGGTCGAACCGAGCGAAGGCCTTGCGATAGTTCTCCCGTTTCTTGAGGATGGTTATCCAGCTGAGACCAGCCTGGGCACTCTCCAACACGACGAACTCGAAGAGCTTGGTGTCGTCATGCTCGGGCGTTCCCCATTCGTCGTCGTGATAGGCCACATACAGGGGGTCGTCTCCCGCCCATTCACATCGCTTCACAGTCATCGGCGCCAGCGTACCCGGCAGCTAGGGCTGGGCGACCTGGCTCAGTTCGATTTCACCGTTGGCGATTGCTGCGGTTGGTGTCGACCACGGTCTTGGCTTCTCGGAGAGCGCCGGCCAGGTTCTTGAGGGCGCCCTTGAACTCGGTGTTCCACCGCGCCTCGAAGTCGCGGGCGTACTTGCCTTCCCAGCGGGTCTCTTCCACGACCGACGTCAATCGCGTAATCAGGGCCTCGACCTCCACGGCCTCTGCCTCGAACCTCTGCCCCATTGCCTGCATCTGGTCGAGATTTGCTCCCACCATGTCCATTGCCATGCGATTCCCTTTCCGTTCGGTCCCAGCGTTTCTGCGACTGCGTTTTGGCACTGTATAACATGATTTAAATATCATCAAAAGGAAAAAACATCTGACAACCTATCTTTAGAATGTATAGTGTTATACAGTACTAATGAGGGAGGAGCAATGAGTGAGCTGCCGGCCGGCAAACGACCGCTCCAAGCAGTTCGCCGGCTCGATCACGATGCCATCGACATCCGACTCGATGCGTCGCTGCTCGACTACGGGCGGGTCAGCAAGGAGGCCGGCCTCACATCCGAGGAGGCGGTCAGTCGACTACGGAGGCTCTTTGACGATGGAACGGCTCGCCCGGCCCGCCCCAGGTGGAGCCTTCCCCAGGTTCCTGCCCGAGACGATCAGCCGGGTGGAACGGTCCCGACCTGCCGTTCACTCGCCCATGAGCGGGTCAGCCTCGATGTACGTTGATCCGATGCGGCTTCCCCATCGATTGAGGCTATTTGGTCTGGTGCTCGTCGAAGTCCTGATGGTGGCCGGACTACACCTGCTTGCTCGGGTTGACGGATTCGGAATCGATTGGTCGGACATAAACGGGTGGCTCGACCGGACGCCGTTCGAGGACGCGGCGGGTGCCATCTTGCTGGTGATCGCCCTCGGCCTCGCCTATTGGCTGCTGCTGTCCACCGTGTTCTACGCCGTGGCATCGCGGTCGGGCAATTCGACGGCGATCAGAGCAGTCGGGTGGCTCACACTTCCGGCTGTTCGTCGTCTCATCAGCCGGGCAGTTGCTCTTTCCATCGCCGCCTCGGCGCTGGCGAGCCCGCTGGCGCCGGCCATCGCCAAGTTGGCGGGCGCAGACCAGCAGGTGGTGGTTGAGGTAGACAGTGAAGGCAGGATGCATCCGCCGGGTGCTCCCCCAAGCGCTGTGCGCTCCGACGACGTCGTTCTCCCACCCCACCTGGCACCGCAACCCAAGATGGAGCCCACCGAGCAACCGGGCGAGCCGACCGCGGTCGTCGATGGCACGATCAGCCACCAGGTGACCGTGCGACGGGGCGATCATCTGTGGAGCTTGTCGGAATCCCACCTCGAGCGGGTGCTCGGGAAGACCGATCTCGGCGAGCACGAGATCGCCCGATATTGGGTGCGGGTGATAGCGGCCAACAAGGCGACCATTCGTTCGGGAAATCCCGACCTCATCTACCCGGGTGAGGTCGTCGAGCTTCCTGCGGTCGACGTCTGAGCCAGGTTTTTCTCTGGCGAATCGCGAAAACTTTGACTACGCTCCGTGGCGGGTTGACAATGAAGGGAGTGCTGGTGAGACAACGTCTCAGACGAGCAGGCTGGTGGATTCAACGGCTGCGAGGGAAGCGATTCATTGCCTTTATCGCCATTACGGCAGCCGCCGCCCTCACAGGATGGTTCTACGGTGGCTTTGATTCGGCCGCAACGGGTGGTATCGCGGCGCTGGTGGTTGCCAGTCTGGTGCTGGCCGGCCCCCTGAAGCTCCTGGCAAAACGCCTGTTTGTCCGGACTGCTCCCTGGCGGTCGGGACTAGGACCGCTCACCTTCGCGGGATCCGACCTCGGGTTCCTGGTGGAGGGGTTCGTGGGCTCGGAGGGCCCGCGCGAGACGGTCGACGCCATTGCCGCCTCCGGCGGTCGGTTCGCGAGTGGGGAGATGTCTTTGGAACTGTGGCTGGTCGCCACTGATGACCAGGGACAGGACTGGACCCTGGTGCAGGAGATAAGGGAGCCTCCAGCCGGACGCCTCGTGTGGACCAGCTCGGTCGATTCTCAACTCAACATTGCCGACTTCGATGACACCGGCCGGCCCAACCCGTTCCGGGCGGCCCATCGAGTCGTCAAGGAAGAGATTGATGTTCCGCTGGTGGACATCGAATTGTTCGGGTGGGGTCGCGAGCAGCTCCCTGTCGGGACGCGTGACACTGTGGTGGCCTTCGCCCGCACGTCAGTACCGGCCGAGAAGCTGAGCGGGTTCACCTACCCAGACAGTCGTGTGGAGCGGTCGGCCCATCTCGTCTCTCTCGACCTGGACGGTTTGGCCAAGGCCCTCGGCTGGGGTCACCCCACGCACTGGAATGGGGGAGCCGCATTTGGCATCCTCGAGTTGCTCGAGGAGTTCCAGGCCGGCGCCTGGCCGGCGCTCGAGCGTCGCGTCGTGCCTCGTTGGTATGAGAAGGGCATGTTTGCCCGGGTCGAGCGCGGGACTGAGTCCTTGGCGGAGAAAGCCGCGACCGTCCAAGTCCGGTGATCGTTGGTGGCTGAGGCCACCGCCTTTACGCTGCCGGGGTGGACTCCCGCTCCCTGTCGCTACTCGCTGCCGTCTGGCTGTTTGGCTTCGCCTCGATAATCCGGGGTGCCCGGGCGATTGACACGCAAGACGGATGGCCCGTTCTCGGCACCGTGATCGTTTTGCTGCTGGCGGGTGTAGAGCTGCTTGTTCTCTTGTGGCTGCGGCAGATGCCGCTTCCGCCAGGAGACGAGCGCCGATATCGACTCACGATTGCCCTGAAGCTGGCGGGTGCGGCCTCGATCGGTCTCATCGGCTTCGCGATGGCCATCATCGTCGGGCCCTGGTGGCTGTCGGCCCTGGGGGCGGTCCTATCTCTAGCCGGGCTGGCTGTGGCCTGGCCGTCAGTGGCCGATCGAGAACGACACGAGCTCCTGTATCTCGTATGAGGACTAGTTACTTTGCGTAGGCGAGATACCACCCGGAGTGATACTGTGATTTCACAGAGCCATTGGCTCTTGGCGACACGGGCGGCCCGAACGAGAGAGAACCGTGTGCTGAGAGAACGCTTGCTGATCGGGTTCAAACTGTGGGGGGTGCGCCGCGTTCAGCTGCGCACCGTCGTCCTGGTCGCGGGCGGTTTCCTGCTCATCACCGTGGCGGCGCTCCTCCATTGGGCCGCAGGTGCCGCCGCAATTGTGACGGTGGCCTCCGCCGCGTTGGCCCAATCGCGCCCCGCCACCGAGGTCCGTTTCGAAACGACCGGCCAGGGATGGGCCTTCGCAGGAGAGCATCTTCCGTATCGGCCGGTCAGCGACGTGATGGAGCACAGGCCCCGCGACGTGGTGAGCCGTCTCGCTGCCCGGTATCAACCGGGACACCAGGTGGAGATGGTGTTGTGGATTATCGCCACCGATGGCACTGGTCAGCCCTGGACGTTGGTGCAGGACAGGTTTGGGGGAACGATTCCATCGGTGACTGCCAGCGCAGTCGGGCTCGTATCCGGAGCCTGCGATCCCTACCTGGAGGCCCAGCGTCTCGCCCGAGCCGAAGTCGGGGTGGCCCTGGCCGACGTCGTTGTCGTCGGGTGGGGAACCGACACATCCCTCGATGCCCGCCGTGACGTCATTCTGGTGATCGGCCGAACCAGCTCGGCGGCAGCCTCGCTGGCCAACCACACCTACGACGGTGGTGGCCGCCGGTCTCATATGGTCGAACTGCATCCCGATTCGGTGGCCCGCTCCCTCACAGCCGTCGACGCTCGGCGCTGGCAGGCCGGGGCTGTGCGGTGTCTCGTCTCGACCCTGGACGTTCTGTATCCCGGTTCAGGCCCGTTGCTCGAAGACCTGGTCACCGACCCGTGGCGGGTGCGGCGCATGTTCGGCCGAGTTGGTCGGCTCACCGCCCACCCAGCCGAGACCGACGCACCCACCGGCCCGGTCGTACTGAAGGTGGTTGGCGGTGAAGTCACCGAAGAGGCGGAATTCCGGGAGCCGATCAAGCACGATCGGGCCCTCAGCTGGGAAGGCACCCCTCGGGCCCTGCCCACTCGCTACGGCTAGCTATTCCCCAGCCCCCTCAGCCTGAGTACACTGCCTGCCTTACGGGACGTAGCGCAGCTTGGTAGCGCGCATCGTTCGGGACGATGAGGTCGCGGGTTCAAATCCCGCCGTCCCGACCAATCAGCCTCCGGTGGCGTTGTCACCGGAGGCTGTGGTCAATCAGTCGCCTGCTTCCAGTCGCCAGTTGTCTCTCATCGACTGTCGATGCGGCGGCGGGGTCTTCCAGGTCTCATGAACCTGTCACCAGAGGAAGGTGGCTATTGCTCTACCCGGATGCGGGCTATTCGCCGTCGTTCCATGAGGAGGACCGTCAGTGTGAGACTCTCCACTTCGAGCTGGTCGCCCTCGTCAGGGATTCGGCCCGCCAGGTCCATGAAGAGCCCGGCCACCGTTGAGTAGTCACCGCGAGGGAGCTCGACGTTGACGACCTCTTCCAGCTCGTCAACGTCGGTGCGTCCGTCGACCACCCAACGGCTCGGCCCGGCCGGGATGATGGATGGGACGGTTGGGTCGTATTCGTCCTGCAGCGAGCCAACTAGTTCAGAGATGACGTCCTTGGCGGTGGCGATGCCCTCCACACCGCCGTGCTCGTCCACAACCACTCCGAACCCGAAGCGACTATGGCGCATCTCCTGGAGCACCGCCAGTACCGAGCGAGACTCGGGGATGTAGGTGGGCGGCCGCAGCAATCGGGCGATCTCGGCCGGCGACACGCCCGGCGGGAGCCGGAGGAGGTCCTTGACGGCCAGGATCCCCAGCATCTCATCATGGGTGTCGGCAATCACCGGAAACCGGCTATGTCCGGTGGACACGACGGCTTCCTGCACGGCCTCCATGGTGATCGGGGCTGTCAGAGACACGATGTCGACGCGAGGGGTCATCACTTCCCGGATTGGACGATCGGCCAGCGAGAAGACGGCGTCGATGATCTCGCGCTCGGCGGCCTCGATCTCGCCCGAGCTCTCACTGAGTGCGGCCATCGCCCGGATGTCGTCCTCGGTGACAGGGGTGAGGCCGCCCCCGAGGTGGATTCGGAACAACCGGAACAACCTCCGAGTCAGCCAGGTAAAGAAGGTACTGATCGGCTGGAGCACCCGCGACAGGGTGGAGATCGATCCAGCCACCAACAGCGAAAACCGCTCAGGATGCCGATGAGCCAGCGTCTTGGGGCCAATCTCGCCAAACACCAGGATGACGGCTGTCAGAGCCAGGGTCACGATCCACGGTCCCCAGGACTCGCCCGCTAAATCGATCAGCAACGCGGTGGCCACCGATGCCGCCAGGATGTTCACGAAGTTGTTGGCTATGAGCAGTGTGCTGAGGGTGCGGTCGGGCTCGGCCAGCAACGCTTCGAGTTTCTTTCCCCGCTTATCGCGGGCCGCCAGCTGATGGACTCGCTCGCGCTGGATGCCGACGATGGCAGTCTCTGATCCCGAGAAGAACCCGGAAGCAACAATGCAGACGCCGAGGATGCTGATGTACAGCAGATGTAAGCCGCTCACGGGCTTGGCGCCGGCTCCTCGGTAAGCACCACCGCCACAGCCGACCGCAACTCAGCGGTCTCGAACGGCTTTATGACCCAGGCGGCAACCGCCGCTCGCTTGGCGAGGAAGGTGTCTGCGCTGCGGTCGAGCAGCAGCACGATCGGAATCTCGGGGAAGTCGGGCGCCTGGGCGGCTTCCTTCAAGACCCGAGCCATTGCCATGCCCCCCATGGCGGCTACCTGAAGATCGATGACGGCGACATCGGGGGCGTGCTCAGTTGCCGCCTCGACGAGCGTGCGGGGGTCGTCGTGATCGGTGATCTCGAACCCGGGAAGACTGAGGGCTGCGTGAACATCGTTCTTCACCCACGGTGTGTCGGCGACCACAAGGATCTTTGGCATAGAGGCAAGGCTAGGGCAACGCCACAGGCGTTGCTTGCGAGTTTGCCGAAGGCAAACTCGTGGCACCTCGTCAGTCCCCCCTTCGGGGGTAGGGGGGCGGGCAACGGCTTGGCCGTTGCTTGCGAGTCTGCTCCGCAGCCTCGTGGCGGGGGTGCGCTGTGTTCCTTCCCCTTGAGGGGAGGTGGGATCGGTGCGGAGCACCGAGGACGGATGGGGGAGGCCCGTCGGCCGCACCCTTCCGTGTCGACAACCGCTACCCCCAGCCCGACTCCGCCTTGAGCGGAGCCACCCCTCCCTCCAGGGAGGGGAGCGCACTCTGGGCCTACTCCCGGGAACGACTGAGGTTGAAGCTGCGCCAATCGTGGTCGGCGTTCGAGGCGCCCAACGAGTCAAAGGGCAGGATCCCGGCGTTGGCCCGCAGGACCGGACCGGCGTCGCTGCTCAGGTTGTTGGTGAGATAGGCGAAGTCGATCTCCGCTCCGTGGGTTACGAATCGGTCGATGTTGGTACGGGCAATGGTGGCGTCGGGGTTCACCACGTTCAGGCCGGCGATCAACAGCAGGGCCGACACAAAGGCGCCGGCTCCGAACAGCGCCCGGTAGCCGGGCAGCACAGTGAGCAGCGCCCACAGCAGTAAGAAGCCGACCCAGACCATGATCGCCACCGCATAGAACCGCAGCTGGGTGAGCCCGAACTCGTCTACGTACACGCTCATGCGCTTTACGGCGCTCACGAGGATGACGGCGGTCAGAACGATCAGGCCGCCATGCAGGGCGTTCAATAGGGGAGATGATGTCGACCCAGCCGGCCGCGTCCACCAGTCAATGAACAGGACGAGCCCGAGAACCGCCGCGGCCACCACCACCAGCTGAAAGAACCCCTCCCGGGCGTACTCGGCGGGGGTGAGGCCTCCAGTGCGGGCCACGACGTCAGCTCCGCCGAACAGATAGGCGAACTGGACGATGACAAACAGGGCAAACAGCGCATTCAGGAGTCCCACCACTGTGGCAGCTTCGGTGGTACCGAGGCGAAGGTCGTCCGGTCGCTCCCAATCTTCGAGGCCGTCGCCGGCCGCTCCGTAGCGGAGCAATCCGATCAACATCCACTCGATGGCTGCGGCGATTGCCGCTGCCCACGCCAACCTCCACAGGTCGAGGTCGGTGCCGAAGAGGTCATCGGCGAATGCCGCGAATACGGCGTCGGCCGAGGCAAAGAGCCCAAGGAACAGAGCCAGCGGAACGAAGGCGATGGCGATGCCGCGGAGATAGGGCCGGACACGCTGCCAGCCCTCAGCCGGAATCAGCCCGGCCTGGGATACGTCGACGCGAAGGAAATCCCCGGTTTGAGCCAGGGCGTTGGCGGCAGTGACGAGGCCCGCCCGTGGGTAGTCCATGATTCTCATGTCCCACAAGCGGCCCGAGGAGTACAGGAAGGAGGCACCTACTAGCAGCGCCAACACCGTCAATACGTTGAGCGTGGTGAGGGCGGGTGAGGCCCGGAAGGTGACGAACAACCCGAAGACGGCCATGAGTCCGGCAAACACTCGTGTGGCGACGCTGGGCGGGTGATGGGTGAGCGGGCCGGAGGCGAAGAGGAGGACGGCGATCAGAACTGTGGCGATAGTGAAGCCGAGGCCGAGGGGCGCTGCGTTGAACAGCGAGTTGTGGAGCAGGATCTCGACTGCCGCCGCCACTCCACCGGCCGCCAACCACACCACGCCGGCCCTCTCAAAGACCACTGCGTCTCGGGGGACCTCCCACGATTCGATATCCGTCGTCATTCCCGGTCCCTTCCGTCGCGTGAGGTATCGACGGTCGGCATGGCCTGTCCGGTTCCCGAGCTAAGGCAACGCCGGGGGACTTGCTCAGGATGTCTGATCCCACTCGGGGGCAGGCGTGCTGGCTCCGTATCATCATTTCGATGCTTCGCCGTTTGACCCTCATCATCGTTTCCGGACTGCTACTCGTCTCCGCCCTGCCGGCCGGAGCGCAGGAAGCGGACCGCTTCATCGATGTGATCAAAGTGAGTGGCCCGCTGGATGAGCGGATGATCGACTTCACCATCGAGACCGTGCGAGAGGTGAGTGCCACGTCGGAGCTGATCATTTTGCAGCTCGATTCGCCGGCGGCAATAAGCAACGAGATCTGGGGATTGTTCGAGGTTGTTTCCAACCCGGGGGCTCCACTGGCGGTGTGGGTTGGACCCCAAACCGCCGTCGCGTACGGGGGCGCCCTTGGGGTGTTGGAGACCGCTCCGATACGAATGGCGGCCCCGGGAGCCAAGGTGGGGGCCGGGCTGCCTTATCTCTCCGGCGAGTCGAGTGTCCTCCCCGTCGGCAACGCTGACGATCCGGTGATCCCCGAGGACCTGCGGGACGACCGAACCACTGTGGCCGGACCGATCGACGGCCTGATCGACGAAGTACACCCGGGACTTGTCAACATCGTGCAATCGCTGGATGGGCGAACGGTCTTTGTGCGAGGCGCCGAGGTCACGATCAACGTGTCGGAGGCCACCGACGACGGAACCCGCCGGCCCATCACCACACGCTTCCACGAGCAGGGCTTCGTCGATCGGGCACTGCGACTCAGCCTGTCGCCGGCCGTTGCCTATTGGTTCCTGTTGCTGGGCCTGTCGGTGGCGGTCTTTGAGTTCTACGCCGCAGGGGTAGGAGTGGCCGCGGCAGTCTCGGTGCTCACGATATTTCTAAGCGGATATGGAATTGCCGTGTTGCCGGTCAATTGGTGGGCGCTGGCACTTGGGGTGCTCGGCCTCGGCCTCTACCTGTACGACTTCCAACGTATTCAGCTGCGGGTAGCGTCGCTGCTGGGCACGGTCGCCATGCTGGTGGGCGCCCGCTACTTCGTGCATGAGCCGCCCCAGCTGTCGATGGCGTGGTGGAGCGCAGCTCTGATCGTGCTGTCGATTGCCCTTTTCTTCCTGTTCGCCATGACCACCGTGGTCCGCGCTCGGTTCTCGACTCCCACGATCGGCCGGGAGCACCTCATCGGTATGACGGGGACTGCCGAAACCGCGGTGGCCCCCGAAGGGGTGGTTCTGGTCGACGGGGCCCGCTGGAAAGCCAACTCTCGTCGAGCCTCGGGCATCAATCCGGGCGATCAGGTAGTTATTGCCTCGGTCGAGGGCATCATCCTCGAGGTGGACCCCGTTTAGCTTTGCGGATTTCTCCGCCGGGTCTGGAGCACCGTGGCGTCAATGGCGGAGAAATCCGCTTGCTGCCGCCTGATTTGAGCTGGTCGACGGCCGGCGCCGCCGGCGCCAGGCCCAGAGAAACCCCGCTGAGGTGAGCCAGCAAGGTTGTTGGGGACGACGTGTATTCACGAAGAAAAATTCTTCTGGCGTTTTCGCGTTCTGCTGGTACCGTTTTCCCAGCTAATACAGGAGGAACGCGCTGGTGATGACTGTGGCGCCGAGCAGAGACTGGCAGGGCGATGCGCTGTGCCGGGGAAATCAGGCTCACCTTTTCTTTCCGCCGAGCACGATTGAGCGGAAAGAGGAGCGAGAGCGGCGTGAGACGAAGGCCCGGGCCATTTGCGCCGTCTGCCCCGTCCGACGGGACTGCACCGAGTACGCCATGGAAATTCGCGAGCCGTACGGCATATGGGGCGGATACACCGAGACCGAGCGTCGTCAGCTCATCGCCCAGGGCGTTAGTTCGATCTAACGACTCGTCCGTCCCCCCGACGGACTGTGTGACCTTCACCGTCCAGCCATTCCAATAGCGGCACCGCGTACTTGCGGGTGAGTCCGAAGTGATCCCGGAACTGGGCCACGGTGAAGTCCTCCGGTAGTTCTGTCAATCCGGCGACGATGGCATCGACTTGTTGAGGGAGAAATGCCAGCTCGCCGCTGACTCTCACTAATGCGCCGCCCCGCACCAGGGCGTGCACTAGCTCGTTCGAAAGCCCAAGCGTCTTGACGGCCGGCACCGCCAGCCCTACGCCCAATGCTTTTCGGGCCGCCTCCCAGGCGGTTTGCTCGGCCGGGTCCAGCTCAACTGCGAATCCGCTGGTGGCGATATCTGCCCCGGCTTCAGTGAGCGCTGGCGATTGTGTCAGCAGCACATCGAGCACGGCGAGCTCCAGGCCGAGCTGGCTGGCCAGGCTGGCCTTGGGCATTCCCGGGCGGAGCGGGTTGGCCGCTTGGAACTCGCTCACCCGATTGATGGCCGCGGAAGTCAGACGGCCGGCAGCCGCCGGATCAAGGGCCACGGGCCCCCCCACCAGGGCGTGAGCGGCCGTGCCTCCCCGACTATGAGCGGCCAGGGTGCTCACCCGATCTGATCCGCGGGCCGCCAGCAGTGTGGCTGCTTGCTCGTCGGGCGAGGCTTCGATGGACGCCTCCAGTGGGGCGAGATCGAGGCTCCGCACTTTCCGGGGCGGGCTCGGTTCGAGCACCCGCCCTCCACCGACCACGGCCCTTCGACCAACTTCCCGCAGGATGAACCGGTCGCCCATCGCCACCGGGACCTCCGCTTCGATAGTGAGAACGGCGTGACCCGACCCGCGCAGCTCGGGCCCCTCCAGCAGTCGCAGGCGGGCAGGCCATGAGCCGCTTCCCAGGTGAAGATGAAAGGCCCCACGGTCTTTGAGTGGGGAGGTCAAGCCCCGAACGGTGCGGAGCGACACGACCATTCGGTCGGACGGTATCCAATCGCCGGGACGGCCCAGCATGGCACCCCGGCTGATGGTGCTGGTGTCCAGGCCCGCCAGGTTGAGGGCGGTGCGGGTTCCGGGCTCCACCCGCTCGAGGGTTTGTTCGTGGCTCTGGATGCTCCGGATGCGGCCCCGGTGGGTCCCGGGGAGCACCGCCACCTCATCGCCAACCGCCAGCGGGCCCTCGACCAGCGTTCCGGTGACCACGGTTCCCGCACCGGCGATAGTGAACGAGCGATCCACCCACAGGCGCGGCCGACCCAGGTCGGTCACGGTGGACACGGCGATGGCGTCATCGAGGGCGGCCCGCAGAGCGTCGAGTCCTTCACCGGTGAGCGAGTCAACCGGCAGGATCGGTGCATCGGCTGCCACGGTACCCGCCACCTGCTCCTCAACCTCGGCTTGGGCTATCTGCCGGGTTTCGTCGTCAGTCAACCCTGTCCGAGTCAACGCAATCACCAATCGGGGAATCTGCAGGAGATCGAGCACCGCCAGGTGTTCCTCGGATTGCGGCATCCACCCTTCGTCAGCCGCCACGACCAGCAGGCCAACGTTGACGGCCTCGATGCCGGCCAGCATGTTCTTGATGAATCGTTCATGGCCCGGGACATCGACGAATCCCACCGATTGTCCGGAAGGGAGCTTGGCCCAGGCGAACCCCAGGTCGATGGTCAGACCCCGGGCCTTCTCCTCAGCCAATCGGTCGGGATCGCGGCCGGTGAGAGCCTGAACCAGCGTCGATTTGCCGTGGTCGACGTGCCCGGCCGTACCTACGATCGGCATGCGCGAGCCAACGCGGCCGCTACCGCCTCGTCCTGGTCGGGCGGCACCGCCCGCAGGTCGACGATCAGGTCGCCGTCCTTGCGCCGGGCCAGTACGGCCGGTTCGTCGGTGAGTAGCGCCCGCCAGGCCGAGTCGGTGTCGATGCCGGACAGGCGAATCACAGGGCTGGGGATGGTCTGGCCGGGGACCGAGCCGGCGCCGACCACCGACTGGTTGTTGGCAACCTCTCCGTCAATTCCCGAGCCGTCGAGACACGCTTTGGATCGTTGTTCGAGTTCAGCCACGGGGAGGGAGGCCATCGCCCAGAACGGGACTTCGGCGCCCCGATTGTCGGCGTACAGCTCGAGGGTGTGTGCCAGGGCAGCCAGGGTCGACCCGTCGCAGCGGAGGCCGCGGGCGACGGGGTGACGGCTCAGCCGGTCGACCAGCTGGCGGCGGCCGGCGATGATTCCGGCCTGCGGGCCACCGAGCAGCTTGTCGCCCGAGAACAGCACGAGGTCGGCTCCCTCGGCGAGCGTTTGGCGGGCGGCCGGTTCTCCCTCCAGCCAGGCGGGCGGGGGGCCGTCAAGCCACGGGACTTCGGCATCGAGCAGTCCACTGCCGATATCGGCGACGAAGGGGAGCTCGTGCTGGTGGGCCAGCTGGGCCAGGTCGGCGTAGGTGGCTTCTTCGGTGAATCCAACGGTCCGGTAGTTGGACGGATGGACTTTGAGGATCATGGCGGTCTCGGCCCCGACGGCCTGGCGGTAGTCACCGAGCCGGGTGCGGTTGGTGGTCCCGACTTCGAGCAGCCACACCCCGGCGGCTCCCATTAGTTCTGGCAGTCGAAACGACCCACCGATCTCGATGAGCTCGCCGCGAGATATCACCACCTGCCGGTCGGTTGCCAACGCCGCCAGTGCCAGAAACAGGGCGCCGGCGTTGTTGTTGACCACCAGGGCCGCTTCGCCGCCGGTCAAGGTGGTGATGAGGTCGTGCACATACGAGCCCCGCCCGCCTCGCCGGCCGCTGTCGCGGTCGAACTCGACATTGCCGTAGCCAGACAAGGCCTCGGCTGCAGCACTCGCAGCTTCCGGATGGAGGGGAGCCCGGCCCAGGTTGGTGTTGAGCAGCACGCCGCTGGCGTTGATCATGCTGCCCGGCCGGGTGCGGCCCACTCTCGCTAGCTCTTGCCGGGCGATGTCGACCGCGTCGGGACTGCCTCCCTCCTGGATCTGGCCCCGGGCCTGGTCGAGGGCATGGCGGGCCACTTCGGTATTCACAGCTCGCGCCCAGCCGTCCGGCTCTAGCTCGGAAATCAGCTCGGTGACGCTGGGGAGATCGCGCAGTTCCATGGCGGCCAGATTACGGCAGCCCGGCAGCTTCGGCTGGGGGCTGGCTCGCGGAGCCCCAACTTGCCAGAATCCTGTGCGCATGCGGATCTGCCTACTGACAACCCAGGATCTCGATGCCGACCCGTTCCCGGACGATGATTGGCCCTGCGACCCGCGGCCCTTCATTTCCGAGGCCGAGTGGCACGCCGAGGACCTCACCGGCCAGGACAGTCCGGCGCGGCTTGACGAGTTGGCTGCCGAAGGCTTCGACGTGTTCTTCAACCTGTGTGATGCGGCCGCCGACGAGGATCGGCCCGGCGTAGAAGTCGTGCTGGCGCTGGAGGAATTGGGTGTTCCCTTCACCGGAGCCGACTCCCGGTTCTTCGAACCGACCCGCCCGGAGATGAAGCAGGCCTGCGTTCGAGAGGGGATTCCCACACCCGCCTACGTGCTGGCGAAGACGGAGAAGGACGTGGCGAAAGCGGCGAAAGAGCTGGCCTACCCCCAGTTCGTCAAGCATCACAGCAGTTACGCCAGCATCTCGCTGAGCCGGATGTCGCGAGTGACCACGCCGGCCGGATTGGCCCGCCAGTCCCGCAAGATCATGTCGCGCCACTCAGCGGCCCTCATTGAGGAGTATGTCGACGGGCCCGAGTACACCGTCCTGGTGGCAGAGGACCCGGCTGAGCCGGATGCACCCACCACCTACCAACCGATGCAGTTCACCTTTCCGGCGGGTGAGGCGTTCAAGCACTCCGATTTGAAGTGGGTCGACTACGAGGACATGGGAATGGTGCCGGTGACCGATCCGGAACTCGATGCCGTGTTGCGGGATTACTCGGCCCGTTTCTTCCGAGCATTGGGCGGGGTGGGCTTCGGACGATGTGACCTACGGCTCGATCCCGACGGCAATGCCCATATGCTCGAGATCAACCCCAACTGTGGCGTGTTCTACCCGGCCGAATCCTACGGAGCCGCCGACGCCTGCCTCGACAACGACCCGGCCGGTCACGAGGGATTTGCTCGCCAATTGATCGCAGCTGCCTTGGCCCGGCAGGAGAGACGGTCACCCGCATGAACATCACCCGCATCCTTGCTCCTAATCCCGGCCCCTTCACCGGTGCCGGTACCAACAGCTACGTCATCGAGGCGGATGGGGAGGCGGTGATCGTCGACCCGGGGCCCGAGATCGACACCCATCTCGACGCCATTCGGGCGGCCGTTTCCGACCTCATGGTGGTTGGGGTGCTGGTCACCCACCATCATCTCGACCATTCCCCGGCCGCCAACCCGCTGGCCGCCGAGTACGGCGTTCCTTCCTATGGCTTTGGCAGCTACGGCGGCTTTCAAGCAATCTCGGCGATTGCCGATGGTGATGGAGTCCACGTAGGAACCGAGATGATCGCGGTGCTTCACACACCCGGCCACACACCAGACTCCCTGTGTTACGCCGTCGAAGACGGTGTCTTCACCGGTGACGCCATCAAGTCGGGAACCACGGTGGTCGTCGAGGATATGTCCGACTACATGTCGACCCTCCAGCGCCTCATCGACCTGGCCCCGGCCAGGATCTACCCCGGCCACGGCGACGTCATCGACGATCCGCAGGCGGTGCTCGCGGGGTACACCTCTCATCGACGCGCCCGCGAGCAGCAGATTGTGAATGCTCTGAACGACGGGCCTCTCACGACCGAGGCGGTGGTTGGGATCGTCTATCCCGACCTCGACCCGGCCCTCGTTCCACTGGCGGCTCAGTCGGCCGACGCTCACCTCCGCAAGCTGGTCGATGACGGAGTGGCCTTCCAGACCGACGATGGCTGGGCCCTGCTATGAAGCGGGTTGTCCTCCTCGGGGTCACGATGGTGGTGATGGCGACTGCGATCTCACCGGCCATCGCCATCACCGACGACGACCTGCGCGATGCCCGGATCGAGCTGCAGGATGCGCTCGGCGAGCTGGACGCGGCTTTGTGGGAACAGCGAATCGCCAGCGACAACGCCGGGCTCATGCAGTTCGAGTATGAGGAGATGGCCGTCTATGCCGGCGAAGTAGACGAGGACTACACAGCCCTCACCGGAGCCGCCTTTGAGCGGGCGCGGGTTCTCTTCACGGGGGTGCGAGACGGAAGCTGGTCGGAGCGAGCCGCCATGCGGACTTATCTCGAATCGGCGCTGGCCGGCGACGCCGCCACCATCGCGGCCAAGGCCGAGGAGATGGCTGAGATTGCGGTCAGTCTCGACTACCTGGCCACAGAAGTCGAAATTTTCGTGGCTGCTGAGTCCGACGCGGTGGTGCGGATCGAAGAGCTGCAGAGTGAGGTCGCCCGGTTGGACACCGCCTACAACGAATTGGCGGCCGCCTACGAGGCCGAGGTGCAATACAACGCAACCACGACGACCACACTGCCGCCGACAACCACCACGACCGCTCCGCCGCCCACCACCACGACCACAACCACCGTGGCAACCGGCACCACCACAACCGTGGCAACCGGCACCACCACCACGGTGGCCGGGGGAACGACCACCACCACCATCCCGGTCACAACCACAACCACGACCACTCCCCCGATCCCGGTTGGCGGGCTGGTGTGCCCGGTGCAGGGCCCCCATCACTTCCGGGACACCTGGGGCGCGCCCCGCTCGGGTGGCCGTACTCATCAGGGAGTCGACATGATGGCCGACCGGGGAACGCCGCTGGTGGCGATCGAATCGGGGACCGTTGGGCGATTGAGTAATGGCGGCCTGGGGGGCATCACCATCTGGTTCTTCGGTGACAGCGGCAACCAGTACTACTACGCCCACCTCGACACCTGGGCCGCGGGACTTGCCCAGGGTCAATCGGTGAGCGCCGGCACCTCGCTCGGCACGGTCGGCAGCACCGGCAACGCCTCCGATGCCTATCCGCACCTTCACTTCGAGATACACCCCGGCGGCGGGAGCGCCATCAATCCCTTCCCCACCGTGGATGCCATCTGTCCCTGAAGCCACGCATAGGCCCATCCAGTAGGGACACCCGCCCCTAGCGACCGGTCACCAACCAGTTCAGGCTGGAGGTGACGAAAAGGTGGTCGTGATATGAGTCGACTGGAGACCATGGAGCGGTATCTCAGCGCCCATGCAGCAGACAAGGACGAATCCGGTGGCCGGTCGGATATGCGATCCAGGCCGTTTGTCACCATTTCCCGCCAGGCCGGCGGCGGCGGACACCAGCTTGCCGAGGTCCTGATGGATGTGTTCGAGCAACAGGCGGACACCGATCTCTTTGGTGGATGGCAGGTGTTCGATCGCAAGCTGTGTGAGATCGTCGCCGGCAACCCCACCTACTCGAAGTCCATGGACTCGCTGGTGGCCGAGAAGTACCGCAGCAAGACCGAGGAGTTCTTCCACCAGGTGATCCGGCCGACCATCGACCAGGACATTGTGATGCACCAGGTCTTTCGGGTGGTGGCGGCCGTGGCCTCGATCGGCAAGAGCATCATTATCGGGAGAGGAGCCTCCGAGGTAACCCGGGATATGGGCCCCAAACTGTCGATGCGACTGGTGGCGCCGGAAGAGGTGCGTATCCCGAGAGTGATGGACTACTACGGGCTGGACGAGCGAGCGGCCCGTGAAGAGGCCCGCCGGCTCGACACCTCGCGGGCCCGGCTCCTGAAGACCCACTTCCAGGTCGACATCGAAGACCCGATGCGATACGACGTTGTGTGGAACACCGGCGAGGTGTCGCTCGACACGATCGCCGAGTCCGTGATGGCGGCGCTGCGTTCCGAGGTTGGTGTGCTCAGCTCGGAGATCTCGCGGTGACCGAGCAGATACTGCAAGGACCGTTTCTTACCCGTTCCCAGGCTGCCCGCCGGGCCCGGGTTCCGGCGGCGGTCCTCGCCAACCGCCCCGACCTCCTCAGGCTGGGCGGCAACTGGTTGCAGGAGGTCTACTTCTCCTTCCAATTCGATGAGACCGGCGTGGTCCCGGAGGTGGGGGCGGTGGTCCAGGCCCTGAAGGGCGAGCATTCTGATCTCGAGATTGCTGATTGGCTGGTGCGGCCCAGCCACCTGCTCAGCAGCTCAACTCCGCTCGGGTTTCTCAGGAGTGGCGGTGAGGTAGACCGGGTGATCGCAGCCGCCGACCGCCCGGAGACCCCGGTCGGCCCGCCCGACAGGGGGCAACGGCCAACCACCGGGATGGGAAGGCCGGCCCCACCACAGATCGGCAGGCCGACCAGGCGGCGGGTGAGACGGGTGGCCGCCTGGCAATCGTGAGCCCGGCCGCTGGTAGCGTGCCGGTGTGCGCGACCCGAGGTACGACATTCTGTTCGAGCCGGTGCCGATCGGCCCGGTGACGGCGCGCAACCGGTTCTTTCAGGTGCCCCACTGCAACGGGATGGGTTACCGGGATCCGACGGCGGTCGCCGAAATGCGGGGTGTGAAAGCCGAGGGCGGCTGGGCGGTGGTGTGTACCGAAGAGACCGAGATCCACCACTCCTCTGACTTGACCCCCTCGATCGAAGGGCGGTTGTGGGACGACGCCGACATCCCGGCGATGGCTCGTTCTGCCGAGCGGATCCATGACCATGACGGCCTGGCCGGAATCGAACTGGTCTACAACGGCATGCACATGCCCAACTACTACACCCGCCTCGCCCCGATGGGTCCGGCTCACCTGCCGGTGATCGGCTCGAGCTACGACCCCGTGCAGGCTCGACGCATGTCGAAAGACGACATCGCCGATCTCCGCCGCTGGCACCGGGCGGCGGTGCGGCGCTCGATCATTGCCGGCTTCGACCTCGCCTATGTCTATGCCGGCCACAACATGACCGGTCTCCATCATTTCCTCTCCCCCCGCTACAACCAGCGCACCGATGAGTACGGGGGCAGCCTCGAAAACCGGATGCGGCTCTTGCGCGAGCTCATCGAGGACGCCATGGACGAGGCAGCGGGCCAGGCGGCTATTGCTGTGCGGATCACGGTTGATGAATTGATCGGCGACACAGGTATCACCCGGCCCGAGATCGAAGAAGTGATCGGCACCCTCGGCGAGCTCCCCGACCTGTGGGATTTCGTGCCCGGCAGCTGGAGTGACGATTCGGTTACCTCCCGCTTCAGTCCCGAAGGGCACCAGGAGGAATGGGTGAAGGGCCTCAAGCAGCTGACGTCCAAGCCGGTGGTGGGGGTGGGGCGTTTCACTTCGCCGGACACCATGGTCCGGATGGTGCAGCAAGGCGTGCTCGATTTCATCGGTGCCGCCCGCCCGTCGATCGCCGATCCGTTCTTGCCACAGAAGATCGAAGAGGGGCGACTGGAGGACATCCGCGAATGCATCGGGTGCAACATCTGTGTGTCCGGCGATTTGACCATGTCGCCCATCCGCTGCACCCAGAACCCGGCGATGGGGGAGGAGTGGCGGCGAGGATGGCATCCCGAGCGGATCAGGCCGAAAGGCAGCGATGCCAAGGTAATGGTGGTGGGGGCGGGTCCGGCCGGATTGGAGGCCGCCCAGGCCCTCGGCAAGCGGGGCTACCAGGTGGTGATGGTGGAACGCTCTCGCCGGCTCGGCGGGCGGGTGGCGACCGAGTCACGGCTGCCCGGACTGGCGGCCTGGATCCGAGTGGTCGATTACCGGGAGACCCAGCTCCGCCAACTCGACACCGTCGAGCACTACTTCGAGAGCGACATGACGGCCGACGAGTTGCTCACGTACGACTTCACCCACGTGGCGGTTGCCACCGGCTCAACCTGGCGGCGTGATGGCGTCGGGCGCTGGCACACCCGGCCGATGCCGATCGACGACGACATGGAGATCCTCACTCCCGACGATCTCATGGCCGGCAAGCGTCCGCGGGGCAACCGGGTGGTCTTGTTCGACGACGACGGGTACTACCTGGGGGGAGTGCTGGCCGAGTTGCTCGACGGGGAGGGCTTTGCCGTCGTCCTGGTGACCCCCGCCGCCGCTGTCTCGGCCTGGACCGTCAACACGCTCGAACAACATCGCATCCAGAGAAAGCTGATGGAGATGGGGGTAGAAATCAAGCTGTCCTCAGCGGTCACCGAGGTGAACGAGGAGGGGGTCACCATCGCCAACACCTTCACGGGCCGGGAGGCCAGCATCGCCTGCCATTCCGTGGTTTCGGTGACTGCCCGCCTGCCGAACGAACCGTTGTTCGATGAGCTGGAAGGACGGAGGGGCGAGTGGGAGGCGGCCGGCCTGAAATCGGTCCGGGCAATTGGTGACGCCTGGGCACCGGGGACCATTGCCGCAGCCGTGTGGGACGGCCATCGCTATGCCGAAGAGCTCGACACTGCTCCCAACCCCGACGGCACCCCCTTCCGGCGGGAAGCGGCCGGCCTGTCGGTCCGGCCGGAGGATCAGCGGCCCGAGGTGAGTTGAGCCCGGACCGCTCCGGCCGGGAACTGCACGGTGTTGAGCTGGAGGTAGTGGTTGCCGGGAGAGGCGAGCACTATCGAAGCCGCCGATCGGGGAGTGAGCACAACACACCCGAGATGGTCGGGACCGAAGGTGAGGTCGGCGACTAGCGGGCCGGCTTGGCCCTCTCCCCCCGAGTACAGCCCGAGCGATGTGACGGTGCTTACCCGCTGGGCGTTGTAGGACGATACGCACAGCTGGCCCGACGTAGACAGTTCCAGGCCCACCGAGACGAAGCCATCGGCGTCGCCCAGCCCCACAACCTCGGCTCCCACCAGGTTGAGGTCCCACGACCTCACCTCAGCCATCTGGCCTCGCACCGCCCCGGCCGGGTGGGCCGTCGAATGGACGTTGACAAAGTAATTCTCGGGGGTGTTGAGGATGTCGACGGCGATGGCCGTGTCGGTATTCACGCAGCCGAATGAATCGCCGCCGTTCACCCCGAAGTCGACGACCACCGGGCCGCTGCTCCCCGCCGGACCCTGGTGGATGTGGGCGGCGGTCACGCCCGGGACAGCCGCGATGTCGAAAGTGAAGCAGACCTCGCCGCCGGCGGTGACGTTGATCGACACGGCCGCGCTGCCGCCCGGCAACCCGGGGCCGGGGACCACCTCACTGCCCGACAACTCGACGTCGAACCCATACGGGGCGCCGGGAATCTGGCCGACGACGGGAGCCCAGTCGCCGAACTCGGTTGGCCAGTCCTCGTCGGCGAAGCCGAGCGTGTTCTCGAACCGCAGGTAGGCCCGGGACATGCTTGGTCTCACCAGCCCGGGTGAGTCGGTGCCGGTGCCGTTCCAGTCACCGGCGAAGACGGCGTCGTTGGGAATGCCCCAGAAGAACTCAAGATCGGTCTCTGCTGCCACACCGTCGGGCTGGCCGGCGGTGGTGGCGTCGGTCATATACACCAGGCCGGTCGATTCGCGATGGAGCCCGATGTCGTCTGTGCCGTCACCGTTGAAGTCAATGGCGAACGGTTTGTCCTGCGGAACCCCGAAGTAGTACTCGCGCGAGGCAAAGGCCGTCTCGTTGACGTTGCTGATGTACACCTTGCCCTCCGACGGCCGGTACACACTGAAGGTGTCGGTGCCATCACCGTCCCAATCCCCGACGATGGGAATATCACCGGGGTCGCCCATGAACCAGCTCTGGTCGGCGATGTCGGTTTCGCGGCGGTTGATGATGTAGGCGAAGCCCTCAGAGGGGCGATAGAGGCCAGGGGTGTCGAGGCCGTCGCCATCCCAGTCGCCGAGGAAGGGAACGTCTCCGGGGATCCCGAAGTAGAACGTCTCGTCACCCCCCAGGTTCCAGATTCCGGTGGTTGGGTCGACAAACCCCACCTCGTCGGGCGTCTCCGCCGCTCCGACTGCTCCGGGTATCCACATCGCAGCCGCGATCAGCAATCCAACGGTCAGTTTTCGAGTCATCCCGCTCCCTCGTCGCCATTTGTGAGGTTAGTGGACCACCCTCCGCGGTGGACCAGGCCCGCAGTCAGGCTACGCTGCCCATCCGTGATCAACCTGTCTGTTTCCGTGG
>JAOTYB010000197.1 GCA_029862065.1 Acidimicrobiia bacterium | reverse complement strand
CGGGAAGGGGGCGTAGCCGGGAAGGGGGCGTAGCCGGGAAGGGGGCGTAGCCGGGAAGGGGGCGTAGCCGGGAAGGGGGCGCCCCCTCCGACCCTGCGGCCACCTCCCCCTCCGGGGGAGGAAACGCTCAACGCGTACTGCTGGCTCAATGGAGCGCAGTTGGGTAGCAACTGCCAAGCAACCCGAAGGGTTGCCAGTTACTTGGCCGCCGCTCCGACTGCCTCGCGGGCGTGGTAACTCGAGCGCACTAGTGGTCCCGAGTAGACGTTACCGAAACCCAGCCGTTCACCTTCGGCGGTGTAGCGGTTGAACTCGTCGGGGTGCACGTAGCGATCGATGGGACGGTGACGGGATGAGGGGCGCAGGTACTGGCCAATGGTGACGATGTCGACGCCCACCGCCCGCAGGTCGGCCAGCGTGGCGAGGACCTCTTCTTCGGTCTCACCCATCCCGACGATAAGACCCGACTTCACGTAGCCCTCCGGGTTGATCCATTTGGCCCGAGCCAGCAAAGCCAGCGAGCGGCCATAGTTGGCGGCGGTGCGGATGTCGCGCTGGAGACGGAGCACGGTCTCGGTGTTGTGGTTGAGGACGGCCGGCTCGGCCTCCATCACCGTCTCGAGGGCGTCCCGATCGCCTTTGAAGTCGGGAATCAGCACTTCGACATCACATTCCGGCAGCTTGCGGCGGATCTCACGGATGGTTTGGGCAAAGATACCCGACCCGCCATCGGCCAGGTCATCCCGGTTCACCGAGGTCAGCACCGCGTGGCTCAGACCCATCGAAGCAACGGCATCGGCGGCTCGCATCGGCTCGAAGATGTCGACCTCCCCCGGCTTGCCCGTCTTGACGTCACAGAAGCTGCAGGCGCGGGTGCAGGTATCACCCAGCAGCATGAGGGTGGCCGTGCCGGATGCCCAGCACTCGAAGATGTTGGGACAGCCGGCTTCCTCGCAGACGGTGTTGAGCTCTTGGCTCCGCATGAGGTTCTTCATCTCCCGGTAGCCGTCGTTCATGACCGCCTTGACTCGCATCCACTCGGGCCGTTCCGGCTCACCCGCCAGTCGCCCGCGCACCAGCACCGGCTCGGTCCTCGGCTCATCGGAGAAGGTTCCGGCCGCCACCCGCTGGTCGACGTCGAACTCCCGCCCGGTCCCCCGCGCGAAGGCGGCCCGCTGATCGTCAACAAACGTCGCCGTAAACAATTCGGCGAACCGCGGCACCAGCAGATCGATCACTTCCTCGTGGCTGACCTTGCGCCCCAGCAGGGCGCTCACCGACGTGACGGGCCGCAGCAACCCGCAGGGGTTGATGTGATCGAAGAACCTCATATCCGGGTCGAGGTTGATGGCGAACCCATGCATGGTGACCCCCCGCGACACCCGCACACCGATGGCGGCCACTTTGCCTGCGGAAGTCCACACCCCGGTGAGCCCCTCCTCGGGCCAAGCCTCGATACCAAGTTCGCCCAGGGTGTCGATGATCACCTGCTCGAGACGACGCACGTAGGGCACTATCTGTTTCGAGTCGGGAAGCTGGACAATCGGGTATCCCACCAATTGTCCCGGACCGTGAAACGTGATGTCTCCTCCCCGGTCGACGTGGAACAGCTCGGCGCCGAAGTCATCAAGGACCTCGGGAGTGATCAGCAGATTGGAACCGTCCCCGTTGCGACCGATGGTGTAGGTGGGTGGGTGTTCGAGCAACAGCAGATAGTCGTCGTCGGTCCGACCCTCGACCCGGCCTTCGTGGAAGGCTCGCTGCAGATCCCACGCTTCGCCATAGGGAAGCCGGCCGAGCCAGCGAGACCTCATGCCAGTTCCTGTTCCCAGTCCCAGGTCTCGATGCTCTGCTTAATTCGCTGCATGAACAGCACGGCGGTCGAACCGTCGAAGGCCTGATGGTTCCAGGTCAGACCCAGATATCCGATGTGACGGATGGCAATGGAATCATCGCCGTGCTCGTCGGTCACCACCACCGGGCGCTTGCTCACCGTGTCGGTGGAGAGGATGCCGGTGTTCGGGACATTGATGATGGGGGCTGTTTGGAAGGAGCCAAACGGGCCGGGATTGGTGATGGAAAAAGTGCTGCCGCTGACATCGTCCGGCTGCAGCTGATCGTTTCTCGCCTTCTGAGCCACGTCGAAAATAGCCCTGGCCAACCCAACGACTCGCAGACCGTCGGCGCCGCGGACCGTTCCGACCACCAGGCCCTGCTGGTTCAGGTCGATGGCGATGCCGAGGTTGATCCCTCCGTGGTAGACGGCTTTGCCGGCCTCGGGATAGATCGACGAGTTGACGACCGGAAAGGCGGTCAGGGCATCGACCGTCGCCCGGGCAATGAACGGCAAGTAGCTGAGGGAGTACCCCTCGGCCGCCTTCCACGCTGCCTTGTGGCGGGAGCGAACCCGTTCGAGGTTCTCGTAGTCGACCTCAACCGACGCCCACACATGTGCAGCCGATTGCTTGGCCTTGATCATGTTGGTGGCGATGCGCTGGCGGAGGCGGGACAGCTCGACCACCTGGTCGCCCGGCATGAGGTGAACGCCTTCTGGCGCATCGACCGTGGCACCGTCCGGTACCGGGGCAGCCGCCGGAGTCGGGGGCGTAACCGCGGCGGCGGGAGCCGCGGCAGGCGCCGACGCCGGCGGGGCGGCCGAAGCAGGCGGGGCGGTGGCGACCGAGGGCGGTGCGGCAGCGGCAGGGGCCGGAGCGGCAGCCGGAGCGGGACCGGAGGCGATGTAGGCCTCGAGATCGGTGCGAGTGATGCGTCCGCCGGTGCCGGTTCCGGGAACGAGCGCCAGGTCTACCCCAGCGGTGGCGGCCAGCCGCCGCACCACGGGCGACAAAACTGCCCGCTGGCCGTTGCCGGGGCCGGAATGAGGACCCAGCTCGGTACTAGCCGCAGCCGGTGCCGGGGCGGCCGCCGGGACATCAGGGACGGAGGCGGGGACAACCTCTGCCGGGGCTTCAGGAGCCGTCGGGATGGCTTCGGCCGCCACTTCGGCTGGGGCTTCGGCTGGGGCTTCGGCTATCGCTTCGACTGTCGCTTCGGCGGGCGCCTCGGCAGCCACCGGCGCCGGAGCATCAGCCGGCGCCTCTGATCCGTCGCCGATAACCACCAGCTCGGTGCCTACCTCGACGGTTTCTCCTTCGGGAACCAGGA
>JAOTYB010000051.1 GCA_029862065.1 Acidimicrobiia bacterium | reverse complement strand
TGCACGGGTTGCTGGCGCGGATCGGGCCTTCGGCCGGCGAGGTGTGCCATTCGTTGATGGTGGTGTCGAACTGGACTCCGGGATCGGCGCACGCCCAGGCGGCTTCGGCGATCTGACGCCACAGGTCGCGGGCCTTCACCTTCCGCATGATCTCGCCGTTCTTGCGGGCGGTCAACGCCCACATCTCGTCGTTCCTGACGGCTTCGATGAAGTCATGGGGGACCCGGACGGAGTTGTTCGAGTTCTGACCCGACACCGTCTGGTAGGCCTCACCGTTGAAGTCGGAGGGGTAACCGGCGGAGATGAGCGCCCGCACCTTGTTCTCCTCTTCCATCTTCCAGCCGATGAACTCTTCGATGTCGGGGTGGTCGAGATCGAGGATCACCATCTTGGCGGCCCGGCGGGTGGTCCCGCCCGACTTAATGGCTCCGGCTGCCCGGTCGCCGATCTTGAGGAAGGACATGATGCCGGAGGACTTGCCACCGCCCGACAGGGGCTCGCCTTCGCCGCGAATGCGCGAGAAGTTGGTGCCGGTGCCCGAGCCGAATTTGAACAGTCGGGCTTCCCTCATCCACAAGTCCATGATGCCGCCCTCGTTGACGAGGTCGTCCTCGACGGCCTGGATGAAACAGGCGTGGGGGGCGGGACGGGTGTAGGAGTCGTCGGACAGGACCGACTCTTCGGTCTCCGGATCGACGAACCAGAAACCCTGCGCCGGCCCGGTAAGGCCGTAGGAGTAGTTGAGGCCGGTGTTGAACCACTGGGGTGAGTTCGGTGAGGCGATCTGGTGAACGAGCATGTAGGTGAGCTCATCTTGGAAGGCCTGAGCGTCGTCGGCCGAGGCGAAGTAGCCGTTGTCCTCGCCCCAGGCTCGCCAGGTGGCAGCCAGCCGGCCGATCGTTTGGCGGGCCGACCGCTCGGGGCCCAGCTCGGGGTTGCCGTCGGCGTCGAGGATGGCCTCGCCCTCTTCGGTGAACTGGGGGACTCCGGCTTTGCGGAAGTACTTGGAGACGATGATGTCGGTAGCGACCTGCGACCAGGAGGTGGGGACTTCGGCGCCAATCATCTCGAACACGATCGAGCCATCGGGGTTGGTGATGCGTGAATCGCGCCGCTCCCACTCGATGGTGTCGAAAGGGTCTTGACCCGCTCGGGTGAATCGCCGGGGGATCTTCATCCCGTTCCTGAGTGCCGCATCTGTCATGGAGGTCTCCTTTTTGTCTCGTCTTCTTCGTCCGAGGGGCCTACCACCTACTCCTCGGAACCACAAGATGTTGTGGTGCAGTTGGCGAGCTACCACATCATCTTGGGATGGACCCGCGATGATAATCACACGGGTGTAGTTACGTCAAGGTAATACACGCCTGTGACACGAAAACGCGAAAGAAAGCTCTGTCACGCCGGGGAGGTGCGGGTCGGGGAGGTGAGATCCACGATAGGGCCGTCACCGAGGTCGCGGAAACGAGGTAGCCGGAGACGCGAAAGAACGCGTTAACTGCGGCGGGAGACAACCGGTGTCTTAACCCGGTGCGATCTGTTCGGCGAAGGTCTTCGCATCGATATTGGCGCCGCACACCAGGACTCCGACCCGTTTCCCCCGGAGCTGATCCCGCAGTGGCCCGACAAGCGCGGCGGTTGCGGCGGCCCCGGCCGGTTCCACCGCCAGCTTCATGTCGGTGAACAGGAGCCGCATCGCCTCGCGGATCTGATCGTCATCGATCATGACCAACTCGTCGACGAACCGCTGGCAGAGACCAAAGCTGTAGGGAGCGCAGTAGGGGGCTCCGAGGCTGTCTGCGATCGTCCGCACCGCGTCGATCGACTGAGGCTCGCCGGCGACAAAACTGCGGTGGAGGGTGTCGGCGCCCTCGGGTTCAACCCCGTACACCCGACAGTTTGGTTGCAAGTATTTGAAGGCCGTGGCGATCCCCGAGATGAGCCCACCCCCACCGACCGGCACCACGATCGCGTCGAGCTCGGACGCCTGCTCCGACCATTCCAGCCCGAGGGTGGCCGTCCCCGTAGTCGTCCAATACCCCTCGAATGGGTGGATCTGAGTGCGATTCTCGTGCTGCACGATGCGGTTGACCTCTTCGGCGGCAGCGTGCACATCGTCGACCAGCCGGACCTCAGCGCCGTAGTCACGGCTGGCGGCTACCCGGAATGGATTGGCGTTGTGGGGCATCACCACCGTGGCCGAGACTCCGACAGCAGAGGCCGCGAACGCCACCGCCATCGCGTGATTGCCCGCCGACATGGCGGTCACGCCGCGCTGCATTTCATCCGGGGTGAGCGCCAGCATGTTCAACATGGCGCCACGCGGCTTGAAACTGCCGGCGTATTGGAAGAGCTCGAGCTTGAGGACCACATCGGTCTCCGACCCCATGTGCTCTTCGAGGCCGGGTCCCCGCCACTCCCACACCGGGGTTGTCCGAACCCGGTCGCCGAGAACGCCGCGAGCTTGGCGAATGGCGTCGAGGGTTGGCGCCTCATTGTGTGTTGAATCCACCCGCCGACGCTAGCTATTCAGTCGAACAACTGCCCTTGTGGATCGGGCCGCCGATAACGGGGCTCGGTGATTTCGTCGATGGTGTCCATGAAGGCCCAGCTCTTGCGATGGATGGCGCTGGGACCGATGGAGGCGAGTCCCGCCACATGATGCGGCCCGTTGTAGCCCTTGTTGTTTTCGAAGTTGTATCCGGGGAAGTGGATAGCCATCCGGCGCATGATTCGGTCCCGCGTGACTTTGGCCAGGATCGAGGCCGAGGCCACCGACAAGCACACGGCATCACCCTTCACGATCTTCTTGGTGCGGCCGCCAACGAAGTCCCAATTGCCGTCGATGATGGCGATATCGGGAACCACCCCCAGGCCGGCGATGGCGCGACGGGCGGCGATCCGCTGGGCTTCGGACATGCCGTACCGATCGCACTCCCAATGTGAGGCGTGACCGACCGCCCAGGCCTCCACCCAGTCGGCGATGCGGTCAAACAGGGCCTCCCGTTCGTCCTCGCGCAGCATCTTGGAGTCGCGTACTTTGTACACGCGGCGGTCCTTGGGTACCACGGCGGCCCCCACACTGATGGGTCCGGCCCAGGCACCGCGGCCGACTTCATCGACGCCCACCACGATCTCGAGACCCTGGTCCCACAGTTCTCGCTCGAAGTGCAGGCCGGGGGCCTTGCGTTTGATGGCCTTCCGCAGCTTGGGGACGGTGGTGGTCACACCGGCGAGCGTACCAGCCCCCTGACACCCCCCAGCTCTAGGTGACATTCCCGGTTCGAGGTGTATTGGCGGCGATGGGGCCGATAGTCTCCCATCCCATGAAAGCAACCGTCGTTGGCGCGGGCGTAATTGGCCTGACCTCGGCGATCCGTCTGCGAGAAGCAGGGGTTGATGCCCACATCGTTGCTGCCGAGCTACCGGCCGAGACGGTCGCCTCGGCGGTAGCCGGGGCCATCTGGTTCCCCTACGGCTCGTCACCCGATGCTCCCGAGGCTGGGTGGGGGCGCGCCTCGCTCGAAGTATTCGCCGACGCGGCGGCGGCCGGCGCCCCGGGGATCGCCCTGCGTGACATGGTTGATCTTCGGATGGAGGCGGGACCCGACCCCTGGTGGGCCAACCCCGAGCGAGGGTTTCGCCACACCGGACCCGGCGACATCCCGGCCGGGTACGCGCTCGGATACATCCAGCAGACCGCCGTCATCGATGTCCTCCCCCACCTCGACTACTTGGCTGGCCTGTTTGCGTCACTGGGAGGAACGATTACCCGCCAGCGGGTCGCCGCACTCGCCGACCTGTCGGGCCCCGACGTACTCGTTGTGAATTGCGCCGGTGTCGGGGCGAGGGCCCTTACCGGTGACGCCGACCTTATGCCGGTTCGGGGACAGGTGGTCCGGTTGGGCGGAGTCGAGCTCGAACGGGTCACCATCGTCGACGAAGGGCCGCTGGCCTATGGCTACGTCATGCCGCATGGTTCCGAGTGCGTGGTTGGCGGGACGCGGGTTCCCGGCGAATGGGACCGCACCCCGGATCACGCCGTGACCGAGCGCCTCATCGAGAAGGCGATCATTCTTGAGCCGGCCCTGGTTGACGCCCACATCGTAGACGTCAAGGTCGGTCTCCGGCCGGGCCGTTCCAGCGTTCGTGTCGAGCACGAAGCAGTCGATGGAACGCCTGGCATCATTCACAATTACGGACACGGAGGCAACGGGTGGTCGCTGTCGTGGGGGTGTGCGGCCGAAGTAATGCTGCTGGCTGTCGGGTAGCGTTCCCCGGATGTATCAATCGTTCGTGCGCTGGGTGGGCGACAAGCCGTGGTTCCGGCCGGTGGCCTGGGGCGTATTGCCGAAGGTCGACACGCTGCTCTTGCGATGGGGCTGGCGGGCCACGCCGTTTGCCACCCTGCTGCTCACCAGCACCGGCCACCAGAGTGGCCAGGACCACCGCGCCCCTCTCTACTACCTCGAGGACGACGGATACGTCGTGGTCGCCACCAACTACGGCCGAGCCGAACCGGATTGGTCACGCAATCTGGCCGCCCAACCACTGAGCACCGTAAAGGTTGGCCGTCGGACGATGGCCGCCCGGGCCGAGCCGGTCTCCGGTGAGAAGTGGTCGCACTACTTGAGCCGATTCGCCGAGTTCTATCCGCCCTATCGCGACTACGTCGCCCGAGCCGGCCGGGACATTCCGATGTGGAAGCTGGTGCCCCTGCCCGAGGTTGCCTAAACCGCCTCGACTGAGGTGGTGGTCGCGTCACCGGCCGGCTGAACGGGAACGGGTTCGACGGCTCGCTCCATTTCCGACCGGAACTGACGACGGACCCGTACTCCGGTGACGAACAGCACAACCGCACCAAGAAGGGCGATAGTGGTTGCGATGATGAGCCAGGCGGTGATGGCCGGCGAGTAATCGGCCATCGCCAGCCCGAGAAGCGAGAGGGCACCCGCGGCGGCCAGGGTGGCGGCAGCTACGAAATGGCGTCGAGGGGCGGGGGGCGTCGTGTAAGGGACCACGAGCAAGTCGCGTTGTTCTCGATCAAGCATTCAGTTTGTCCCTCGAAGTTCGTTGGCGGCAAGAATGCCAAGGCTTGGAAGGCAGACCAAGCTCCGCGCTCCCATTTATTTCGCGACCCGCCACCGCCTACTATCGCCCCATGAAGATGGCAGTCATCGGCGCCGGCAGCTGGGGTACCACCGTTGCCGCCCTCGCCTCACAGACCTCCGAGGTGATGTTGTGGGCGCGCCGGACCGATCTGTCCGAGGCCATCAACCAGACCCGCCAGAACGCCGATTATCTCCCGGGCTTCGATCTCCCGGCCGGCTTGGCGGCCACCTCCGACCTCGACGAGGCCCTGGACGGGGCCGACGTGGTGGTTATCGGCGTCCCCTCGCACGGGGTGCGGGCCGTCCTCGAAGATGCCGCCCCCTACATCGGGCAGTCCACTCCGATTGTCAGCTTGACCAAGGGCCTCGAGATCGGCTCCAACATGCGCATGACGGAAGTCATCGCCGATGTGTTGGCCGACCACGACCGGGCCGGCATCGGTGTCCTCACCGGGCCCAACCTGGCTCGCGAGATCATCGCAGGCCAGCCGGCCGCTTCGGTGATCAGCGTGCCTGACGAGGAGATCGCCGGCGCCCTCCAGAACATGTTCATGGGCCCAACGCTGCGTATCTACTCCAACACCGACGTTGTCGGGTGCGAAATGGCCGGATCATTGAAAAACGTCATGGCGCTGGCGGCCGGCATGGCCCGTGGCCTCGGCTACGGCGACAACTCAATGGCCACCCTGATTACCCGGGCGCTTGCCGAGTTGAGTCGTTTGGGAGCCGCCATGGGCGGTCGCCCCGCGACGTTTGCCGGACTGGCCGGCATGGGCGACCTCATCGCCACCTGCATCAGCCCGTTGTCGCGTAACCAGCGAGTGGGTGTGGCGCTGGGCGAGGGCAAGCAGCTAGAAGAGATCGTGGCGGAGATGAACATGGTGGCAGAGGGGGTCAAGACGACGCCGGTGGTTGTCGAGTTGGCAACGGCGGCGGGGGTCGAAATGCCGATTGCCACTCAGGTCCATCGCGTGCTTGGCGGTCAGCCGGTGACCCAAATGCTCACCGAGCTGATGGGCCGACCACCCAAAGCCGAGAGTGCATAGGATCGGTTGGCGGCCCACCGCTCTCGTGCCTTAGGATCAGGAGACAGCTACAAACGGGAGTTCTTGACGTGCGATTGACCAATCAGACTCAGCGGATCGAGGCCCTGCGTCGGGTACCGCTGCTGGCCGGCTTGAGCCGAGCCAAGCTTGGTGAGCTGGCCCATCGAGCCGAAGAGGTCAACGTACCAAAAGGTGCCTACCTCACCCGGGAAGGGGTCAGCGGAGCCGAGGTGTATGTCGTCCTTGATGGCAGCTTCGTCATCCGCCAAGGCTCGCAGAAGAAGGACACTCTGAAGACGGGCCAGGTGTTCGGCGAAATGTCGCTCATCGATGGCCTACCCCGCACCGCCAACGTCGTGGCCGAGCGGGCCTGCGTTGTGCTGGCCGTCCACCGGAAGGATTTCTCCCAGTTGCTCGATAGCCCGCGAATCACCCAGGGCATCATGCGCTCGCTCGCCCAGCGTCTGCGCGAATCAGATAGCAAGGTGCGCGGGTAGTTCGAACTGTCTGGAGTCCGACAGTTCTAGTCGGCGGGTGTGGGTGACGGCGTTTCCCCAACAACGCCGGGAGATCATCAATCGTCGAGAACGTATCGCTGTTCGCCGCCTTCGGGGCCGGTTTCGTTTCGTTCCTTTCGCCGTGCGTCCTTCCCATCGTCCCCGGCTACCTGACGGTTATTACCGGATTGGACATCACCTCAGACGCCCGGGAAGGCCAATCGCTTCGCATCGCCCGCGACACCGGACTGTTCATCCTCGGTTTCTCCATCGTGTTTGTGTTGCTCGGCATCGGAGCCACCTCCATCGGGAGCGTGATCGTCGACAACCAAGCCCTCTTGGTGCGGATCTCGGGAGCCATGGTTCTGGCTATGGCGTTCTATCTGCTCGGGTCGCTGTGGGCCAACGCCCCGTGGCTGTATCAAGAGAAGCGCTTTCATCCGAAGTTGGACCGGTTCGGCCCATTTGCATCACCGGTGGCGGGAGTTGCGTTCGGTCTGGGCTGGACCCCCTGCATCGGACCGGTCCTCACTTCGGTGCTCACTCTGGCCGCGGTACAGGACCGGGCGGCCGAGGGTGCTCTGCTGCTGGCGGTGTACTCGCTCGGCCTCGGCTTGCCCTTCTTGATCACCGGCCTGCTCTTCGGTCGGCTCACCGGCGCCTTCACCTTCTTTAAGCGGCACCTAAGGGGAATCACCCTCACGTCGGGGCTGTCGCTGGCCTTCTTCGGGGCGTTGCTCGTCTTCAACCAGTTGACCTGGGTCACCCTTCAGCTTCAGGACGGCCTTCGGGCTATCGGTCTCGACGCACTCGTAACTCTCGGATAGGAGCGAAATGGCAAACAAGAAACGGCGGCCGCCCAAGGGGCCGCGGCAGAAGGCTCCAGCGCCTGTTCCCGGCAAGAAGAAGGCCGAACGTGCCACCGCCCGGGCGATGGCGGCCAAGCAACAGCAAAAACGCCAGAGCTATGTCATCTGGAGTGTCGTCGGCCTGGTGTTCGTCGCCATCGTCGGTTTCGCCGTCTTGGGCGGTGGCAACTCCCGAACGGGTGTGGCCCTGGCAGAGAGCTGGGATCTTCCCGCCTTTGGTCCCAACGCCGAGCCAGAGGGGCGAGTTGCTCTTGTCGACTTCGCCGGGAAGCCAACCGTCGTCAACTTCTTCGCCTCATGGTGCGTCGAATGCGACCGGGAGCTCCCGCACTTCGCGACTATTTCCGACCAGCTGCGCGATCAGGTGAACTTCGTTGGAGTGGCTTCGGCCGAGCAGGGCAATCCGCTGTTCATGCCTGAGAAACATGGCGTGGACTGGTGGCCATTGGCACGGGACATCGGTGGCAGCTTCGGAGGCAACGATCTCGCCGTCGACCTGGGGATGCGGCCGGGCTCGATGCCACTTACCGCCTTCTACGACGCCGATGGCGCTCTGTTAACAACCAACCCGGGGGCGATGAGCGAGGCCGCACTCCGCAGCAATATCACCGAGTTGTACGGAATCGAGTTCTAGGAACCGCCGCCGGGGGTCACGGATTCCTTGATGTCGGACAGGGCACTGATGAGCCCACCGGCTGCCCATATGAGAACCAAGAACATGATCACCAGCGCAACGACGGTGAGCCCCCATCGGATCCGGTAACGCATGAGCTGCTTGGGGTCTTCTATGTAGGTAAGAGGCAGGGTCGATACGGTGCGCTCGGCGGTTGCCGTTGCCGCGCGCTGGCGTCGGGGAGCCCGGGCCGCGACAGGCTTCGGAGCTGGTGTTGGCTCGGCTGCCGCAACGAATGCAGGCACCTCTACCTCGACCTCCGCCACCTCGACTTCGGCGGACGCTCCTTCGATCATTTCGGCGAACTCATCATCTATCTCCGACGTCTCCGACGGCAGATCCGGTTCAGGGATCGCCACCTCTTCGACGTCCTCGACCTCTACCTTGTCGACTGCGGCGAAGGCTGCCTCTGTGATGGCTTCTACGTCTCCGCCGGACAGGGAGACGAGTTTGGCGGCCGGAACGTCGAGAAGCGCAGCCAGAGCGTCCAGTTGGGTGGCATCGGGGGTCGATTGACCGTTCGACCAATTGGACACAGTCACCGGTGATACATCGAGCTCGGTCGCCACGTCGCCAAGGGTGAGCTCGAGCTCGCGCCGTCGGGAAGTGATGAATGCTCCGAAATCCTCAGCCATGCCAGTCCTCGTCGTGAGCGGTCAGAATAGGCTCACTCCCCGGTTAGGCCGTGATCTTCGGGATACCGAAACATCTCGAGCTCAACCTCGGAGCCGGCGGCTACCCGGTCGCTCCCGACCGGTATTACGGCCAGGGCATCGGCGGACGCCAGGGCCGATAAGACGTTCGAATCCTGCCCACCGCTGGGCCGAGCATGCGGAATCGAGCCTTGCCACGACAGAGACACTCGGATGAAGACGGTCTTCTCCGGATTGGTGTCCACCTCCTCCTCGAGGACGCCGAGCACCCGGGGACGGAACAGATTGGGGGAGCCCATCATGTGCAGCAGGGCGGGGCGTACGAATTGCTCAAAGGCCACGAACACGGAAACGGGATTACCAGGGAGTCCGAACAGCGGAGTCCCGTCGATGATGCCGAAGGCGAATGGCTTGCCGGGCTGCATGGCGACCTGCCAGAACTCGACACCGCCGAGGTCGGTGAGCACCGCCTTGACCAGGTCGTACTCACCCATCGATACACCGCCCGAGGTAACGATGGCGTCGGCTTCGGTCGCCGCCCGTGCCAGCGCGGCTCTCAATTCGTCGGCGTCGTCCCCCACGATCCCCAGATCGAGGACTGTGGCCCCGAGTTGCTGGAGAAGACTGACCAGCACGAGCCCATTCGTACCCCGGATCTGGCCGGGCGTCAGCTGTTCCGTCTCGTAGGGCACGATTTCGTCCCCGGTTGACAAGACGGCAACGGTTGGCCGGCGATAGACGAGCGGGTGAGCGGTTCCGACCGAAGCCAGCACCCCCAGGTGGTTGGGTCCGAGACGAGTGCCGGCCGTCACCACGGTGCTGCCGGCTCTAATGTCGCCGCCGGCCCGCCGTACAGAGGCCCCGGCCGGGACGCCGACGCGGATGGTCACCACGTCGCCATCCGCCTGGGTGTCTTCCACCCGGACCACGGCATCGGCTCCCGCCGGCATCGGCGCTCCGGTCATGATCTTGATGGCAGAGCCGGTGACAACACTCTGCGTCGGGACGCTGCCGGCGGGGACGTCCTCAAGCACCTGCAGCTCGACTGGTGTGTTGACAATGTCGGCTGCCCGAACCGCATATCCGTCCATCGCCGAGTTGTCGAACGGAGGGATGTGGTGGCCGGCCCGTACGTCTTCGGCCGCCACCAAGCCGAGGCAGTCCGCCAGTGGATGAGCTGTTGCGGGAAGGGCGGAAACCGTGTCGAGGACCTGTTCCTGAGCTGTTTGGAGCGAGCGCATTGCCGAAACGCTAGCTGCGGTGAGGTCGAGACCTAGCGGGAGCGGATGAGCCCGGGATGATCGAGGATCTTCTGCAATCCCGGCGAGACCGCGCCGCCGGAGTCCAGACCGTTGGCCCCCGGCCATCCGGAGTTCCATCGATCGTCGTGACCATATACGAAGTTATCCATATAGCCGAGGTTGGCCATGGCGATGGCGTCGGCCAACACCTGATCGGGACTGATGGGGACATTTCCGTTGCAACTCCAGGTGATGTCCTCATACCGCATCTCGGCGTTGCCCCAGACCCGAGCCCCACTGTTGTGGAGCTGATTTATCCAATCGACGGCGGTATTGGTGTCGGTGCAGTGTCCGGTCTGGGGGGAGTGGGCGTCCAGCCATGAGGCACCGACGTAGTGCATCTGCTGGCCGGGAGCGGTGTGGTGGAGGATGGTGGCTTTGCCGAATCCGTTGGCCGCTTCCGCATCTTCGATGCCGCGGACGACCTCCGCCCAGACGGCACCGTGTTCCCCGCCGCTGTCCCGAGTGGTGTCGCCGCCCATGACCCAGGCGGAAATCGCCCACCGGCTTGCAAAGTCAGGACGGGTCCATCGTGAGGCGATGGTGAAGCCGTACTGGTAGGCATTGTCGGCGTTGAGTTTTCCTGATTCGACGGAGTACTGCTCTGGTCCATCCCAGCCCACCACGATGGCCACTCGCAAACCCCGGCCAGCCGCTTTGGCAATCAGCGTCTCGACGTTATTGAGGTAGGCCGGGTTTGGCTCAGAGAAGCTACCGAAGGTGTTGCCGAATCCGTTTGCGGTGTTGATGTCCTGATTGATGTTGACCACTGAGAAGAGAAATCCAGTGATGTTGGCGCCTGTGATTCCCTTGGCCTCCGACAGGCGGTTGACGTATTGCTGCATTCCCGCATCGTTGGCTTTTGCGGCAACTTGCCAGGCGGTGTCCCACAAAGCCATTCCCGAGCCGGACACGGCGGGAGGAGGGGCGACTGTGGTTGTGGTTGTGGTTGTGGTTGTGGTTGTGGTGGCGGGGGTCGGTGATGGAGTCGCCGGTGTGGGTGCTCTGACCGCCGGAGCGACAGTCGTCGGCGGTGCGGCCGTCGGCGTCACCCGCTGGTCGATCGGGGCCGCCGAAGCGGCGGGAGCGGACGGAGCCGGCGATGCCGTGCCTGTCTGGGCCGATGGGTTGCTGGCCGGCACCGGCGTGCTTTCGGCCGGAGCCGTGGCGGCGTCGGATTCAGATGAAACCAACTCGAGGGTGAGCCGCTGCTGCTCGGCCTCGACTCCTGTGTTGGAAAGCACTGCTTCGGTGCTCAGCAGTCCGGAATCACCACCGAGTGCGAACGCCCCGACGGAGGTGACCACCACGGCGAGGGAAGCGAGCGTGGCGATGCCACGAATGAGTCCTGCGATCATGGGAAGTTCTCCGCTGTGTCTAGCCCGACGGGCCAGCATGCCCGTGACGACAGAGGGTAGCGGACTTTTTCACGCTATGCACCTGGGAATGTGGTCGACAGTTGGCGGTCGACAGTCGACAGACGACAGTCAACAGTCAGAGGGATGTCACCGCCCTTCGGGCGTGAACCGTGGAACCAGTGAGGGGCCGGCCGAAGGCCGGTTTCCCTTCACCCTCCACTGGGAGGCGTCTGAGTGCCTGGTGGGCTCCCTGGCTCTGCAAAGAACAGGTAGAACCAGTGAGGGGCCGGCCGAAGGCCGGTTACCCTTCACCCTCCACTGGGAGGCGTCTGAGTGCCTGGTGGGCTCCCTGGCTCTGCAAAGAACAGGTAGAACCAGTGAGGGGCGGGAGG
>JAOTYB010000196.1 GCA_029862065.1 Acidimicrobiia bacterium | reverse complement strand
CGGTGGCGCGCTGCGATAGACGACACACCGGCGGTGCGGTCGAGTGAAACGCTGCTTTCGCCGAGTGATGACCGTGATCGCATCGAGTCCAGCTAACCCGCTCGACGAACCCGACCCCTTGACAACCCGAGCCTTCTCTGACATGATTCGGTCGATCGACCGACTGAGGAGGCCGAAAGCCATGAAGACGGCGCCAGAAACCAAGACCGAGATCCTGGCTGCCGCCAAGGCGGCGCTCATGGAAACCGGATACGCCGGCCTCTCCACGCGCAAGGTCGCCGAGGCAGCCGGGGTGCCGCTGTCGCAGATCCACTATCACTTTGGGTCCCGCCACAACCTGGTGCTGGCCTTGCTTGCCTACGAGAACGACCGACTGATCGAACGCCAAGCCGGCATGTTCGGAAGCGACATGCCGCTGTGGAAGCAGTGGGAGCAGGCCTGCGACTACCTCGAAGACGACCTGGCGTCGGGCTACGTCCGCCTCCTCCAAGAGATGACGGCCGCCGGCTGGACAGACGGCGACATCGCCAAAGCCGTCCGCACGATCCTGACCGCGTGGTTCGACCTCCTCACTGAGACTGCCGCCGAAGCCGAGCAGCGGCTCGGCGGACTCGGACCGTTCACCGCCGCCGAGATTTCGGTTCTGGCCGGGGCCGTATTTCTCGGCGCCGAGCAACTGATTCTGCTGGGCTTCAAGGAAAAGGACCTGCCCGCCCGCTCAGCCCTGCGCAAGGTCGGCGCCGCCCTCCGAACACTGGAGGACAGCCGGTGAGGGCTCGCTACCCCGACTTGGCCGGGTCAGTGGAACGGGACGGTGTCACCCTCGGCTACGAGGTCTACGGCGACGGCCCCACCACCATTCTGCTGCTGCCCACCTGGACGATCATCCACTCTCGGTTCTGGAAGATGCAGGTTCCCTACCTGGCCCGCCGCTACCGGGTGATCACCTACGACGGCCCCGGCAACGGCCGCTCGGATCGGGTCACCGATCCGGCCCGCTACGCCGCCGACGCCTACGCCGAAGACGCCGCCGCCGTGCTCGACGCCTGTGGCGTGGACCGAGCCATCGTGGTGGGACTTTCGCTTGGTAGCCAGTACGGCACTCGGCTGGCGTCGCTGCACCCGGACCGGGTATCGGGCCTGGTGCTGATCGGCCCCGCCTTGCCCCTCGTACCACCGGCACCCGAGCGAGCGTCGATCGGCAACAACTTCCTGGAGCCCTACCCAGACAACACGCAGGGCTGGGACAAGTACAACCTTGCCTACTGGCACGACCACTACGAGGACTTCGCCCAATTCTTCTTCAGCCAAGTCTTTTCGGAACCCCACTCCACCAAACCGATCGAAGACGCCGTGCGTTGGGCCAAGGCGGGCGGGCCCGACATCCTCGCAGCCGAAGCCAGCCGCCCGGCCCTGTCACAGGACGGCACGGTCGGTTCGGTGGCGTCTCCGACCGAGGCCATCGAGCAGTGGTCGGGCATCCTCGCCGGGCTCGCCTGTCCGGTCCTCGTGGTCCACGGCACCCACGACCGCATCCAGCCGTACGAGGCCGGCGTCGAGGCCGCCCGGATCACGGGGGGCACGATGGTGTCGCTGCTGGGGTCGGGCCACATGCCCAACGTGCGGGACCCGGTCCGGTTCAATCTTGTCCTGAATGACTTCATCGAACGGGTGAGCGCATGAGAGCCTGCCTCCCCGTCCAGGACGGCATCATCGACCGTGACGGCGTCGACATCTACTACGAGATCCACGGCCACGGCGCCACCACGCTGTTCATGATCCCGCCGGCGCCGATCACTCATTCGAAGATCTTCAAGGCGCAGCTGCCCTATCTAGCCCGCCACTTCCGGGTTGTCACCTTCGACGGGCGTGGCAACGGCCGCTCCGGCCGACCCGCCACATCCGAGGCGCATTCCCGGGCAGAGAACATCGCCGACATGGTCGCCGTACTCGACGCCACTGACACCGACCAGGCCATCCTGGTGGCCCACTGTCACGCCAACTGGTGGGCGGTGGAGTTCGCGGCTGCCCATCCCGACCGGGTGGCCGCCATGGTGGCCATCGAACCGGGGATTCCCTACCTCGGCACCCCTCAACCCCATTGGGTGGACACCGCTCCCCACTGGGACGAGGTGCTCGACGATCCCCAGGGCTGGGACCTCAACAACAAACACGTCTACATCACCGAGCATCGGCGCTGGATCGAATGGTTCTTCGCCCAGCAGCTGGTGGAGCCGCACTCAACCAAGCAGTTCGAGGACGCCGTCGACTGGGCGCTCGAGTCAACCGGCGACGTGCTCGCCGCCGGAGAAGAGGGCACCGAAATTGACCCGCCCACACGAGACGAGTTCGAGGCGCTCGTTGGGGCCATCGACTATCCGCTGCTCGTCATCCACGGAGAGCTCGACATCTGCCAGCACGTCGACAAGGCCACCGACCTGGCCGCGGCCACGGGCGGCGAGCTGGTCGTCATCGAAAGGGCCGGCCACCTCACCCTTGCCCGGGACCCGGTCAAGGTCAACCGCGCCATCAAACGTTTCGCCGATCGCACCACGGGAGCAACCATGGAAAGCCACGTTTGGGTTCGGGGCATGAAACGCCGCCAACGAATCCTCTACCTGTCATCGCCCATCGGCCTGGGCCATGCCAACCGCGACCTGGCCATCGTCAAGGAGCTGCGGGCGCAGAATCCCGACTTGGAAATCGAGTGGCTAGCGCAAGAACCGGTCACCGCCGTGTTGAAGGCAGAGGGCGAACAGGTGCATCCGGCCAGCGAGTGGCTGGCGTCGGAGTCGGGTCACATCGCCTCAGAGGCGGCCGGCCACGACCTGCACTGCTTCCAGGCGCTGCGACGGATGGACGAGATCCTCGTCGCCAACTTCATGATCTTCCAAGAGGTCGTCGAAGCCGGCAACTACGACCTGGTGGTGGGAGACGAGGCGTGGGATGTTGACTACTACTGGCACGAGAACCCCGAGCTGAAGCGGGGCGCCCACGTGTGGCTCACCGATTTCGTCGGCTACCTGCCCATGCCGAGCGGCGGTGACGACGAGGCCTATTTGACCGCCGACTACAACGCCGAGATGATCGAACACATCGCCCGCTTCCCGCGGCTTAGAGACCGGGCCATCTTCGTCGGCAACCCCGACGACATCGTCCCCGACGTGTTCGGCCCCGACCTGCCCA
>JAOTYB010000195.1 GCA_029862065.1 Acidimicrobiia bacterium | reverse complement strand
CAGCACCGCCAACCGGACCGGATCGACCGTGACGCCGAGGTAATCACGGGGTTCGAGCATGGTGCGCAGGCTACGGCAACGCCTTCGGCGTTGCTTGGGTGTTGCTTCGCAACTCCAGGCGGTGCGGTCGGCGGTGCCACGATGCCTCGCGTTGCTTGGGTGTTGCTTCGCAACTCCAGGCGGTGCGGTCGGCGATGCCACGATGCCTCGCACTGCTTGGGAGTTGGGCAGGGTTCGGCGCTGCCCAAGCGCAGGCAGTTCAGGCAAGTCGCCGGGTGGTTGTGCTGGTAGTTTGGCTTCCCCATGCCTCGCTTTTCCGATACGACCTTCGCCGACGCCTCGATCGAGAAGGCATGGGACACGCTGCAGGACCCCGGTGTGTGGGGGGCGCTGCTCGGAGCAGCTGAGATCTCCGATATCGCGGTCGAGGACGGCCTGCTCCAATCATCCGGCTGGATGGCCAAGATCGGGGGAACCGAGCTATCGGGGACTATGCACGTGGCCGAGTCCGAGCCCGGCGAACGGATGCTGATGCGCATACAAGCCGAGGAATGGCGCGGGAAGATCGAAGTGACCATTGCCGCCGAAGATGACGGCCGGACTCGGGTCCACGCCCGTCTCAAGCTAGAAGCCGATGGGTTCACGGCCATGCTGGCACTCCCGATTGTGAGCGCCGTCATCGGACGGCACCTTCCCGACCGGATGGCCGAGTTGGCGGAGTTCATCGAATCGGCCTGAGGGCCGATCTCCCCGGTTAGAAAAACCGAAGATCTCCTCGGCCGCCTGCCGATAAGCACCTAGATTCACATCCTTCCCTAGTCGAGAGCCGATCGCCGTGAACGTCTTGTTTGTTGTCGCAGAATTCGCGCCGCTGGCGACCTCGGGTGGGCTGGGGGATGCCACGGCCGGCATCGCCCGGGCGCTCACCCGTCTCGAGCTCGATGTCACCATCGTGATGCCCCGGTATCAGTTCCTGCGTGACCTGGGTGAGGCCCGGCCGGGGGTTGAGCCGGCCCAGGCCCTGTACGAGCACGAAGTCCACGGTCTCCGGGTGTGGCTGGTCGACGATCCCGAGTCATTCGACCGGCCCGGCATATACGGTCCGGAGCCTGGTACCGCCTACGAGGACGAATGGCGTCGCTGGGGCCGTTTCTGCCAGGTTGCCGCTGCGCTGGCGGAAGACTTCGATGTGGTCCATCTGCACGATGCCCAGGCCGCATCAACCGCGCTGATGACCTCGACGCCCAGCATCCTCACCCTCCACAACGCCGCCTACCCAGTGATGGGGCCGATCGAGGAGGCCGTGGAGATGTTCGGGGAGGAAAGTCGTGACCTACTCGAGTGGTACGGCCAGGCCAACTTCCTGAAAGCCGGGATTCTGGCAGCCAGCCAGGTGACGACCGTCAGCCTGGGTTACGCCCGGCAGATCGCCGAAGACCCTGAAGTGTCCTCCGGCCTCAACGAACAGCTGGCCAACCTCATGTACCCGGTGATCGGAATCATGAATGGCATCGACATTCGGCGGTTCAACCCCGAGACCGACGAGGACATCCCCGAGCGGTACGGGCCGGACGATCTCGCTCCTCGCCAGGCTGCTCGCCAGGCACTGGCAGCTCTCACCGGTCTTGACGAGACCGGCGTGATCTTCGGCATGGTTGGCCGCATGACCGGTCAGAAGGGTCTCGCATTGCTTGATCCCATCATCGAAGGCCTGGTTGAGAACGGCTTTCGGTTGGTAGCGGTCGGCAACGGAGACGACGACGACCGGGTGGACGGCTGGGTGGCCCGCTACCCGCAGGCGGTGTGGCATGAGCCATATACGGTTGAGTTGGCCCGACTGGTGTGGGCGGGCGGCGACTCGTTCCTCATGCCTTCGAAGTTTGAGCCGGGCGGCCTCGGGAACCTCTACGCCATGCGATACGGGGCGCCACCAGTGGTCCGGTTTACCGGGGGGCTGGCCGACACGGTCATCGATGCCGAGGCCAGCGCCGAATCGGCCAACGGGTTTGGTTTCGATGAGTACACGTCGGAAGCGCTGGCCGGCGCGGTCCACCGGGCGATGGCCGTGTATCGGAACAATCCCGAGCGGTGGGCTGAGCTCCAGCGGGTTGGAATGACGACCGATTGGGGATGGGATCCGGCGGCCGCCCGCTACCAATGGGTCTATAACCGGGTGCTCGAGCGCAACAAGTAGAGGCGGTCGTTCGACATCGCCCGGCAAGCGCGTACTGTGATCACCATGGAGTTGAGGAGAGAGATGGTCGGCGACGCCGTCCTGCACCGAATCGAGGAAGGGCTGACGGCCGCCGCCGAGGTCCTGCGTGACTACACGCCGGGGTTCATCGACGCCACCCGCAAGAGCGGTGGTGACCCGGTGACCGAGGCCGACGAGAAGATCGACGAGGTCCTTCGGGAGCTGCTTCCGGTCGAGGGTGACGGGTGGCTGTCGGAGGAGACGGCCGACAACCCGAATCGACTGGGGCGGCACCGGGTGTGGATCGTCGATCCGCTGGACGGAACCCGGGAGTTCATCCAGGGAATACCCGAGTGGTGCGTGGCGATCGCGCTGGTCGAGGACGGGGTCGCTATCGCCGGGGGGATTCTCAACCCGGTGATGGATCAACGAATCGTTGGATCAGTCGCCACCGGCGTCACCCTCAATGGGGCCCCGGCCGCGATCCGCCCGCTCGACCGCATCGAGGGCGTTGAAGTGCTTGCCAGTCGCAGCGAAGTACGGCGGGGAGAGTGGGACCACTTCCAGGACGGCCCGATCACGGTACGCCCCATGGGCTCGGTAGCCTACAAGATGGGATTGGTGGCCGCCGGCCTGGCCGACGCCACCTGGACCCTCACACCCAAGAACGAATGGGACGTTGCAGCCGGGGCCGCCCTGATTGCCGCCGCCGGAGGCGTCGTGACCTACCCCGACGGCTCAACCCCAACCTTCAACAACCCCGACCCCCTGATTCCCGGCCTCATCGCCATCCCCCCGGGCATTCAAGCGGCAGTAAAGGGCCTTATCAGCTAGCCAACCGCTGTGGACAGTACCGAGCCAAGGTTTGTCAGTCCCCAGCCACGGTTTGTCAGTCCCCCCTGTGGGGGAAAGTACCGAGCCACGGTTTGTCAGTCCCCCCTGTGGGGGGAAAGTACCGAGCCACGGTTTGTCAGTCCCCCCTGTGGGGGGCAGGTACCGCCGA
>JAOTYB010000050.1 GCA_029862065.1 Acidimicrobiia bacterium | reverse complement strand
GGAGGGGCACCTGTTTGCTCCCCTGCTCGGAGACCCGGCCTTTGCCCCGCCGGCCGTCGTCTTGCTCGCCTCGGGGGGTCACAGCCAGGTGGTGCATATGAAAGACTGGGGTGACTACGAGATCCTCGGTAGCACCATCGATGACGCCGCCGGTGAGGCCCTCGACAAGACCGCCCGCTTCCTGGGCCTCGGCTATCCGGGGGGCCCGGCCATCGATCGTCTGGCCGAAAGCGGCGACCCCACCGCCATTGCCTTTCCTCGAGCGCTGGCGGATCGGCCGTATGACTTCTCGTTCTCCGGCTTGAAGACTTCGCTCATTACCTATGTGCGGCAGCATCGTGACGCCGGCACCCTCCCGCCAATCCCCGACGTCGCCGCCTCACTACAAGAGGCGATCGTCGACGTGCTGGTGGAAAAGACGTTCAACGCGGTCGACGCGACGGGGGTTGGAGCGGTCGGTGGTGGGGGAGGGGTTATGGCCAACTCGCGTCTGCGGGCTCGCCTGCAAGAGGAAGCGGACCGCCGCGGGGTCAACTTGTTCATTCCTCCCCGCGACCTGTGTACCGACAATGGCGCCATGATTGCGGTGGTGGGGGCCCACAAACTTGCTCGCGGAGAGGTCACCGATCTGGGGGCCGACGTCGATGCCGGGCTGGTACTGGGATCGGCGTGAGTACCGACGTTGACGAATGGTTCGACGAGTATGAGCATCCGCTCAAGGACGCCATGCTCCTGGTGCGCGACATCATCATGTCCGATCTACGCATGAGCGAAACCATCAAGTGGAAGAGCCCGACCTTCACGTATGAAGGGAATCTGGCGAGCTTCAATCCGCGCACGAAAGCGCATGTGAGTCTGATGTTTCACACCGGCGCGTCGATTCCCGGCGCCCACTCCATTCTGGAGGGAGGGGGAGACACCGCTCGCTACGCCAGGTTTGAGAGCCTCGAAGACGTTGAGTCAAAGCGAACGGTCTTGCTGGACGTGGTGGATTCCTGGTGCCGATCTCGGTGAGCCGCTCTCCGTCTCACCTGCCGTAGCGACGGCGTCGAGCGCCGCGAAAAACTAGTTAGCACTCGCCACCCGAGACTGCTATATTTAGCGCTCGTAAGTATCGAGTGCTAAAGGAGGGGTACCACATGAAGCTGCAGCCACTGGGCGACCGCATCATCGTAAAACCCAAGGAAGATGACACCTCAACGACCCCATCGGGTCTCGTCATACCAGACACGGCCAAAGAAAAGCCCCAGCTGGGTGACGTCCTGGCCGTAGGCCCGGGGGACTTCCAGGATGGAGATCGCGTCCCCGTGGACGTGAAGAAGGGTGACGTCGTCGTTTATTCGAAGTACGGCGGCACAGAGATCAAATTCGAAGGCCAGGAATTCTTGATCCTGTCCTCCCGCGACGTGCTCGCGGTCATCGGCTAGGAGTAAGTAACAATGGCAGCCAAAGAAATTCAGTTTGACGAGGAAGCACGGCACGCCCTGCAGGCCGGCGTCGACGTATTGGCGGACACCGTCAAAGTCACGCTCGGACCTAAGGGACGCAACGTCCTCCTCGAGAAGAAGTGGGGCGCACCCACCATCACCAATGACGGTGTAACCATCGCCAAGGAGATCGAGCTTGAGGACCCATGGATGAACATGGGCGCTCAACTCGCCAAGGAAGTAGCCAACAAGACCAACGACGTCGCCGGCGACGGGACGACCACCGCAACGGTGCTCGCCCAGGCCATGGTGCGCGAAGGTTTGCGTTTCGTCGCCGCCGGGGCCAACCCGATGGAGCTGAAGCGTGGCATCGAGCAGGCTGTCGAAGCCGCCGTCAGCTTCCTCATCGACGGAGCCGAGCCGGTTGGTTCCACCGACAAAGAGAAGATCGCCTACGTGGCCGGTAACTCAGCCGCCGACGAAGCCGTTGGTGACCGGATTGCCGAGGCTCTTGCCAAGGTAGGCAACGAAGGTGTCATCACCGTCGAGGACAGCCAGACATTCGGAGTTGAGTTGGAGTTCACCGAGGGCATGCAGTTCGATAAGGGCTACATCTCCCCGTACTTCATCACCGACGCCGATCGACAGGAAGCCGTTCTTGAGGACCCCTACATCCTCATGGCCAACCAGAAGATCACCGCGGTGCAGGACCTGCTTCCTGTGCTCGAGAAGGTGATGCAGTCGGGCAAGCCCCTATTGATCATTGCTGAGGACCTGGAGGGCGAAGCGCTCGCCACGCTGGTCGTCAACAAGATCCGCGGCACCTTCGCCTCGGCGGCCGTCAAGGCCCCCGGGTTCGGTGAACGCCGCAAGGCCATGCTCCAGGACATCGCCATCCTCACCGGATCAACGGTGATCAGCGAGGAAGTGGGCCTGAAGCTGGAGAACGCCACACTCGAGTTGCTCGGTACCGCCCGCAAGGTCGTTATCAGCAAGGACAACACGACGATCGTCGAAGGCAACGGCAAGAAGCCCGACGTCGATGCCCGGGTCGCTCAGATCCGTCGCGAGATCGAGAACAGCGACTCCGATTGGGACCGTGAGAAGCTGGCCGAGCGTCTCGCCAAGCTGGCTGGTGGCGTTGCCATCATCAAGGTTGGTGCAGCGACTGAGGTCGAGCTCAAGGAGCGCAAGCACCGCATCGAGGACGCCATCCAGGCGACCCGGGCGGCCGTCGAGGAGGGAATCCTCCCCGGTGGCGGCGTCTCGTTGCTCCGTTCCGGCGCAGCCGTTGAGAAGCTGCGCGGTGGCACGGACGATGAGAAGGCCGGTCGTCAGATCGTTCTGAAGTCGCTCGAGGCCCCGTTGCGGCAGATCTCGGTCAACGCCGGGTACGAAGGCGGCGTGATCGTCGAGCATGTCAAGGGCCTCAAGAGCGCCCAAGAGGGCTTCAACGCCCAGACCGGCGTATACGAGGACCTGATGAAGGCCGGCGTTATCGATCCGGCCAAGGTGACCCGCTCAACGCTGCAAAATGCAGCGTCGATCGCAGGTCTCCTCATCACCACCGAGGCCATTGTGGCTGAGGAGAAGGAAGAGGCCATGCCCGCCATGCCAGGGGGCGGCGGCGACATGCACGGCATGATGTAGCCAACTGCTTCGCAGTTGGTAAAGAGCAAATCCCGGCGCCTCGGCGCCGGGATTTCTCTTGGGATCTGGCTCGGATTCCTTGGGAGAAGACCGGCGCTTTGCGCCGGTCTTCTCCTTGCGGCGTGTAAGCAGTTGGTAAAGAGCAAATCCCGGCGCCTCGGCGCCGGGATTTCTCTTGGGATCTGGCTCGGCTACTGAGGTCGAGTGCGCCGGCCTCTAATCCTCTGGGTCGGTGTCCTCGGACTCGTCGTCGGGTTCGGCGAGGAGGGTGTCGAAATCGGTGACAACCTCTTGGAGGTCGGCTGAGAGGCTAAGGGCGGGGTGGGCGGGGCTCTCGGGGGGCCGCTCCTGCAGCAGGAGCCAATCGAATTCGTGTCCACGCTGATTCCGGAGCCGGCGGCGGCGAGACCCAACCGAGCGGGCTCCCAGCCCGAGGACGGCCCCCATGCCGAACGTCGTCCAGAGAATGACGCCAACCTGGGGCCCTTCGATGGTCGGGTCGAAGAAGGCGTTGACGAGGATGGCGATCATGGCGAGCATCAGCCATAACGACAGGGCCGCCCGCCGATCCTCCCCGATTTCGATGAACTGGCGTCTGGCCCGGCTCAGGTTCAGGAACCAGGCTCCGAACATGGCAACCCATAGGATGGTGCCGACAACTCCCATCCGGGCCAACACCGACAGGTGCGAGTTGTGCGGGTTGCGCAGCGGCACCGACGATGGACCCGTAAAGCCGTAACGGTCGGCCAGGTTCTCACCGAAACCGAAGCCCGTTAGCATCCGCTCTTCGCGAAACACGTCGTCAACGACGAGCGACCACAGGTTGAGACGCCACTGAGTGGTGTTGTCGAATTGGCTTCCCGACGTGGCTTCCTCGGCGACCGACTGGAAGTTCTCGATCGCCTGCTCGACCGACAGCTCGCGGCGATCCAGCTGGAATTTGACGTCGAGGGCGGCCGCCAGGATGGCGACCAACACCGCCAACGCCACCACGCCGAGCATGACCCCTCGCGCGTGGCGGGCCAGGACAAACACCACCGCCAGGATCAAGAAGGCGGCTAGGAACCCGCCACGGCTCTGGGTCCCCACTGCCACCACCAGGAGCAGTCCGAAGAGGGTGAGTGAGGTTCCCCGGCGTTTGAGGTCCTTCGTGAGGGCGGGACCGATCACCAAGAGCAAGAACGCCAGGGCGATGGCGATATTGACTGCGATATTGGCCGTCTTGTGGGCGGTGTAGGGGGTGCGAGAGTCGGGGACCCGGGCGCCAATGTCGACGTTGCCGAAGAGGAAACGGACCACCATCACCATGAAGAAGAAGGGGATGAAGCGGGTGAGGCCGTCGACCATTTCGTCCCACAGCTCGGGCTTGTACAGGAGGAGCACCGACGAGATCAGAGCGAATATCCCGTAATACCAGAGCGCGCTGTCGCGTACGGCGTCGATGCCCCAATTGCTGTAGCCCTCGAACCCCAGGGCGAAGCCCCATAGCATGAACAGCATGAGCAACTGGATGGGACGGCTCATTCGAATGATTCGCCCGAGGTGGGGTGTCCGCAGGATGGTGAAGAGGCCGAAGATGAGGGCAAGTTCACCGACAAAGAGGGGTGTGCCCGGAATGTGGAACCAGGCGAACGTGCGATCGAAGAGCAAGTAGCCCAGGAGCAGGAGCCCCATCACCTTCGACAGCCACTCGAAGCTTTGGTCGAGACGTCGGCGAACCGTCCGCCGGCGTGAGCGGGGCGGGAAATATACCGAATCTGGTGGCTGGGTGAGGGTGTCCATGGGGCCCGATCATCGTACCGGGTTGCCGGTACTTCGTTCACTGTCGGTAGTGGCCGACCCTGTCTTTAGGCAGGCATGACCCAGCCGGCATTGGCATATTGGGTCTTCATGGCCCGGTACTCCTTCTCCAGCAGCCCCCAGACCGAATGGTCCATCCACTCGCCGTTCACCTGCAGCTCTTCGCGAAGGAGCCCTTCCCGCGTGAATCCGAGCTTCTCGGCGACCCGCTCGCTCCCGTGATTGCCGACGGCAATCCGGAGAACTACCCGATGTAGATCGAGCTCCTCGAACGCCACTTCCAGGATCCGGGCGGCGGCCTCAGTGGCGACGCCCTTGCGAGTTTCACTCGAACGGATCCAGTAACCGACTTCTCCCACCCGGGACTGGCGGGAAACGAACCACACCGACACATTCCCAACGTGGTATCCGGGGTTCTCGAGGTAGCGGACCGCGAAATCAAAGGCCCGACCCTCGCCCCAAGCCGACACGGAATCACGGAGGAAGATCAGTGCGTCCCGTCGTCCGTAAGCAGCGTGGGCCCACGGCAGCCACTTGTTGAGGTCGGCTATTGAATCGGCAGCCGCCTCCACCAACCCGTCGAGGTCGCGGCGGCGGAACGGCCTCAGTTCGAGCCGAGGGGAGAACCGGGAGGCGCTGGCGAGCATTCCTGGGCCCCCTCCTGTTGCTGATGGTCGAGGCATTGAAGAAGCTTATCTAGCGTCATTCGGTGGACGGTCGGTGGTTGGTCCTGGTTCTTCCTTGAGAGCACAGGAACCTGCCTGCAACCCGAAGGGTTGCCCACCCCACCCCCAACCAACCCAACGGGTTGCCTCCCTCCCGCAAGGCGGGAGGGGTATCCGTGTGCTCTCTAGGCTGACCCGATGGCCACCCTTTGGGACATCCTCGCCGACCTTCCGTCAGAGCACATGGGGCCGCGTCCTGCCACGGCGGCAGTCTTATTACCCCTGTTCGAAGACGACGATGGCGTCGTCCGGGTGGTCATCACCAAGCGCCCCGACCATATGCCGTCCCACCCCGGCCAACTGGCGTTTCCGGGCGGGAGGATCGAGGAGGCGGATGAGTCGGTCCTGGCTGCAGCCCTGCGGGAGGCCGATGAAGAGGTTGGCATCCCTGCCGAACACGTCACCCCCCTCGGATTCCTCGACCCCGTGTCCACTAATCGCTTCGAGGTGGTGGTGGCCCCGGTAGTGGGTCGCCTTTCCGGGATCCCCCGGTTGGTGCCCGACCCCGCTGAGGTGGCATCCACCATGGTCCCGCCACTCCACCACTTCTTAAACGAGGATCGCTGGCGCACCGAAAGCTGGTCGGGCCACGACCTGTGGTTCATCGACGTGGAGGGCGAGGTGTTGTGGGGGGCATCGGCCGCCATGATGCGCTCGCTGCTTGGTGTGATTAGAGGGCGGTAAACAGCGGGGCCAGTACCAGCGCGGGCAGCAGGTTGGCTACCCGGATGCGCTTCATGTCGAGCAGCCGCAACGCCACCCCGATCAATAGGATGCCCCCGGCCGTGGTGAGTGCATCCAGGGATGCGTCGGACAGGAAGTCGCCAAGCACGGCCGACAGGCCGGCGATGCCGCCCTGCACAACCAGCACGGTGAGGGCCGACAGCATCACCCCCCAGCCATATACGGCGGCGAACGCCGCCGAAGCGAATCCGTCCAATCCGGCCTTGATGTAGAGGAGCTCCGGGTCGCCGAGACCGTCGTTGATCGATCCGAGCACCGTGAGCGGTCCCACGCAGAACACAAGCGAGGCGACGACGAATCCCTCGCCGAACCTGGCTCGCCGGTCTTCCGGAAGGTTGTCGATGGCGGCTTCCGGCAGCTGCGGGTCGATGGCGGGGGCCTCGTGCTGGCCGACAAACCGATCGCGCAGGATGTCGCCCAACCGCTCAAGCCCCTGTTCGATGCGCAACAGCTCCCCGATGATTCCGCCGGCCAGGATGGCGGCCAGTACCGGAATCAGCTCAACGGCGACCAGCGAATCGCGGAAACCGATGGCCAGGGTCAGCAGCCCCAGCCCGGCCATCACAGTGGTGCGAATGCGCTCGGGGAAACGGCTGGCGGCTACGGCGCCGACCGTTGTTCCAATGATCACCGTGATGACGTTGGCGGCAGTCCCGAGGAACATGTCAGATAAGTCGAAGGAGGCCGACCACCACGCCGTCGGCCACGGCTTCCCAGGAGGCTTCGATGATGTTCTCGTGCACGCCGATGGTGCCCCACGCTTGCTTGCCGTCGCTCATCTCGAGCAGCACCCGGGTGACGGCGGCAGTCCCGGCGGCTGGGTCCAGTACCCGCACCCGGTAGTCGGTCAGGCGAAGGTGCTCGACCTCGGGGAAGGTGTCGGCCAGAGCTTGCCGGAGGGCCCGGTCGAGGGCATTCACGGGTCCATCGCCCTCGGCGGTTGCCACTACCCGCTCGCCCTTGACGTGCACCTTGATGGTGGCCTCGGCGATGACGTGCCCGTCGGCCCGTCGTTCGGTGAACACCCGGAAGGACTCGAGCTCGAAGAAGGGCTGCTCCCAGCCGGTGGCCTTCCGCACGATCAACTCAAAGGTGCCATCCGCAGCTTCGATTTGGTAGCCGCGGGCTTCGAGGTCTTTGACCGTGGCCAGGATGCTGCCGGCCGTGGCGTCGTCGAGGTCCAAGCCTTGTTCGCGGGCTTTGCCGAGAACGGTGGATCGTCCTGCCATCTCCGACACCACCATGCGAGTGGTGTTGCCGACTTCGGCCGGGCTGATGTGCTCGTAGGCGTCGGATCGCCGGGCCAGCGCTGAAGTGTGCAGACCGGCCTTGTGGGCGAAGGCCGAGGTCCCTACATAGGGATGGTGCGGGTCGATGGTGATGTTGACCAGGTCGGCGATGAGGTGCGAGATGGTTGTGAGACGCGTGAGCCGTTCCTTGGGTATCGCCTCGATCCCCATTTTGAGCACCAGGTCGGGTAGCACGAGGCACAGGTCGGCGTTCCCCGTCCGTTCTCCGTAGCCGTTGATGCACCCTTGCACCTGTATCGCTCCGGCGTTGACGGCGGCCAGCGTGTTGGCCACAGCACAGCCCGAGTCGTTGTGGGTGTGGATGCCCAGCTCGGCGGCTGGCACTGCGGCGGCGGTGGCTGTGACGGTGTCGGCGATCTCGGAGGGGAGGCTGCCGCCGTTGGTGTCGCACAGGATCACCCGCTCAGCCCCGGCCTCGACGGCAGCAGCCACGACTCGCAGGGCGTAATCGGGGTTGTGCTTGAACCCGTCGAAGAAGTGCTCGGCGTCGAGAAACACTCGCTTGCCCTCGCTCTTGAGGAAGGCGACGGTATCGGTGATCATTGCCACTCCCTCGTCGAGAGTGGTCTGCAGCGCCTCGGTGACGTGGTAATCCCACGACTTGCCGACGACGCAGATGACGTCGGTGTTGGCCTCAAGCAGCGCCTGTAGCTGGGGGTCGGAGGCCGCCTCGGCGCCCGCCCTCCGGGTGGAGCCGAAGGCCACCAGGGTGGCGTGCTCAAGGTCGAGCTCCTTTTCGGCCCTGACGAAGAATTCCGTGTCCTTGGGCAAGGCACCCGGCCAGCCGCCTTCGATGTAGTGGACACCGAGCTCGTCGAGCAGGGTGGCAACGCGCAGCTTCTCCTCAACGGTCAGGCTGATGCCTTCCCGCTGGGTGCCGTCTCTCAATGTGGTGTCGTAAATCTCGACCATGGGTTCCTATTGCGATTGCCTCATAAAGAAACCCTCCGGTTCTCCGAAGGGCAGGGCGCGCACACGTCCGACGTGTGCGCTACGTAATGAGGATTTGAGTGTTCTTCACGGGCCGCCAGTTTGGTGGGAACCCCGGGGTAAGTCAACCAACCGGCCGGGCTGAGCCACGCAGCTGGCTAGTTCGGGTCGGGCGATGCCGTGAGCCGACTTATGAGGCCGGCCAGCAATGCTGCCCGCGGCGCAAGGCTATCGATCTCGATGTGCTCTTCGGTGGTCATGAGGCCGCTTCCCAACGGTCCCAAGCCATCCAATGTCGGAGTATCTGGCGGTCGAAACGCCGTGCTTCCGGCTGCCGCGGACTCGAACACGTCAAGCTCAATCGACAATTCGGAACCCACCGAGCGTGCCAGTTGCAGCAGAGCATCGGTGGCTTGGTTGCGGGCGACTCCGGGCCGGTGGTTATAGGTTCGAAGGTCAATGACCGTGCCGGTGCGCTCGCCTACCTCCGCGACTACCGAGTCCATTTGTGTGGTCACCGCCTCCCAGGCGCCGGGGGACCGGGTGCGGATGTCGACAGTGGCGATGGCGGTTGCGGGCACGATGCTGCGTCGACGGCCGGCACTTGCGATGGTGACGGTGACGAGGGTTCCGGCCGGTGGATCGGTGAGGGCGTTGAGTTGCAGCACCAGGTGGGCGAGCGCTTCGAGTGCATTAATCCCCTCCGCCCGGGCACTTCCGGTGTGGGCCTCCCGTCCCGAGACAGTGAGGGTGCCCACCCCGATGTGTCCCCGGGCGACCATGAGCTTGCCCCCGCGACGGGCGCATTCGACACAGAGACACCAGTCGGCGCCAATCCCTTCACGCTCAATAACCGGGCGCGATCCGAGGCTGCCCGCCTGTTCGTCGCCGGCTAGGACCACGGTGGCATCAGGTCGCTTCAGCCCCAGCTGGTCAATGGCCTGCAGAGCCGCGATAAGGACTACCAGGCCCCCCTTCATATCGGCGATTCCCGGTCCGAATGCCTTTCCGTCCACGATGCGGTACGGGACCGAATCGAGAGTCCCCGTCGGAAAGGCGGTATCGAGGTCGCCGAGCAGCAGCAGCCGGCCGGGGCTGGTTCCCGTCGAGGATGCCGCGTACGTGTGTCCGAGGTTCTCATAGGGCACTCCGGGAGAGAAGAGGTCCTCCAGCCAATGGTCTTCGGGTGGCAGCGATGGGGAAGGTGAGGCCTCGAATTCGAACCCGAGAGGCGCCAACTCGTCACTGACGAGCCCAGCGGCTCGCTCGACTCCGGCCGGGTTGGCCGCGTGGCTCTCGGTGGTAACCAGGGCCTCAAGCAGGTCCAGGAGGCGGGACTCCTGGCTGCTGAGCCAGTCATGCAACGCGGCTTCCGGTTTCATCGAAGTCGACACTACGTGGCGTGGACCGAAGTTGAATGGTCTCTCCCATAACTCTGCGAGAAGGGAGCCGATTGTGGCGAAGAAGGTTGAGTTCGGTGTCCGCCTCCCGGTGGCGGGCCCGCTCGCAAACACGGAAGACATCTGGCGAAGAGCCACGCGAACTGAGGAACTGGGATTCGATGCCTTGTGGGTTCATGACTTCATCGCCTGGACCACCTTCCAGGATCAGCATCACGTCTCGTGCGGATCTCGGGAAGCGATTGAGGCGGCAGACTCGCCTCCCGTTTTCTTCGAGTCCCTCACCAATCTGGCTTGACGCGGCTCGTCTCCTCGATATTGCCCGGCAGGCGGAAAGAGCCGGGTTCGACTCGCTGTGGGTGCGGGATCCGCTGGTGGCCGGTGCGCCTCATGGACTGCTGCTCGAAGCTGGCGGGACCGCTTTCCTCGAGCCGTTGCTCAACTGGCGGCCGTTGCCGCCGTCACGGATCGGATCCATCTCGGGACGGCGGTGCTGCTGCCCAATGACATCCTTTGCGGCTGGCGCAGGAGCTGGGAACCCTGTGGCCTGCGGCGGACTGTCAGACCGGCTTGGTTCTCGCCGGAACCGCTGGCGAGACGCCTCGCTGCGTGGCTACTCTGGCCGCTACGCAACGAGGAGAGTTCACTTGGGCGAGACCACCCGAATCCGCAACGGCATCATTCAGACCCCGACCGGACCCGTGGAAGCTGACGTACTCATCGATGGTGAGCGAATCTCGGCCCTCCTCGGCCGCGGTAGCGAGGCCGTGGCCGACACTGAGATTGATGCAACCGGGTTGTGGGTGCTTCCCGGCCTTATCGACCTGCACGCCCACACCCGAGTGCCCGGCTATGAGTACAAGGAGGACTACCTGACCTCGTCCCGCGCTGCGGCTGTCGGCGGATACACGACGTACGTCGACATGCCGAACGTCGAACCACCCACCACCACGGTGGAGTTGTTCGAAGAGAAGCGGGCAATCGCCGCCGAGAACTGCCTCATCGACTGGGGCCACTTCGTCGGACCCGTCCAGTTCGATCAGATCGAAGGATTCGCCAAGGCCGGAGCGACCGGGTTCAAGATCTTTCAAGTCACCGGCGGCTACCCGCACGATCCCCGGCTGGCCCTCGACGATCCCGGCCGGCTGTATCAGACATTTCAGACAATCGCCGAGACAGGTCTGCCGTGCGTGGTCCATCCGTTCGTTCAGACTCTCTTCGAGTATCTCTATGAGGAAGCGTCGGCGGCGGGCGCCCCTCGTGACATCCACACGTTCAGTGCGGTGTATACCCGCGACATTGTGTGGCGCACGGCGGTTGCCATCCTGCTCGAACTGCAACGGGACACCGGAGTGCGGCTTCAGGTCGTCCACACCCACGCCCCGGGCAGCCTGCGCTTGCTACGACAGGCGAAAGCAGATGGTCTCGGGGTAACCGTGGCCGCCGACCCTAAATACTTCCATCTTCGCGACGAGGACATCAAGGCCCAGGGCGCTCGGGCGATCCCAGGCGGCGCCGTCACCAGCGACCCGGCCCGCATGGAGGAGATCTGGCGGTCGATCGAGGACGGGACGATCGACATTATCGACTCCGACCACGCACCTCACACCCTTGAGGATCTGAAACTGATGGAGGAGGATCCGCTGATCGGTCCGTTCGGTGCTCCGCACTACGACCACCTCTTGTCACTCATGCTTACCGACGTGGGCAAAGGCCATATGCGGCTGGAGCGACTTGTTGAGATGTTGACCGAGACTCCGGCCCGCATCCTCGGCGTATATCCCGAGAAGGGCGCGGTGCTGCCGGGTTCGCTCGCCGACGTCATCCTCGTGGATCCGAACAAGAAGGTGGTGCCTAAGGACGAGGAGATGTATTCGAAGTCAGCGTGGACCCCGTACGTGGACTGGGAGTTCACCGGGGCGGCTGTTTTGACGATGCTGCGCGGCACCGTCATCGCCAAGGACGGCAAGGCGCTCGGCGAACCGGGATTCGGGCGGTACATCGCCGGACGAGC
>JAOTYB010000194.1 GCA_029862065.1 Acidimicrobiia bacterium | reverse complement strand
CGAGGTCGGTCTCGGTGGCCGTTAGGCGTCGGCGTTGCCTGCCCCCGGTCGTCAAGCGAGTCGGGTCATGGGGCTAGAAGAGTGCGCCAGAGCCGCTCCCCAATTCCACGATCCAGTCGATGTATTGCTGAAGCGTGGTGGCGTCCCAGAGCTTGAGGCCTTGCAGTATCCCATCACCGATGGTCTCGGTCGGGCTGAGGTACCACCAGTCGCCCTCCTCCACCGTCAGAATGCCGATCTCGGCCGCCCCCAGGTCGGAAAGGAAATTCGGGGTCTCAATGCCTCCGAGGTCGGCACCGCCAAGGCCGCCAAGCGCGTCGGCGATCGCCGGGTCGCACGAGTTGATGCTGTCGGGGATGGCGCCGAAGTCGCTGAGGTTGCCTCCTCGATCGTTGATGGTGATGTCGAAGCACTCACCGTCATAGGAAATGGCGCCATCCAATTCGAACAAGGCCGCGCTGAATGTGATGTCGAAACTCTCAATCGCCACCCGGCTGGCGCCACTGTCGGCCTCGGACACAGAGGTCCCGAGAGAAACCAGGTCGATCGTCACGAAACTGCCGAAGGCGCCGACGGTCTCGTTGTAGTCATCCATCACCAGCGGCATGTAGTCGTAGAGCGCTCGCATCTCGCTGGGCGGGAGCATCCCGATGAGGCCTTCGAGATCGAGGGAGAGCAGCTCACTGAAGGCGGCTTCGACGGCCTTCTGCGGGCTGGTGGCCCCGGTTGGTTCCATACCGGCGCCAAAGGCGGGTGTGCCGTAGCCGGTCTCGGTGAAGATGGCGTCCATGATCGTGTACCAGTACGACAGATACCATCCGCCGTCCTCCTCAACCGCCACCAGGTAGAAATCCTCGCCCGCCATGCTGTCGGACTCGGGGGGAGGGTCGGTGTCGAGTTGGGCACGCGCCTCAGGTGGGAGGTTGTCGAGCACCAGCTTGCCGATGGGAAGCTCGGCCGGATCGATGTCGAACATGGCATCGCCGCCAGTGATATACACCCGGACGAATCCTTTGGCGATCTCCTCGGTGCGGTAAGTCATGTCGCTGAATTCGAAATTGAAGCCGCTCACCGCTTGGGGGTCGATGTCTTTACTGAGCACCCCGAGTCGCTTCAATTCGCTTCCGATGGAGGCGGTGTAGGTGATGACGGGGTCGGCTTCGCCGGGGAGAAAGGCATCGACGCTGGCCACGAGGTCTTCGGCGGACAATCCGGCAAAGAACTTCTCCATGGCTTCTATGGGGCTGTCGGCCCCGTCGTTGCTGCGTCCGGCGTTCATGGTTGCGAAGGCCACGGCGGCGATGGCGATGACGGCGATCACGATGAGCCCGCCAAGCACCAGTTTGCGACTGGAGTCGCCGCCCGTGGGTGAGTGCGGTATTGGAGCAGCTACCTGGCCTGACTCGATGCTGCCCATCGAGTCGTTGTCGAATGTGTCCACAGGAATAGCCCCCGGTTGGTCTGTCGATATCTGGTTGTTTTCGACAATCTGAGCTTATACCTTGACAAGGAGTATTTGACCTAGAAAGCAGGTCCCGCAGGGTCTGCCGGGTAACCTCTGGCTCGGGAAGGAACACCGATTTGACCCGAGTTCTACTGCTTTCGATCGCCGGCCGGGGCCGCGGGCGCTGATGCCGCGGCTCAGGCTCTTCGCAGGTCTCCGGCAAGCTGCCGGCACTGGTACCGCCACCATCCCCGGCAGCACCGTCGACGAGGTCCTGGCGGCGGCCGCCCGCGCCTACGGGTCCGACTTCGCTCGCGGTCTCGAAACCGCCAACGTCTGGGTCAACGGGGAGCCGGCCGATCCCGCAACGCCGGTGGCCGATGCCGACGAGGTGGCCGTGTTGCCCCCGGTGTCGGGAGGCACCCTCGAGGATGTTCGGCCCGGCCACGAGCACGAAGCCGTGGACGTTGGCTCTCCCGTGATGCAGACGCCTCTGCTGCCGCTCCTGGCGTGGGTGGCGGTTGTGGCCGCCAACCTAGGCTCAGACAAATGGTTTGCCATCGTGCTGGTGGGAGTAGCCGGCGCCTGGGTGTGGGACGCCTTCGACGAGTCGGCCCGCCGCCGCAGCGGCATGGTGCGGTGGCCAGCGCTGCTTTCGATCGTCGGGGTGGTCGGCTGGGTGTGGGAATGGAGCTCGGAGGGGCTCGGTGTCGCGGTGGGCATGAGCGTGCTGCTTGTGCTCGCATGGGCGGTGCTCACCCCCTCCATGCATTCAATCGACGCAGCCGGCGGCACGCTGGTCACAACAGTGGCGGTGACGGTGGCCGTTGGCTCAATGGTTCTGGTTCGGTTGGGCGCCGACGGCGAGAGCCGAATCACCGCCTTGCTGGCCATGGTTTTGGTGGCCAATGTTGTCATGTGGCTGCGTCTCGGTACCGACGATGCCGGCTTTCTCGACCCCCATACAACGGCGGCTCTCGGGGCCCTGGTGGTCGGGGCTGTGGCCGGCGTGATCATGGAAACCTCACTCCTGGCGATGCTGATTGCCGCCGCCGCGGTGGCCGCGGCCTTCCTGGCCGGCCGGGCATTTGGTTCCTCGATGCGTACCGGCGACCTGTATTTGCTGGAGGATCTGCCGGGGTTCCTGGTGGCGCTCGACGCCGCGGTCCTAGCCGCCCCGGTCTATTGGGTAGTACTGGCTCTTGTTGCCTAGCGACCCCCTCAAGGCGCGGTGATCGCTTGCCGATCCTCTGCCAATCAGTACCCTGTTGGCTCGAATGTCCGTAACAAAATCGGGGCGATTACTCGTCTCGCTGTCACTTATCCTCACACTTCTTGCCTCGGCAGTTCCCGCTGTCTCGCAGGTGTCTCGCGACGAGCTTGACGAGGCCCGCCGGGCCCGTGACGAAGCGAATGCTCGACTGGACGAGGTGATCGAGGCGTACGACGACGTCCATCACGACCTGGCCGAAGTCACCTACCGGATCGGCCTGTTCGAGGAGCGAGTCACCAGCTACCAGAGCGACATCACAGACCTCAGGGACCTCGTGCAGAATCAGGCCATCGCCGCCTACAAGTCGGGGAACGTCAGCGATGTCGGAGTGGTGTTCGGCGCCAGTTCTCTCACCGAGCTCATCACCGGGCGTGAGTTCCTCGAGCGGGCTGCCCAAAACGAGATTTCGGTGCTCGATCGACTGACGTCGGTCCGCAACGGGCTCGAAGCCACCCAGGCTCGCCTGCAAGAAGATCAGGACCAACTGCA
>JAOTYB010000049.1 GCA_029862065.1 Acidimicrobiia bacterium | reverse complement strand
CACGTCGAGCTCGACCACCTTCTATCCCCGCTGGAACGAGCCACCGGACAACCAATCGCCGAGATCCGCTCGCCGTGAGCTTCGACCTGGTCATCCGCCGGGGTCGGCTCGTCGATGCCGATGGGACACGGGAAGCTGATCTGGGTGTTCGCGGTGGTGTGATCAGCGAGATCGGCGCGGGGCTGGGGAATGGTGGTTCGGAGATCGATGCGGCGGGACGATATGTCATGCCCGGTGGGGTCGATTGCCACGTCCACCTTGATCAGGTCTCCTCCAAGGGCGATATGACCGCCGATGACTTCTGGACCGGGTCGCGCTCAGCGGTCTTCGGTGGAACCACCACAGTCGTGCCGTTCGCCGCTCAGCACCGGGGCATGTCGATCCGCCAGGTGGTCGACGCTGCCTTGGGACGGGCGGGCAAGCAAATGACCGTTGACTATGGGATGCACGTAATCGTGACTGACTTCTCCGGCGACGCCCCGGCCGAGCTGGCATCTGTGGCAGCAGACGGCATTGCGGCAGTGAAGATCTATCTCACTTACGACCGCCTCAAGTTGAACGGAGTGGCCGCCCTCGACGTGATGGCGGCCGCTCGCGATGTTGGGATTCCCGTGATGATCCACGCGGAGGCCGACGACCTGGTTACCCGGAACCGGGACCTACAGGTGGCGGCCGGTCAGCTCAGTGCCAGCTCTCATGCGGTCTCGCATAGTCGGGAGGCCGAATACGCCGGCGTGGCCGAGGCGATAGCGCTCGGGGAAAGCTCGGGAGCGACGGTATACCTCGCCCACGTCTCGACGCCCGAGGCCATCGATCTGGCGATCGCTGCTCGGGCGAGCGGAGTGGAGGTCATCGCTGAGACCTGCCCCCACTATCTGCTGCTCGACGAGTCGACTCTCGATCAGCCGATGGAAGTGGCCGCTCCCTTCCTGTGTAGTCCTCCTCTACGAGGTGCGGAGGACCGATCCGGCCTTCTCGATCGTCTGGCCTCAGGCGATATCGACCTCGTTACCTCCGATCACTCGCCGTACTCGCTGGCCCAGAAGCTCCCGAACGGCCCCGACACCGCCTTCACCGAGGCCGCCAACGGCTTGCCCGGCATCGAGCTGCGGCTGGCCCTCCTGTACTCGGCGGCGGTCGAGGAGGGTCATCTCGACATGCCCGATTTCGTGCGTCTGGTCGCCGCCAATCCGGCCAAAGCGTGCGGACTCTTTCCCCGCAAGGGATCGCTCGAGATCGGAGCCGACGCCGACCTCGTGATTTGGAGTGAACAACACCACACGGGCAGTTGGACAGATCTCCACGACAACGTCGGCTACACCCCCTACGAGGGCCTCGAGTTGGCCGGGCGGCCATACGCGGTGATCTCGGCCGGCGAGGTGGTTGTCGGCGCTGATGTCGACGAAACCCGGCCCGGTCGCGGCAGGTTCGTTGCCCGTCACGGGAGGACTGCCGCCCCTCGCTAGCAACAAGAAACCGGTGGTCGATAATCCCCGTGAGATCAGGGCACTGGATCATTTGCCGGTCCTGCGGCTAGGGGGCCGATCTTCCGGCCTGCCGGCCCTATCCTTGGTGCTGTCCGTGAGATCCACGACTTCCGCGCGTAGCGATGATTGGAGTGGCGTGTCTAAATCCACACCTACCGATGTGCTGCGCTTCAACTTCGATGTGTTGTGGGGCGGCGGCGAGCGGTTGGCCGGCATCCTCGGCCGGCCTATGCGGGATCATGTCCTTCCGGTAGGCGACGGGTCAATGCCGGTTCTCACGCTGCCCGGGTTCCTCGCTCCGGAGATGAGCTTGAAACGGATGAACCGGACCCTCACTGAGCACGGCTTTCCGGCGCAGAGCTGGGGGCTGGGCGTCAACCTCGGACCGCGCGGCATGTCGATCTTCGAACACGTTGAGGAGGTCGAGGCGGAGTTGGGAGGGGAAATCCGTCAGCTGGCGGAGCAGTACGAGCACCCGGTAGCCCTCGTGGGGCAAAGCCTCGGTGGGGTGTACGCCCGTGAACTGGCCGAACGGCTGCCGGAATGCGTCGACCGGGTGATCACCATCGGTTCTCCGGCCATCGAGCCAGATCGTGCTCACGACCTCAACAAGCTGTTACGGCTGGTCGGTCGGCGATTGGCAAGGGTGCGGCTGGTCGATCTGGAACCGCAGCAGGCGATGCTCCATTGGGAGGCGAACCATCCTCCTATGCCGTTGGTCTCCATTTACAGTCCGGTCGACCGGGTAGTGCCGCCCGACCTGGCGGCGCTTCCCCAGGAGGTCATCGACCAGAGCACGAAGAAAGCTCCTCGGGAGAATATCCCAATTGTTGCCTCTCACACCGGGATGGCGGTCAATCCCTTCATCATCCTGGCCGTGCTCGATCGACTGGCAGAAGACATCGATGCCTGGGTCGATTTCGATCCGCACGATTACTTCAGCGGGCCGATGCGATTGTGGCCAACGCCGTTCCGACACCCGCTCATGCACGAGCAACCCACCGACAACGGCAGCTGAGGCGGGCCGGGATAACGACGGCTAGCGTGGCCGCCATGACCGACACCCCAACCGAAAACAAACCCGAACACGCCGTACCCGAGCCAGCTGAGCACTCTGCGGAATGGAGCGGCTCCGGCGATCCGATTGCCTACACCGCCCGCTCCGAGTGGATCGTCATCCACAAGAACGAGAAGCCGGTGGCCGAGATATTCTCGACCGCCTACATCGCCGACGACGGGGGAGAGGGCCGCCCCGTCACCTTTGTCTTCAACGGCGGGCCGGGGGCGGCGTCGGCCTATCTCCATATGGGGGCGGTTGGTCCCCGCCGCATCAACTTTCCATCGGATGGGGCCATGCCGGCCCCTCCCATCCGGCTGGTCGAAAACGCCGAGTCGTGGCTGGCTTTCACCGATCTGGTCTTTGTCGATCCGGTGGGGACCGGCTTCAGTCGGGTGATCGAGCCCGACTCACCCAAAGAGGGAGGGCCCAAAGACGATCACGACCCCAAGGCGTTCTTCGGCCTGAAGCGCGACCTCGAGTCCCTCGGAGAGTTCATGACGCGTTGGTTGTCGACCAGAGGCCGGTGGGAATCACCCATTTTCATTGCCGGGGAGAGCTACGGAGGCTTCCGGGGAGCCAAGCTGGCCAGGCTCCTCCCGGAGAGCTACGGGATCGGCCTGAGCGGTGTGGTTCTCATCTCGCCGGCGCTCGAATTTGCCCCCCTAAACCCTTCGGATTACGACGCCCTCCCATGGATCGACAAGCTCCCGACGATGGCGGCCGCCGCGGTGTTTCACGGACGGTCGCGAGCCTTTGCTCCCGAGACGCCGATCGAGGAGGTCCAGGCGGCTGCCGAGGCGTTTGCCACCAGCCAATACGTAGCCTTCCTCACCCGGGGGGCCGGACTTTCGGAACAAGAGCGGGGTGCCATCACCACCCGGCTGGCCGACCTGGTCGGCTTGCCGGTCGAACTGGTGCAGCGAGCTGAGGGGCGCATAACGATGCAGGTGTTTGTGCGCGAGCTGCTCCGCCCCGAAGGCAAGGTGCTTGGCCTCTATGACTCGACAATCACTGCCCACGACCCCTTTCCGGATCGTGAGGCGTTCGCCGGACCCGACCCAACGCTGGCCGGGATCGAATCGGCCTACACCTCGGCCATCAATCAGCAACTGCGGCAAGAGATCGGCGTCGAGACCGACCGGGACTATCACCTTTTGAGCTATGAGGTGTTCCGGTCTTGGAAGCTCGACATGGAGCAGCACGCTCTGGATAGCAACGTTGGCTCAACAGACGATCTGCGGTACGGGATGAGTCTCAATCCCCATTTGCGGGTGTTCATCACCCACGGGCGATATGACCTGGTGACCCCGTATTACACCACCGACCGCATTCGCAACCTCATGCGGCTCGACCCCGACGTGGCGGCTCGGTTGACCGTCACCCATTACGGCGGCGGTCACATGTTCTATGGGTGGGAAGCCAGCCGCCTCGCATTCCGGAGCGCAGTCGATGAGTTCTATCAAGGCGCACTGGGCGCCTAACGTTCACGACAATGTCATTCGATGTCTCTGTCCTTGCCGACCACATGGTGATCGATCCCAACGGAGAAGAGCACCGTCTCGGTGATCTGTGGGCCGAGCGCCCCGAGGTCATCTTGTTTCTTCGCCACTTCGGTTGAATCACCTGCCGCGAGCGGGCCGGTCAGGTCCGCGATCGATATGACGAGTTTGTGGCCGCCGGGACGGGCGTGACCGCCATCGGCACCGGGGGGAAGCGGTACGCCAAGGCGTTCATCGAGGCTGAGGAAGTGCCGTTTCCGGTTCTGTTGGACGAGGACGGCTCGGCTGCCGACATCGTCGGTACGAATACGATCGGCGCCGGCGCCCTACTCAAGCCGGCGCAGTACCTGGCCGGGGTGCGGTCACTGGCCAGAGGGCATCGCCAACACAACGCCGGCCGCCGTCCAACCCAGCTCGGTGCAACGCTGGTGATCGGACCGGGTGACGAATTGCTCTACGAAGACTTTGAGGACCACGCCGGCGATCACGCCGACCTCGATGAGGTGCTCGCCGTGCTCGCCTAGCGATCCGGAGGGTAGGTTGCCGGGTATGCCACGGAGGCCGAGACACCCGATGCCCACCGCGGTCCGAGAAGCACTCGAGGATGCCGGGCTCATGGAGGCCTACCAACTCCGCCCGCCCTATCAACGCAACGACTACCTCGGATGGATCGGACAAGCCAAGCGCGATGCCACCCGCCACCAACGGCTTGCCCAGATGTTGGCCGAGCTGGCGGACGGCACCGTGTACATGAAGATGGCCTGGCGGCCTAGAAGGTCTGTACGCGGCCCGAAAGGGCAGCCATAAGGGCCTCGGGCTCATCAGTCCCAAATCGGACTTTGCGGGCGTCTCCCAGGTCGAACTCGACCCCATCGAGGCCCCACACATTCCACAGCGTGCCACCCGGAAACCACCGGATCCCAAAGCCGTACCACCAGCTGTTCCGCACTCCGGTCACCGACACGATGTCGCTGAGGCTCACGACCCGACGGGGCCACCCCCATCCGAAGACGGCCCGGACTTCTGCGTCGGTCATTTCGATCGTCAATCGACTGAAGACCGCCAGGGCGACTCCGACGATGAGAGCGGTGAGAAGGATCACTGCCAGCCCGGCCCGGCTCCCGTTGACCGCCACCGTTGTGCCGACCACCGCCAACAGCACAAGGACTGCAATCCGCAGGGTGGCCGGCGAATACTGCGTATGTTGATAGCTCATACCGAAACGGTAGTGCGCAAGCTCAGACGAGCAGGTCGGCTGCCACCACCACGGTCCCGGCCATGGCGGCTGTCGCCGCCGCCACCGACAGAGCGGTTGCCACTCGCTCATTGAGGCTGGACGGAGTTCCGGAAATGAGAGGGGCTGTCGAAGAAGCGAATACGGCTGCGGCCCATATGGCCCCGGCGGCGGCCAAGAGCGCCAGCCCGGGGGAGTTGAACCCTGCGGCCGGAGTGGCGGGTACGGCGGAGGCCAGAAGGATGCCGTACATACCCCAACTATGTACACACCATTCCTGAAGGGATCCTGAAAGGACTCCCCGGCTCAGGCGGGTGCGCAGCAGCGGGGGCGGGGGGTGTAGTCGACGATGCCACCCCGCCGATCGAATTCGAAATGGCAGCAGGCCAGCAACTCGTCGCGCAGTTGTGACCGGGCCCGCTGGACCCGCGACTTGGCCCCGCTCGACGACAGGCCAAGATGGTCGGCCAGTTGCTTCTGTGAGAGTCCTTCGAACTCCGTTAGGACAATGGCTTCTCGATACTTGTCGGGCAGCTCGTCGACCATGTTTCGCAAGGACTCCTCGATTGACCGGGTAGCCCCTTCGGGATCCTCCGGGGCAGGCAGGTCGATGCCGCTCAGGTCTCCACTCTCGGGCCGTCGGCGCCGGTAGTAGTCGGTGATCGTGTTGCGGGTGATCTGGAACAACCACGGCGCCAATCGTTCCTCATCCTCGAGTCCGTCGATTGACGAGTGAACTTTGATGAAGACTTCGCCGAGCACGTCGTCGGCTTCGACGCCATTGGGGACGCGTGCACCAATGAAGCGGCGGAGCCGGTCGCTGAAGTCGCGCCACGCCCGCTCGGTTGTGACGGTCACCGTTTGAAGCCGCGCACCGTGATGCTCTGGGTCGGGCGGTCCTCCTCAAAGGGATGGTCGGTGATGACCTCAACGTCGGTGAAACCTGTTGCCTCGATCAGCCCGAGATATTCAGTGCGATCTATGGCTCCCGACACACACTGCGCCCAGGTTGCGAGATCGGCCCGGACGTCATCATCGAGATCACCGATGGTGACGACGTCGGAGATAACGAACCGGCCGCCGGGGGCAAGGACCCGGTACAGCTCTGCAAATGCAGTCTGCTTATCCGGCACGAGGTTGATCACGCAGTTAGACAGAGCCACATCGACGCTGTTGTCGTCAACGGGGAGCGCCTCGAGCTCGCCCAAACGGAACTCGACGTTGTCGAAGCCGCCGCGGGCAGCGTTGGCCGTTGCCAGATCGATCATCTCCGGCGTCATATCAACGCCGATCACCCGGCCACTTGGCCCGGCCGGGCCGGAGGCCCGGAATACGTCGACACCTGCCCCGCTCCCGAGGTCGAGCACGGTATCGCCGGTTGAGATGTCGCCGAAGGCGGTTGGGCTTCCGCAGCTGAGGCCCAGGTCACCCTCGGTGACCGCTGCCTCCCCCTCGGCCTTGCTGGTGATGTGGATCTCTGTCGGTTCGCAGCAGGAATCGGCGGCAGGGCTGCAACAGCTGGCCTCTTCCTGGGCAGCCCGGGCATACCGCTGCTTGACCGATTCCTTGATCTCTTCTGGTTTGTATGTCGTCATGATTCCTCCACGAGAAGTCTGTCACATCTAGAGACGCAAGTCGTTCAAAAAGGACGCAACCTGCCTATCGGGCGGGGCCAAGTCCGGCGGCTCCAGTAGTCTCATGCACCGAAGGAAAGGGTCTCTCGCGTGGTAATCGGCGACGGATACACCCACAACCTGCCGGATTCAGACCCGGTGGAGACCGGGGAGTGGCTTGAGGCGCTTGACGACGTCATTGAGGTGGTCGGGCGGCCCCGGGCCAAGTTTCTGATGGCCAAACTGCTGGAACACGCCTACGACCAGCGGGTCGGGGTCCCCGGCATGGTATCGACGCCGTATATCAATACGATTCCGGCCGAAGCCGACGCCGCCTACCCGGGCAACGAAGCGCTCGAGAAGCGAATCCGACGCTTCATTCGCTGGAATGCGGCAGCCATGGTGGTGAATGCCAACCATCACGCCGATGCCATCGGCGGGCACCTCTCCACCTACGCGTCGTCGGCCTTGCTCTACGAGGTCGGCTTCAATCATTTCTTCCGTGGCAAGGCCAACGATGTTCCGGGCGACGCGGTCTATATCCAGGGGCACGCCTCTCCGGGCATCTACGCCCGGGCCTTTGTCGAGCGCCGGCTGCAGGAGTTCGACATCGACGGATTCCGTCAGGAGCTCTCCGGTGGCATCAGTAGCTATCCTCATCCCCGGCTCATGCCCGACTTCTGGGAATACCCGACGGTCTCGATGGGCCTCGGTCCCATTAACTCGATCTATCAGGCCCGATTCAACAAATACCTGTCGAATCGGGGGATCGACGACACCGCCGACTCCCGGGTGTGGTGTTTCATCGGTGACGGCGAGACCGATGAGCCTGAGACGCTCGGCTCGATCACGCTGGCCGGCCGTGAGCATCTCGACAATCTCACCTGGGTGATCAACTGCAATCTCCAGCGCCTGGACGGCCCGGTACGTGGCAACGGAAAGATCATTCAGGAGCTCGAGGCCCTCTTCCGTGGCGCCGGATGGAACGTAATCAAGGTGATCTGGGGCGGCAGCTGGGACCCGTTGCTGGCCGCCGACACAGAGGGGCTCCTCGTCGAGAAGATGAACGATTCGGTCGACGGTGAATACCAGCGCTACAAGGCCGAGAGCGGGGCGTATATCCGGGAGCACTTCTTTGGCCCCGATCCCCGGCTGCGGGCCATGGTCGAGCACATGTCCGACGACGAGATCTGGCAGTTGCGCCGGGGTGGCCTCGACCACCGCAAGATCTACACCGCATACAAGGCGGCCACCGAGTATGTCGGGGCGCCGACTGTGATCCTGGCCAAGACCATCAAGGGCTGGACGCTGGGGGAGGACGTCGAGGGGCGCAACGCCACCCATCAGATCAAGAAGCTGACCAAGGACCAGCTGCTCGCACTGCGCGAGACGCTCCAGCTGCAGAACGAGATCAGCGAGGAGTCACTCGAAGGCGATGTCACCCCCTACTACCGGCCGCCCGTCGACTCGCCTGAGTTCCAATATCTCACGGAACGGCATGCCGCCCTCGGCGGCCCGGTCCCCAGCCGGTCGACCGTCAACCGGGTTCCCATCCAACTGCCGGGTCCAGCGCCGTTCGATGAGGTAGCCGCGGGTTCCGGGGAGCAAGAGGCCTCGACCACCATGGCGTTCACCCGCCTGTTGCGCGGGCTGGCCCGCGACGACTCGTTCGGGAGTCGTGTGGTGCCGATCATTCCCGATGAGGGCCGTACCTTCGGGTGGGATGCGCTGTTCAAAGAGCTGGGGATCTACGCATCCGGCGGCCAGCTGTATGAGCCGGTCGACGCCAAGCTCTTGCTGTCCTACCGCGAGGCAGTCGACGGACAGATCCTCGAAGAAGGCATCACCGAAGCCGGGGCTATGGCCAGCTGGATTGCGGCGGCCACCAGCTACTACACCCGCGGGGTGCCGATGGCTCCGTTCTTCATTTTCTATTCGATGTTTGGCTTTCAGCGGGTGGGGGACCTCATCTGGTCGGCCGCCGACGCCCGGGCCCGCGGATTCTTGCTCGGCGCTACCGCCGGCCGAACCACCCTCCACGGTGAAGGTCTGCAGCACCAGGACGGACACAGCCTGGTGCTGGCATCCACCGTGCCCGTGTGTCAGGCATATGACCCGGCGTTCGCCTACGAAATGGGCTCGATTATCGATGATGGAATCAACCGGATGTACGGGGCCGGTGAGGACATCTTCTACTACCTCACCCTCTACAACGAGAACTACGCCCAGCCTCCCAAGCCCGACGGCGCCGACGAGGGGATCCGGCGGGGGCTGTATCGCTTCGCCGAGGCTCCCGGCGGCGCCACCCACGCCGCCGCCATCTTGTTCAGCGGAGCCGCCCATTCGGCTGCCCGGTCGGCTCAGCTCGAGTTGGCCGAGCATTACGACGTTGGGGCGTCGCTGTACAGCGCCACCAGTTACAAGTTGCTGCGGGAGGAGGCGCTGGAGGTCGAGCGCTGGAACCGGCTGCACCCGGGCGAGTCGCGGCGAGTCCCGTACGTGGCAAACGCCCTCTCGGACGCGATTGGGCCGGTCGTAGCCGTCACCGACTACATGAAGATGGTGCCAGATCAGGTGTCCCGCTGGATGCCGAAGCACTTCACCGCCCTCGGCACTGACGGCTTTGGCCGATCCGACACACGGGAGGCTCTCCGTCGGTTCTTTGAGGTGGATGCCGGCCACGTAGTGGTTGCCGTCCTGTCCGGGTTGGTGGACCAGGGTCGGCTCGATCCTTCGGTGGTGAAAGAGGCCATCGTCCGATACGGGATCGATCCGGAAACGGCCAACCCAGGCCACGGGTAGGCGCGCGATGGGCGTCATGCGCGACGCGCTGTTGTGGGCCTCAGGGAATCAGTGTCTACGGACCCACGTTCCGCGTTGGCCTTTCGTGCGCCGAGCCGTTCGCCAGTTCATGCCGGGGGAGAGGATTGAAGATGCCCTGGGGGCAGCCTCGACCCTGGCGGACAAGGGGATAGCCACGACCTTTACCAAGCTGGGTGAGAACCTGTCCGATGCCGGCGAGATCGACGGGGTTGTGGATGCTTACGTCGACGCCTACGCCGCCATTCGCGCCTCAGGCCTCGACACCGAAGTGTCGGTGAAGCTGACCCAACTCGGGCTCGACCTCGATCAGGAAGCGACGGCGTCGGCGGTGATACGGCTGGCGGCCGCCGCCCAGGAACATGGGACCTGGTTGTGGATCGACATGGAGGCGAGCGACTACGTCGACCGCACACTCGACATCTACCGGCGGGTGAAGGCCGACTTCGACCACGTGGGTGTGTGTCTGCAGGCCTACCTCCATCGGACGCCGGCCGATATTGAAGCCCTAGCCCCGCTCCGCCCCGGGATCCGCCTGGTAAAAGGCGCCTACAAGGAGCCGGCCTCGGCGGCGGTGGTCGGTCGGTCCGACATCGATGAAGCGTTCTTTCGGATAGGGATGGATCTGATTTCCCGACCCGCCGACGGTCTACGACTGGCAGTGGCGTCGCACGACGTCGACCTGCTCGACCGGCTAGAGGCTGCTGCCGCCGGGGGCCGGCCGGGATCCTTCGAGGTGCACATGTTGTACGGGATACGAATGGCCGACCAATACCGCTATGCCGAGCGCGGCTACCACGTGCGGACCCTCATCTCCTATGGCCACGAGTGGTATCCCTGGTATGTCCGCCGGTTGGCTGAGCGGCCGGCCAACCTCGGATTCGTCGCCCGCAACCTCTTCGCCCGAAGCTAGGAATTGGCTCGGACTGCGACCGTTCACGACTTCGGGACCGGCTGAGTTCGGTCGACCTAGGCTTCCGGGAAGAAGGGAGGGCGCGTGGACTACAGCCCCCAGATCGATCCGGACACCGGCGAGCGCTACCTGGCGGTGGCGCTGCGGGGGGAGCGGCTGCTCAAGTCACCATTGCTGAACAAAGGGTCGGCCTTCACCGCCGAGGAGCGAGCCACCCTTGGGTTGCAGGGCCTGTTGCCGAGCCACATCGGCACCATCGATGAGCAGTTGGAGCGGGTTCGCACCCAGCTCGACTCCAAGCCAGATCCCATCCAGAAGAACATCTATCTCACCGGGTTGCAGGATCGCAACGAAACCCTGTTCTACCGGTTCCTGATCGAGAACCTGCAAGAGGCGGTCCCCATCGTCTACACCCCGGTGGTGGCCGACGCCTGTCGCTATTGGAGCCGCTTGTATCGGAGATCCCGCGGCATCTTCGTCACCCCGCAGGACCGGGGAAACATCGCCGATGTCCTCCGGGCTCGGCCGACTCGCCAGCCGGCCGTGATCGTTGTCACGGATAACGAGCGGATTCTCGGGATAGGCGACCAGGGGGCGGGTGGCATGGGCATTCCCATTGGCAAGCTGGCGCTCTACACGGCGGGAGCCGGCATTCATCCGGCCACGACGTTGCCGATCTCGCTGGACGTCGGCACCACCAACGAGGAGTTGCTGAGTGACCCTCTCTATCTCGGGCTCCATCAGCCTCGCTTGCGGGGTGACGAGTACTGGTCGCTGGTGGATGAGTTCGTCGACGCGGTCATCGAGGTCTTCCCCACCAGCCTGCTGCAGTGGGAGGACTTCGGGAACCGCACCAGTTTCCGCAACCTGGAGGCCCATCGCGACCGCCTGGCGACCTTCAACGACGATATCGAAGGCACCGCCGCCACCGTGGTGGCCGGGCTGCAGGTGGCGATGCGCATCCTCGGGAACAGTTGGGCCGACCAGCGGATCGTCATTGCCGGCGCCGGTTCGGCAGGGATTGGCTTGGCCCGCACCATCACGGCCGCCATGCGGGCCGGGGGATTGTCGGCAGCAGAAGCCCGTTCCCGCATCTACCTCACCGACAGCAAGAGCCTGGTGAGCGAGGGGCGCGACGACCTCACCGACGATAAGCGCATCTGGGCGGTTGAATCGGACCGGATAGCGGGGTGGGGTGTTGCCGGCTCGCCGGCACTCCCCGAGGTGGTGCGAAACGTCAGGCCTACCGTCCTCATCGGACTGTCCGGCCAGGCGGGGTTGTTTACCAAGGAAATGGTCCGCGAAGTGGCCGACGCAGTTGATCGCCCGATCATCATGCCGATGTCTAACCCGACTGTCTTCACCGAGGTGAAACCGGCCGATGCCCTCGACTGGTCTGAGGGGCGGGCTCT
>JAOTYB010000048.1 GCA_029862065.1 Acidimicrobiia bacterium | reverse complement strand
GGTGACGATCGTCCGCTCCGAGACCCAGACCGGCGTATCGGTGACCGTGACCGACTCGGTCGTGCTCGGACGCAGCCCCGATGCCGACGCTTTGCTCGACGATCCCTATGCCTCGATGTTCCACCTGCGGCTTACCATGGACGGCGAAACAATGTCCCTGGCCGACCTGGGGACCACCAACGGAACCTATGTGAACGGACGGCGGGTTACGAGCCCAATCGTTCTGAACTCCGGGGACTCGGTGCAGGTTGGCAAGACCATTATGGAAGTGAAATGAACTATTCGTGGGCCACAACCACCCACCCCGGCCTGGTGCGGGACAGCAACGAGGACGCGGTGTTTCCCGATTCTGATGGCAGTGGGCCTGGCCCGCTGCTGGTGGCGGTCGCCGACGGCATGGGCGGTCACGCAGCCGGCGAGGTGGCCAGCCGGATCGCCATCGAGACCGTGACCGAATCCGAGGCGGAACCGGCCGACCGGGTGGTCGAGGCCAACCAGGCGATTGTCGAAGCGGCCGAGAAGCGATCCGACCAGTGGGGCATGGGAACCACGCTCACGGTCGGCGTCTTCGGTGAGGATGGCACCTTGAGAGTCGGTCATGTCGGCGACACCCGGCTGTACCTTTTCCGGCGAGCCAACCTGCTGCAAGTGACCAAGGACCACTCGCTGGTGGCAGAATATCTCGCTTCTGGGGCGATATCGGCCGAGGAGGCCGAGCATCACCCGCAGCGCAATGTGGTCACCCGGGCCCTCGGAATCGACCGCCAGGTGGAGGCCGACGCTCACACCGTGCACCTCCGCCCGGGAGACCGCGTCCTCATCTGCTCGGACGGCTTGACGTCAATGGTGAGCGACAATGAAGTCGCCGCCATCCTTGATGCCCAACCGGCCGCGCAGGCGACCGGATGGGCTCTGATCGAGGCTGCCAACGGCGCCGGGGGCGAGGACAATATCACCGTGGCCATCGTCGACGTTCTCGAGTGAGCCGCAACGCCGAAGCGGCGTTGCTGGCAGGCGCAGCCGTACTAGCCGCCCTCGGCATAGCGATCGTCACTGCCGCGACCGGAGACCGACCGGACGCCCAGACGGCGCTCACCTTCGTCGTGGTGGCCCTGGCCTTTGGTTCCCTCCATCTAGGCCTCCGTCAATCGGCGCCGAACGCCTCGCCCTACCTGTTGCCGCTGGCCGCTCTCATAACGGTGGTGGGCCTGGTCGAGATCTACCGTCTCGATCCGCGACTGGCCAGCCTCCAGCGGTGGTGGCTGCTGATCGCCGCCGGCGTGGGAGTAGGGGCGCTGATGGTGTTAGGGCGAGGGGGCACCGAGTGGCTCCTCCGCTACCGGTACCTGTTCCTCACCAGCGCCATCGTCGTGTTCATGCTCCCGCTGCTTCCGTCGAGTTGGCCGCTCGGTGGTCTCGAAGTCAACGGATCCCGATTGTGGCTCCAGCTGCGGGTGTTCGACACGGAAGTGGTGCAGTTCCAACCGGGGGAGATCGCCAAGCTGCTGCTGGTGGTGTTCCTCGCCTCCTACCTGGCATCGCGCCAGGGCGCGCTCACCACTCTCACCCGGCGGCTCGGACCATTCACGCTGCCTGAGCCGCGGCAACTCTTCCCCCTGGCGGCTGCCTGGGGGGTCAGCCTCATCATCCTGGTATATCAGCGGGACCTCGGCGCCTCGCTCCTGCTGCTCGGCCTGTTCGCCGCCATGCTGTACGCCGCCACCGGCCGCGGCATCTACCCGGCAGTCGGAGGAGGTCTCTTTCTGGTCGGCGCCATCGTGGCCGGACAGGCCTTCGACCATGTCCAGCGTCGCTTCGATGCCTGGCTGCGGCCGTGGGATGACTTCGCCGACAGCGGCTTCCAGGTGGCCCAGAGCCTCTTCGCCCTCGGCAGCGGGAGCCTCACCGGGTCGGGCCTCGGCCTGGGCAGGCCCGACTTCATCCCAAGTGCCACCACCGACTTTGTGTTTGCGGCGGTGGCCGAGGAGACCGGCCTGGCCGGATCGCTGGCGATCGTGGCCGCCTACGGCCTGCTGGTGGCAGTCGGCTTTGGGATCGCGCTGCGAGCCCGTGATCCCTACCGAAAGCTCCTGGCAGCCGGCCTGACCTCGGTGATAGCCCTCCAGACCATCCTCATCATCGGGGGGGTCATCCGCCTGCTCCCTCTGACGGGGATTGCCCTCCCCTTCATGTCCTACGGTGGATCGGCGCTGGTCGCCAACCTCATCGCCATCGTGGTGTTGGCCCGCATCTCCCATGAGGTCGCCTCGTGAATACACCGATCCGCCGTCTGGCACTCGTGTTGCTCGTCATCTTCGGTGTCATCGTGCTCGACCTCACCTACCTCCAGGTGGTGGCCGGCCCCCGGTACCGCGACGACATCCGCAACCCCCGGCTGGCCGCCTCCCGCAGCTCAACCGAGCGAGGACCCATCGTCACCCGCGAAGGGGTGGTGGTTGCCGAATCGACCGCCGATCCCAATTCGGCGCAAGAATTCGTGCGCAACTATCCCGAGGGCGACCTGTATGCCCATGCCGTGGGCTACACCTCGCTGCTGTTCGGCAACACCGCCATCGAGCGGGAGTACTCGCAGTCGCTCAGTAGCGACAGCGACCTCACCATCTCGGGCATCATCGACGAGCTGCTCGGCCGGGAACAGGGAGCTGAAGGGCTTCGGCTGACCCTGTCGCAAGCGGTCCAGCTAGTGGCCCAGTCCGGATTGGCCGGCCAGACCGGAGCAGTGGTCGCCCTGGAGCCAACCACCGGCGAAGTGCTGGCCCTGTACTCCTCCCCGTCCTTCGATCCCAACGCCTTGCTGGGGAGTTCCCCGGTGGGCGGCGATGCACTGACCGCCGACCCGGCCGAACCATTGCGGGACCGGACGACGGCTCAGATTTTGGCGCCCGGCTCGGCCTTCAAGGTCATCACGGCGGCCGCCGCCCTCGAAAGCGGCCTAGCCAACCCCGACACCCTTTACGCCGATCCTCTCGAACTCACGCTGCCCGGCTCCACCGCCGTCATCCGCAACGCCGACCGGGCCACCTGTGGAGATGGAGTCGAAGTCGCCCTCGCCACCGCCTTTCGGCGGTCCTGCAACACGGTGTTTGGCCAGATCGGCATGGATGTCGGAGCCGAGGTTTTGGGCGAGACGGCCGCGGCCTTCGGTTTCAACGGTGAGGTGCCGTTTGACTTGCCGGTGACGCCCTCCGTCTTCCCGGCCGCCAGCCTGCTCAACGACCCGCCGGCCACCGCCCAGAGCGCCATCGGCCAGCGAGATGTGCAAGCCACCCCCCTCCAGATGGCAATGGTGGCGGCGGCGGTTGCCAACCAGGGCGTGGTAATGCGGCCCTATATGGTGTCAGAGACATTCGACCGCGACCTCAACATCCTCAACCAAACGGCCGCGGTTGAGTTGCGTCGGGCGGTCAGCCCCGGAACAGCCTCCGTCCTCAGCGATTTGATGACCGATGTGGTTGAGAACGGCACCGGCGGGGCCGCCCGGGTGCCCGGGGCAACGGTGGCCGGCAAAACAGGAACGGCCGAAGTACCGGGTTCGGCCCCCCATGCCTGGTTCATCGGGTTCGGAACCCTCGACGGCCGGGCAATCGCCGTGTCGGTTGTCGTCGAAAATGGCGGAACGGCAGGGGATTTGGCCTCCGGTGGGACGGTGGCCGCACCGATCGCCGCGCAAATCATGGCCGCCTGGCTGCTCGCCGGGTAAGAAGTGAAGGGTAAAAAGCCCATTTCTCCCTATCATCCGGGAACCGGCTTGCCCTTCCCCGGCGTCACTCATGTCTGACATGAACACCACCGTCCTTGCTGAGCGATATCGGCTAAATCACCACCTCGCCCGTGGAGGGATGGCCGACGTCTATTCAGCAACCGACGAATTGCTGGGTCGTGACGTCGCGGTCAAGATGCTGCACGCCAACTACGTCACCGACGACGCCTTCGTCCAGCGATTTCGGCGGGAGGCTCAGGCTGCCGCCAACCTCACTCATCCCAACATCGTGAGCATCTATGACACCGGTAAAGACGGCAGCAACTACTACATCGTCATGGAGCTGGTCGAAGGCCAAACGCTACGCGACGTGATCCGTGGCGAGGGGCCGATCATGCCGCGCCGAGCCGCCGAGATTGCCAGTGAAGTGGCGGCGGCGCTGGCTGTTGCTGCCCGGGGCGGCCTCGCCCACCGCGATGTCAAGCCGGGCAACATTCTGTTGACCGAGAGCGGCAGCGTAAAGGTCACCGACTTCGGCATCGCCAGGGCGTGGGACGACTCCGAGGAGCTCACCCGCACCGGCGCCGTCATCGGCACCGCCACCTACTTCAGTCCCGAGCAGGCCCAGGGACAGCAGGCCGACGGTCGCTCCGACCTGTATGCGCTGGGCGTGGTGCTCTTCGAGATGCTGGCCGGCCGGCCACCGTTCTCCGGTGAGACCCCGGTGTCGGTGGCCTATCAGCATGTCTCCGAAGCGGCCGCCATCCCGTCGGCCAGCAACCCCGACGTGCCTCCCGAGCTCGATGCCATCGTGATGCGAGCCCTCGAGAAGAATCCTGCCGACCGGTACCAGACGGCCGAGGACATGCGCAGCGACCTGCTGCGATTCCTCAGTGGCCTCCCGGTTGGCGCCGCCGACCCCGAAGCTGCCACCCGGGTGGTCGCCGCCACCCCACCCCCCACCGTCCCCCCCGATGAGGCCTACCGGCTCACCGCCTATCCCCAGGAGCGCCGAACCCCCTGGTCGGTCATCCTCGGCTCGGTAGCGCTGCTGGCCATCGTGGCGGTGGCGGGAGTGTTCGTAGTCCAGGGCCTCGGGACATCCGACACCAGCGGAGATCTTGTGGAGATGCCCAACCTGTTGGGATCGACCGAGGAGCAGGCCTTCGAAGAGCTCGGAGATCTCGGGCTCCGACCGATACCGATCCGCCGGGCCAGCGACGAGTTCGCGGAAGGCACGGTATCGGCAACCGACCCGGCCGCCGGAGTCCTGGTCGACCCGCAGGATCGGGTGAACGTCGTCATCTCGAGCGGAGCCGAGACGTTCACGGTGCCAAACGTCGAAGGTCGCGACCTGGCGGCCGCCCAGCAAGCCCTCACCGACGCCGACTTCTTGTACCTGGTTGAGGCGGTGACCGACGACGAGGTGGTGGCCAACCAGGTCATCAGCCAGGATCCTCCCGCCGGGACCAACCACCCGCCCGGTACCCAGATCATGCTGACCGTGTCGTCGGGACCCGAGCAGGTAGTGCTTTCCGAGTACACCGGCTTCCTCTGCCTTGATGCTCTCGCCGCTCTGTCGAATCTGGGTGTACAGGTTGTGATTGAGCGGCAATTCGACGCCACGATTCCCGACGGAGAAGTCATTCGCACAGAACCGGGGGCGCTGGAGATCATCCCAAAGAACGAGTCGGTCACCCTGATCTGCTCGCTCGGAGTCGAGCCGGTCACGGTCCCAAGCCTGATCGGCAACACGCAGGCCGAAGCCGAGAACGCCCTGGCCGCGCTCGGGCTGGTGATCGCATTCGGCGAGCCGATCGAAGTGGTGGCCGGCGACGGCCGGGAGGGCATCGTGCTGGAGCAGCAGACGGCCGCCAATGTGCTGGTCGAGCCGGGCACCACCATCACCGTGCGGATCGGCCAGGCACCGCCGCCACCCACCACCACCACCACCACCACAACCACCACGCCGTGAGCACTGCCCGGCGAGATGCTTTGCTCGCCTGGTACGACGCCAACCGCCGCCCGCTCCCGTGGCGCCAGACCCGGGACCCCTATGCGGTGCTGGTCAGCGAAGTAATGGCCCAGCAGACCCAGATCGTGCGGGTGGTGCCCCATTACGAACGGTTCCTGGCGTTGTTTCCGACGCCTGAGTCCCTGGCCAGGGCTCCCCTGGCTGAGGTGCTGGCCGCCTGGTCGGGCCTGGGCTACAACCGCCGGGCCCGCTTCCTGCACGACGCGGCCGCCCATGTCGTCCAACACGGATGGCCCACCACATCGGAGGAGCTGCAAGCCCTTCCCGGCGTCGGCGCCTACACGGCAGCGGCCGTGGCCAGCATCGCCTTCGGAGAGGCGGTGCCCGCCGTCGACACCAACGCCAAGCGGGTATTGAGCCGATGGGAGGCAACTCCCCTGGAAGGGACCCGGTTGGCGGAGGCCGCCGCGGCCGCCCTGGATGGAGACCGGCCGGCCGATTGGAATCAGGCGATGATGGACCTGGGAGCCCGGGTGTGTATGCCCAAGCCCGACTGCGATTCGTGCCCGGTGACCGACTGGTGTGCGGACGCCTCGGTGTACTCCGCGCCGGCCAGGCAAGCGCGGTTCTCGGGATCAACTCGCCAGGCGCGGGGGGCAGTTGTCAGAGCCCTGGTGCACGGGAACAGCGCAAGCCACGCCGCGCTGGCCAAACAGACCGGCCTCGCCACCACCCGGCTGCGGGAGGCGCTGGAGGCGCTGGAATCCGACGGGTTGGTCGAACGGAGCGGGCGACGATGGCAACTACCGGCGGCGGCGGGCAGAATCTCTGGAGGAACTACCCCAGGAAGTTCTTGAGCAGGGCCATTCCCTCGGCGGTCATGATGCTCTCCGGGTGGAACTGCACACCTTCGATCGGAAGCGTCTTATGGCGGACCCCCTGCACCACCCCATCCTCGCTACGGGCACTCACCACCAGGTCGTCGCCGACATTGGTTGCAGCCAGGGAGTGATAGCGAGTGGCCACCAGCGGGTTGGAAAGCCCGACGAACACCCCCTCACCGTCGTGGGTGATCTCGGAGGTCTTGCCGTGGCGGGGAGCCGGGGCCGCCTCAACCGAACCTCCGTACACATCAACGATCGCCTGATGGCCCAGGCACACCCCCAGCGTGGGGATAGTGGGGCTCAGCTCACGCAAGTAGTCGCGGGAGTACCCGGTGTCGACCGGCGTTCCCGGGCCCGGGCTAATGACGAGCCGGTCGGGAGAAAGAGCCGTCGCCTCCGCCACCGTGAGCTCGTCGTTGCGAACCACCATCGGGTCGGCCCCCAACTCCCCGAGATACTGAACCAGGTTGAAGGTGAAGGAGTCGTAATTGTCGACGACGAGGACTTTCATTCCCCCACCGTACCCCCGCTGTCGAGGATATCGCCGAGCAGTTCGTAGCTCCAGATGACGAGAACCAGGATGACGAGGGCCACCAGCACCATGGCGGCAATCCGGACCGGGGCGGGACCCGGCAGGCGGCGGAAGATGGTTTGGATCATCATGCGGCCAGAATAACTTCGGCGTTCGGACCGTCGACGAGCTTCGCAAACACGATGAGCCGTCGGCGTGCCGAGAACTTAGGGTGGCAGGTGGTGAGGGTCAGCCAGGCTTCCTCCCGGGCCTCAGTCACCCACAGGTCGGTGGGTTTGACGACGCACAAACCGTCCTCGTTCCGGCAGCGCTCCGGTGCCTCCTGCACTTCGTACACGTGCACCCCGAGCGCCGTCTCGACCTCTATGCGGTCTCCGGCCACCAGTTCGGCGAGGGCCCCGAACGGCGCTCCATAGGTCGTGCGATGGCCGGAGATGACTGAATTGCCGGGCTGTCCCGGCAACGGCGACCCCGTGAGGTGGCCCGGGCCTTTCTTCAGATCGCGACGGCGGACTCCTTCGAGAACGGCGACGTCAAGGTCGATTTTGGGTATGCGGATCTCGGCAAACGCCTCACCGACCTCGCTGGCCGACTCCTGCAGGATGAAATTGGGCTCGGGGTCGGGGACGGTCGGAGCGGGGGTCGAGCCGGGAATGGTGATTGGCTCATACTCGATCTGCTCGACCTCGACGGCTTCGTAGTGCTCCTCGAGACCGGAGGCGAGGGCCGACTGATCGCGGGCCGTCAGGATGTTGGTGAACCACAACTGATAGGCCACAAACCCCATGAGATAGACGCCGAGCCAGATGAAGGTCCAGCCCGCTCCGCGGATGATTCGGATGGATCGTGTTCTCACGTGGGCTCGCTATCTAAAAACGGGTAATCTGGCGCCATGGCACGACCCAAGGGACGCAGAGAGCAGCAGAAGCCGCACCATACAACCACGCCGAAGAAAGACGTGAAGCCTCCTTCTTCCCCGCTGTATATCGGGGTCATGTTTGGCTTGATGGCTATCGGCGCGCTCATGATCATCCTGAACTACATCGGGGTATTCGGCGACGTCCAAGGTATCTGGCTGGTGGGCGGACTGGCCGCCATCGGCGTTGGGTTTGCCATGACCCTCAATTACCGATGACTCGCGTGGAATTACACGCCTGTAATCTTCCCACAGGTTTGTCCACACCTGTGGATAACTCATGAACTGGGGTGAGTACCTCCAGGCAATCCGCTCCGATGGGGCAGCCGTCCTGGATGCGGGCCGCAAAGGCCTGGATCCCGAGGTTCCGTCTACTCCGGGTTGGACCGTGCGTGATGTCATCGCCCACCTCGGCCAGGTCCACCGCCAGAAGACCCACATCGTCCGCGAGCTCCTCGTGGACGAGGCACCAGATTTCAGCGACTTTGCGCTACGGGGCGACGATTCCCTCCTCGAATGGTTCGCCGAGGGGTTGCACGAGCTGACGGCTGTCCTCTCCGTTGCCGATCCGGCCACCCATGTCCACACCTGGCACGAGCCAGACCAGACCGTCGGGTTCTGGATTCGGCGGATGGCCCACGAAACCGTTATTCACAGGGTCGATGCCGAGCTGGGCCACGGTGCGCCCACTCCCGTCAACCCGATCCTCGGCGCCGACGGTGTCGATGAGATCCTCACCACCTTCATGGAGGGATACCCACCGTGGGCCGAAGTGACCCGCTCACCGGTGGCGGTTCGGCTGGAGAGCGAGGGGCGCAGCTGGAATGTGCGGTTCCTGTCGTGGACGGGAACGTCCCCCAACAGCGGCAAGGCCTTCGATGACGAGGCTGGGATTGAGCTCGAAGCCGATGGCCCATCCCCCAACGCAGTAGTGCGCGGCTCCGGAGATGCCCTCGATCTGTTCCTATGGGGCAGGGGAAGCGCCGACGGACTCGTCACCGAGGGCCACCCGAGCGTGCTCCTGTACCTCAGGGACGTCGCCGCCTCCTCAACCGGCTGAGTCGTCGTCGCCAAACATCGGAGCGGACGACGTTCTGATTCCCTTCCCTCAGGGAAGGGTGGCCGAGCGAGAGCGGGGTCGGGATGGGTCTCCACACTTCCCTCCCCGGACCGAGACCCAAGCGCTACGAGTTGGGAACCAGATCCATCTCTTCCCGGCAATGGCGAGGAGGCTTTTCCTCATCGCCCTGAATCCGCGTGACGGTCAGGCGCATCCCACACACGGTGCAGTGATACCTGGCTTCAACCTCAATCAAGTCCTCCAGGGCAGGTTCCGGTGGGACGGGCTGGGCCAGCAACCGAATCCCCCATACCCCCGCCCCCAGAATGGCGGCGAACATGACGACGGCAATGACGATATTCAGGCTTACAGCCTTTCGATGATGAGGGCATTGGCCATGCCGCCGCCCTCGCACATGGTCTGGAGGCCGTAGCGGCCGCCGCGCCGCTCCAGCTCGTGCACGAGCGTGGTCAGCAGCTTCGCCCCGGAGGCTCCCAACGGGTGGCCGAGCGCCATCGCTCCCCCGTTGACGTTGACCTTGGAGAGGTCGGCTTCGTGCTCGCGCCGCCAGGCCGCCACCACTGAGGCGAAGGCCTCGTTCACTTCGAACAGGTCGATGTCATCCATCGTGAGCCCGGCCTTGTCGAGCACCTTGCGCGTGGCCGGGATCGGGCCGGTCAGCATCATGACCGGGTCTACTCCGGCGATGGCGAACTGCACAAAACGAGCCTTCGGAGTGAGGTCGAGCTCCTTGGCCTTCTCCTCGCTCATGATGAGGACGGCGGCCGCTCCATCCGAGATCTGGGATGAGTTGCCCGCAGTCACCACCCCGTCCTCCTGGAAGACCGGGTTGAGGGTCGCCAGCTTCTCGATGGTGGTGCCAGCCCGAATCCCCTCGTCGACGGTCATCGCCTCGGTGCCGCCGCCCTCGGACGGAACTTCAACGGGCGTGACCTCCGGTTCGAAGCGTCCCTCGTCGGTGGCCTGCTGGGCTCGCATATGTGATTCGTAGGCCAGCTGGTCGAGCTCTTCACGGGGAATCGACCACTTTTCGGCGATCATCTCGGCCGAGATCCCCTGGTTGAACATGTGGTTGTCGTAGCGCTCCATCATCGCCGGGCCGAACGGGAAGCCGGGACCGAGGGTGGCGTTCGATCCCATGGGGACCCGGGTCATCGATTCGACGCCGGCCGCGACGACGATGTCGTAGACGCCGGCCATGACTCCCTGAGCCGCGAAGTGGGCCGACTGTTGTGAAGACCCGCACTGCCGATCAACCGTTGTAGAGGGGACGCTCTCAGGCCAGCCGGCCGCCAGCACCGCGTTGCGTCCCACGTTGATCCCCTGCTCGCCCAACTGAGACACGCAGCCCATGATGACGTCATCGACCTGCTCGGCCTCGATTCCATTGCGGTCCTTGATGGAGTTCAACACGTGGGCGGCGAGATCGACCGGGTGAGTGTCCTTGAGCTTGCCGCCGCGTTTGCCGGTGGGAGTTCGGACCGCGTCGACGATGACGGCGTTCGTCATGGGATACCTTTCGTTGAGTTGCGTGGAGATGATCGGATTCGAACCGACGACCCCCTGGTTGCAAACCAGGTGCTCTGCCAGGCTGAGCTACATCCCCAGGAGTGGTCATAATACGACGGGGGCAACCCTTCGGCTTGCTTGCGAGTTTGCTCAGCAACGCCGAAGCGTTGCCGCAAACTCGTGGTTATGGGACCGCCTTGGTGGGTGGCAGTTTGGCCCGGTGTTACAATCTCGCCCTCTTGGGCCCATAGCTCAGCTCGGTTAGAGCGCATCCCTGATAAGGATGAGGTCCCTGGTTCAAATCCAGGTGGGCCCACGGCAACGCCTTCGGCGTTGCTGTTCGAGTTTGCTTCGCAAACTCGTGGCAAGTCCAATTCCCTTCGAGATCCGGGCTTCTACGTCAGTCCCCCCTTTGGGGGGAAAGTACCGCCGAGCGAAGCTCGGGGGTAGGGGGGTACCAACGCCGGAGGCGTTGGGCGAGCGAAGCTCGCACCTCTCACGCCGGCTCGCACCTGACGAGCTCTTATCACAGCTACTCGCTGTGTTTTTCGCCCTTCTCCGTCTCCTTCCTCATAGCTCAAGAGCGGCGTTTAGGCTGCCGACGAATAACCGTGGCGAAGAAGGACAACGACAAACCGCGCTTCAAGACCGTCGGACGGGGATACTCCCGGGCCGAGGTCGAGAAAGCTATTGGCAAGTACGAGCAGATGCTCGACGAAGCCACTCGTCGCATCGCGTCACTGGAGATCGAGGCCTCCAAAGCCAAGGAGTCCGAAGCAGCCGCTGTCGATCAGGCCTTCTTCTCTCTGTTGGAGGTCAAGGACCGGATCCTCGGGAGCGCCGAATCGCGGGCCCAGGGCATCCTGTCAGAGGCACGTGAGCGAGCCCAATCGTTGGAGATCCACTCCGGGTCGAAGCCTTCGACCATTCTTGAGGCGGCCCGCAAGCAGGCCGAAGAGCTGCTCGAAGCAGCTCGCACCGAGGCAGCCAAGGTTCAGCAACAGGCCGACGAAAAAGTCACGTTCGAACATCAACCCGACGAGATCGTGCAAAGCGCCCGCGACTCCGCCGAGCAGATCCGAGCCGCCGCCCAGGCCGAGACAGAAGAGGCCCATAAGATCGTCGCTGATCTCGTGGCTCAGACCGAGCAGGAAGCTGATGTCATTCGCTCCGCGGCCAAGCAGGATGCTGAGCAGGTGCGCAACGAGGCCGACGCCTACGCTGCGTCGGTCAGGAGCGAGTTGGACGAGCGAAAGCGGGAGATTGCCGAGGGAGCCGAAGCCCTGGCCGCCGCCGCCGACGACGCCAAGGCCCATGCGCTCGAACTGACGCACTCTGCTGAAGAGAGCGAGCGCAAAGCACAGAGTGTCTTGGCGGCAGCCGAACGCGAGGCCTCCACTATTCGCAACGAAGCCAACCTCCTCAAGCAAGAAGCCACGGCCGCCCGCGATGAGGCGCTCAAGCTAT
>JAOTYB010000193.1 GCA_029862065.1 Acidimicrobiia bacterium | reverse complement strand
CTGGGTGCCGATCCTCATGTTGACGGCCAAAGACGGCGAGTTCGATGAGGCCGAGGCCCTCGACACCGGGGCCGATGACTTTCTGCGCAAGCCATTCTCATTCGTGGTCCTGATGGCTCGGCTACGGGCACTCATTCGTAGGAAATCTGGCGAGCGACCGACGGTGTTGTCGGTCGGCGACTTGACCCTCGACCCGGCAGCCCGGGCCGTACGTCGCGGCGAGGTGGCGATCGACCTCACTCCTCGGGAGTTCGCGCTGCTGGAGTATTTGATGCGTCATCCCGGTGAAGCACTGCCCAAGCTCGACATCCTCAACAACGTGTGGGACTGGGCCTTCGATGGTGATCCCAATATCGTCGAGGTGTACGTCGGATACCTGCGGAAGAAGATCGACGTTCCGTTCGGTTGCAAGTCGCTGCAGACGGTGCGGGGCGTCGGTTATCGATTGATGGCCCATGGCTCGACGTAACCGGACCTCCGGCGTCCGTTTCCGGACAACGCTGTTTGCCACAGCGGTGGTGGCGGTGGCCCTGGTCGCCGGGTTGGCGGCGCTGTTGTTACTGGCACGGTCGAACTTCGAGACCTCGATTCAGAACGCCGCCATCGCCCGGGCCGAGTCGATAGCCGCCCTGGCGCAGAGCGGAGCACTCGGGGACAACCTGCCGACCGGCGACGACATCATGGCCACCCAGCTGGTCCGCAGCGATGGGGCGGTGCTGCGCGCCAGTGCCGGGGTCGATGGGCTTCCGGCCTTATCGGACGAACACCTGGCTCCGGGCGAGCGCGACATCTATCGCGACCGTGAGCTGTCCGACGACCTCGAGGAGCAGCTCGGCTACAGCGTGGAGGGCGCCACGTTGGTGGTTGTGCTGGGAACTGCCACCCCTTCGGGCGATGCCGACGTCGTGGTGGCGGCTTCGCTCGATACGGAAGACAATCTCGACGTGCTGTTTGAGATACTCATCTGGACCTTCCCGGTCATGCTGGCGCTCGTCGCGGTTGTCACCTGGTGGGGAACGGGCCGGGCTTTGCGTCCGGTCGAAGCGATGCGAGTGGAGGCCGATCAGATAAGCCACACAGATCTGCATCGGCGTTTGCCGGCCCCCACCAGCGACGACGAGGTCCGACGCCTCGCTGAGACCATGAACGCCATGCTCGACCGGCTGGAGGCCTCGGCCGAAGAGCACTACCGATTCGTGGCCGACGCTTCCCACGAGCTCAAGAGCCCGGTGGCGGCCATCAGGACAATGCTCGAGGTCGCCAAGGCCAACCCTGACGCGGTGGAGACCGAGGGTCTGCTTGACGATCTACTCCACGAGGACCTTCGGCTGGAGATGCTGGTGGGTGACCTCTTGACGCTCGCCCGTGCCGACGAACGGGAACTCAGGCTCAGACGCGAAGAGATCGACCTCGAAGATTTGGTCCGCTCAGAGGTCGGCATGGTGGTTGGTCGCAGTAGCGCCCCGGTGGATACCCAGGCCGTTGCACCGGTCAGGCTGTGGGCCGATCCCGACCGGTTGCGACAGTTATTGCGGAACCTTCTCGACAACTCGGTCCGCCATGCTCAGACCGGCGTGTGGGTGGAGACACTCGAAAGCGGCGGAGAGGCGGTGGTACGGGTCTCCAATGACGGTGAAGCCATTCCGCCCGATGAACGGGAACGGATCTTCGAGCGGTTTGTCCGGCTGGATGACGGACGCAGCCGGGATGAAGGTGGCACCGGCCTCGGCCTGCCGGTGGTGCAGGCCATTGCCCACGCCCATGGCGGACGGGTGGCTGCCGTTGAGCCGTTGCACGAAGGAGCGACATTCGAGGTGCGCTTGCCCGTCTAGCCGGGCTCCTTGGGGAGGGCACTCTCGGCGTAGTTGCCTCCGGCATTCCACAGGATCCACCCGACCCCGCGCTTCTCGGCCTCGGCGATGGTGGCCTGGATTTGAGAGCTCGAGTAATAGAAGGCCTGCAGCCACGGTCGCATAACAGATGGGCTGTTGAGCCGGGGGATGCCGCTATCGAGGGCGTTGGCGGTCACCGGCCCCGGGTAGTCGTTGGGGTCCTCGAAACCGAGCCAGCCGTCGCTGTAGTGGCTGGGATACACCATGGGACTCACCGCATCCACCACCGCCGAAACCTCTTCCGGTCGTTGGCCGATGCCCTGATCGTTGGCCGTTGAGACGACGATGCCGAAGATATCGGCCGACAGGGCGCAGCCCAACGGGTGCAGGCGATCCCGTGCCTCAGTCAGATAGCCCGAAATGGCCGCCAACCGCTCCTCCTGGGTTGTGGGGTTGGTGACGTTGGAGGAGACGGCAGTTTGGCCGGCCGGGAACCGGACGTAGTCGAACTGGATCTCGTCGAATCCCAGCTCGCAAGCTTCCACCGCCAGCCCGAGCGGATACTCCCAGTTCTCGGGATCGCGGGGGTCGATCCATCGCCCGGCGAACTTGGCCTCCGGGTCGGCCCTCACCCACACCTGATCCTCGAAACTCACCACCCGGGTGATGGTGTACAAGCCTGCCGCCTTGGCCTGAGCGAGACGCTCGCCGACGTCGTACATCACTCCGATAGACCCGAGCTCGGCCGCCTGGGGAACTGCGGTCTCGTAGAGCACGTATCCCGACTCGTCCTTGGTGTCGAACACCAGAGAATTGACCATCGAGTTGGCGGCCAGGTCTAAGAGACCGGCGAACGCCTCGGGATCGGCCGCCACGTACTTGCTGACCCGCAGGGCTCGTACCACCCGGGGTTCCAGCGACACATCGACTCGCGCCGCCCCGGTCCACGGGACCTCAACGCTGTGATGGGCCGGCCGGGAGATGGTCACGGTGCCGGCAGGCACGCCGGCCAGAACGAAAGAACCATCTGCGGCGGTGGTTGTGCTGGCCTCGCCGATCGAGACCTGAGCGGCGGTGAGGGGGAGCCCGTCGGGAGTGAGTACCGAGCCCGCCAGATCGAAGACCGGAATGGTCGTGGTCGTGGTCGGCGGGATCGTGGTGGTGGTAGTAGTTGTCGTCGGCGCAACGGTTGTGGTGGTGGAACTGGCAGGGGGTGCCGGTTCCTGGGCCACACCGGTGGTACAAGCGGCCAGGCCGACCACCGCACTGAGAAAGAACGCGAATCTCGACATCGGGGAAGGATGGTACCGCCGGGCGTCATCCTGAGAGGTTTCTCAGGGTCCTTCAGCAGGACTTCAGGTAGGAAAGCGGATACTGGCCCTAGAAACACATCACGAGGAGATCATGTACGGTCCCGTCCACCACTCAAGCCCTG
>JAOTYB010000047.1 GCA_029862065.1 Acidimicrobiia bacterium | reverse complement strand
AGGGTGCGTGTGGTCGAGTCGCTTCCAACAGAGGGCTTCCTTTTGCTGAACAGAGAGGCCAGAGCATCGAGGCTGTCGGACGCCGGCGCTTTGGATCTCGTGTATCGAGAGCAGGCTCCGCGGATGTGGCGGGCACTCACGGCGTACGCGGGGAGCCGCGAGGTGGCCGAGGATGCCGTCGCTGAAGCCTTCGCTCAGGCGCTTGCCCGCGGCGAGGACCTTTGGGCCCCGGAGCGATGGGTGTGGAAAGCGGCCTATCGAATTGCCGCTGGTGAGCTGCAGCGACGGGCCACCAACTTCCCTTCGGTTGTCGATAATCCGGTTATACCGGCAGAGCCTGCCTGGGAGGTGAGAGCGGCGCTGGCGCAGCTGTCACCGATGCAGCGGTCGGCTGTCGTCTTGCACCACTACGCGGGCTATCCGGCCCGGGAGGTGGCCCGGATCGTCGGGTCCACCCCCGCGGCGGTTTGGGTGCATCTGAGCCGGGGACGGCGGCGGTTGCGCGAGATCCTGGAGGAGAGCAATGAGTGACTTACAGAAACGTCTCGGAGAGCTCGATCAACTCGACACCCCGGATATGCGGGCTGCCATAGAGCAGCGCGCCGCCCGACTCCGCGCAGAACCCACAACGCCCGGTCCCGAGATGCTGCCGGGAGTGTCGACCTGGCGGGGCACGCTGATTGCAATCGGAACGGCCACCGCCATCGTGGTGATGGCGGTAGCTGCGGTGTGGTTGGGGGGCCGCGGCACGAGCGACGTGGCCGACGAGCCGGCCACTCCCCGGCCGACAACGGCACCGCTGGCGACGGGTGTGGGGGATGGTCAGACGGTTGGGGTCACCGTGTCGGGAGTGTCTGGTCATGACGGCCATGAGTTGGCCGGAGTGCTCTATGCGGGTGAGTTGACCGATCTGGACCGTGACGCACTCGGGGGGTTCTGGTGGGTGGTCTCCGATGAGGACTTCACCGCAGTACTCCGCCAGCCCGCCGACATGTCGGTGGGACGGTTCCCGTATGTGTCCGATCAAGCATTGACCGTCGAACCCGGCACCTACACGCTGGTGATATGGGTCGATACCGGACTCAGTCCAGCCACCCGCTGGGTGCCAATCAACACCGACGGCCGGGGTCTCTACGGCTGCCACGCCGTCTTCGAGGTCGGCGGGGACACCCAAACCAACATCGAGATCACCCCCAACCTCCACCCCGACGGCTGGAACATCAACTGCACCACCCCCTGAACCTGAACTGGGCCCGTCTGCCTGGTCTGGAGCGGCCGGGGTCTCAAGCGACCCATATCGCGTGGGGCCATTCAGAAAGCCATCAAGCCAGCTCGTTTGACTGCTGCATTGACGCTTCGGCCTTCGGTGCGATCGCGTTGGGGACGTGCGGGAGAGCGCGACCTACAGGCGCGCTTCGGTCTGATCCGCCTATAGATACCGGTTGAGAGCGTATCCGGTCAAATCCGCTCGCCGTCAGCCTTCGAACACGGCTGCCCAGTCGGCTGCGACGGCCGGATCGTATGACTGGGTAAACCCGCAGGACCATACGAATATGTCTGAGCCGGCCACCAGAAACCTCTCGCCGTCGACCAAGGTCAGTCCACCGCCGATCGAGGTGACCTCCTCTTCCAGAGGGACGCCCTCTTCGGTAAGCGCACCGCCCGTGAGGCCGGTGGCGGTCAACGTCACCTCCGTCACCTGATCGCCGCGGAACCACTGGTTGACCAGGAAGGTCACTTGATCGCCATCCACGGAGGTGACCGTGCCATCGAACGCGAAGTCGCGGTTGGCGAGAGTTTCGAGGTCGTATTGCTCGACGCATGCTCCGGCGATGGGAGCGGCGGCAGCCGTGGGGGGCGTCTGGTTTGTTGGAACCGTCTGAGTATCCGGGGGGTCCGAAGGCGAGCCCCCCAGGAGCGCGACCGTGCCGACTACGCCAGCAACCAGGGCTACGGCTGCCGATGCGGCCCAGGCCGGTTGGAAAATCCAGCTCCTCTTGGGCGCTCGCGTCGGGCTCGGTGCCTCCTCCTCGATCGGGAGCGATGTGATCTCCTCGAACAATGCCTGAGCGCGGGGATCGTCGCCGACCCCTGGCAGGCGCTCTGCGACGATGGGATCGGCGTCCCGCAGCGCGTCAAGGGGCTCATGTTTGAAGTGTCGCTTCTTCACATCGGCTCCTTGTCCGGATAGTCCTTCGGTTGGTCTTTCACTTCGGTTTGTGTCCGGGCGACACCCGAATCTTTCGCATGTTCTTCAGGGGATCGACTACCCCGGTAGCCGGCCTTCTCGAGATTTCGACCGAGCCGGTTCCGGGCCCGGTGTAGCCGGATCCCGACCGCATTCGCGCTGATACCCAATGCGGTGGCGATTTGGTCGTGGGAAAGCTCCTCCCAGGTAGCCAATCGGAGCAACTCCTGGTCGTCAGGGCGCAACCGCGCCATCTGTTCCTGCACCAGGTTCGAAGCGGCCGACGGTTCCGCGTGATAGCCGCCCACCGAACTCTCGGTGGCAACGCGGTCCGCGAGTTGATTCTGCCTGGCAGCACTTCTCCGCTGGTTGGCCAGAACCCGCCTGCCGACCCCGTACAGCCAGGGAAGCCACCGATCCTGGGGAGGGAGGTCATCGAAACGGCGCCACGCCACGGTGAAGGTCTCAGCAACAACGTCGTGAGCATCGGCTTCGGTGCGGGTACGGCGCAACGCATAGGCAAGCAACTTGGGATAGTGCGCTTCGAACAGCACATGGAACTGCTCGGCACGATCGGCACGATCATGAGACGAGGACGTCATCGGCGGCACGATCGTAGGTCGATCTCGCTCCTTCCCTGGAGCCTCTACGTTATCGATGAGTACCACGGGTTGCCTGCTAGCCGTTGGGTGTCGCTTGAGCGCGGTCTATCTGCCGGCGATGGGGACGCATTCTGGAAAGGACGGCCACGGATCGCTGGTCTCAATGAGGTCGAAGCACTCACGGGTCACCTCGACGCGGGAACTCACGATCAGATCCCCGTCGATAGTGGTGCCGACGACTTCTCCGCTCAGCCCATCCGGGCCCTCACACACCCCTGGGGCGCAATCCGCGGATCCCAGGAAGTGCAGATCGAGGAGATAGGTCTTTTCTCGCAGGCGCACTCCAAGCAACTCGAGGCCGCCGGAGGCCTGCTTACCCGCCACCAGGGCCACTTCGCTACTCAGCCGCTGGGGCCAGTCGTCCGGGAGAGGGTCATCGTCGGTACTAACTACCGTTCGACCTGGAAGTGCGGCGCCCACTATCAAAGCCACAACCGCAATCAAGAGACCGGCAACCCCCCAGCTCTTATTGGTAGGTGTCTTCACCATCAGGATCCACTTCCAGCACCGGAAACGGCCGGCCACACCCAGACGGCGGGCCCGATGAGACAGCAGCCCGATCCGCCGCCCGGAAACTCGACGGTCCGGCCCGAGAAACCCACGACGACGAGACGATCGTCCGACCAGACGGCATCGGTCATGGTGGCAGTGGGCGAGGCAGTGAGCTCTTCGAAGACGCGGTCGTCATGGGCCTCTCGGTGCCATGCCGTCGGGTCGTCTGCGGTGTTCGACCACCAGACGGCGGCGCCGCCGACGGTTTCGAATTCCTTCTCATCGCTTCCGAAGCCCACGACCCTAACCCCCGGAATCTCCAGGGCATGGTTGATGCTCTGAATTCCGTCGACCCCACCCAGACCGGCGAACGCTCCGGTGGCCGGCACCCACTGTTGGCCGTTTGTGCTGACCAAAACAACTGCGTCCGCACTCGGACTGCCCGAGAGGGTTGACACACCGTGCGCCACCAAACCGCCGGAACTGGCCGTCACTCCCCGCAACCGCAGCTCACCGGGCATGTCGTACCGCTGCCATTGACTCCCGTCGGCCGATATCCAGGCGGCCGGCCTGTGCAAGGGAAAGTCTTCGGTCGGATCGTTGGGATCGCTGGCGGACCCCACGACGACAATCCCCACCCCCGGTTGATAGGTCACACCGACCAACTCGCCATTGAATTCGTCTCCAGCGTTGGGCTGGTATCCGGGCGTTCCGAAAGCTGGATGCTCGACCCGTTCCCAGGCCCGCCCATCGGTCGAGAGCCACACGGTGGCATCAATATCGACGCCGTGACCGCCCGGATCGGGGGCGTAGTCCTCGGTCCCCACCGCCACCAGGCCGAGCGGGGTTTCGACAATCTGAGACATCACGGGGCCCAGGAGACCCTCACCGGATCGGGAGGAGGGCACTTCGATTAGCTCCCAGTTGCGGCCGTCGGTCGACACCCACGCAGCAGCAGTAAAGGAGTCGGTGGCCCCCACCGCCACGAATCCGCTCCCGTCGGCCCGCGCCACCACATCACGAAGCTCACCAACGGGGTCCCCCAGCTCCGACTTGTGCCACGAGAGGGCATCGGCCGAAGACCATATGACGGGCCGAACGGGAAAGAACTCACCCAACAGGAAGCTCGGGTGTTCAGATCCGACCACCACGTACCTGTCCTCCGTGCCGCCGCGGGCGATGCCGGTCAACACGACGTCCCCGTCGCTGGCAAAGTCGGCCGGGTCGAAATCGACTCTCCCCCACCCGTTCTCTCCGTACACAATCTCCACTCTGGGAGTTGAGCCGGGTGCACACCGGTCGGGCTCGAGCCAGCGCTCATACGCGGTTTGAAAGTCGGTCTCAAACATGTCCACACCGAATTCCGACACGGTGGTGCCGTCCAGGTGAACCAGGCTGATCCCGAGGTTGACTTGATCCTGATCCTCTGGGTCAACATTGAGCAAGTCGTCGGCCGGCCGGTAGCTAGTCACCAGCAGTTCGAGGTCGCCGTCGTCGTCAATGTCGTCACACTCGAACCCGGCAGCCTCGAACGGCCCGTCCGGGATTCCACCCGTGATCCATTTCTCGGCCTCGAGATCAGTGAGAGTGAGTCCGCTGAGCGCCACGACGACTGCTCGAGCGAGCGGTCCCCGCTCACCGTCGCTTCGAAGGAGAATCTCCAGGCGGCCATCGTCATCGAGGTCGGCGAACCCGAGAAGGGTGGTCCCCCCGTCGATGGTCAGCTCCGCATGGGTCTCGCCATCAACACAGAGGCCCAGATCCAAACGATCGGCACTGGCGGAGGAACGAAGATATACGGTCTCAGACGATCCGTCGCCATCGATATCCACCAAATGGAACACGTCGGACGACTCGGCACCTTCACACGGATTCTCACCAACTGTCGTGGTGGTAGTGGAACCCGGCACGGTCGTAGTCGAGACGCCTCCATCACCGCCGGTGCAGGCGGCTGCCACCAGTGCAACCACTAACAGCATCAGCACCATGGGTCTCGGTTTGGTAGCCCGCCTCATCGGGAATCCTCCCTCGCAAAGTCTTGATGTCGGTTAGGAACTGGGCTCGACGATGAAGTCGGTCACGACGCCTTCGAATCCGGGCACCACCATCCCGCTGGAGGTGGAACCACCATCGATGACATCGCCCTCATCCCCGGCCAACTCTCCGTTGGTCACCGGTCCGCCTTCGAGCGAACCAGCGCCTTCTCCAGCGTCTCTGCTGAACTCGTCCCCCGGCTCTTCGATCGGGCCTTCTGTGCGGGGAGGGCCATCGGCGGGACCGTCGTACTCGGGAAGGACCTCGACGTCGGGTCCGCCATGAACAATGGTCTCGTTAATGCCTTCGGAGTCGGGCGCCGGCATACCAATGCTCGGGCTCGGATTGGCTTCTTGGTCGTCATCGTCTCCGCCGCCGGCAAAAGCGGCCACGCCGCCGATGGTGGCGACGGCGAGGATTACTGCCGTAACAATGATCCAGATTCTGCGTGTCATGGTCTACTCCTGTCTTGAGGTGCGATGCACACTGATTTCCTGTCTCACCCCTGATGTGTCCGACGCGGGCGGAATCCTTTCGGGTCTTTTGGGATCATCGGAGACGAAGCAGGCTCAGGAGCCCGAGTGCGACGAGACTCACCGGAGATGAAGCTGGACTAGACGGTGATGACGTGGGCGGTTACCGGCTCGACTCGACCTTTGAGCGTTAGTTCCTTCGATGGGTAATCGTCACATTCAAGGCCGGCCTCACGGCAGGCAGCCTCGCTGACAACAACCTCCCCGGCGGCGGCCGCCGATGAGAGCCGGGCGGCGACATTGACCGAATCACCGAGCGCTGAAATCGAGATGAGTCGTCCCTCCTCCCCAACTGCGCCCACAAATGCCCGCCCCCAATGCACGCCAACTCCGACCGGTACCCAGGGTTCCTCGCCCGGCCCGTGACCCGTGATCTCGAGCAGGCGCCTGCCGGCCTTGACCGCCTTCTGTGCATAGTCGTGACCGGCGAACCCCTTTGCGAAGATCGCGTTGACACCATCACCGGCAAGATTGTCGATCAGGGCTCCGGCATGGATCAGCACGTCGGAGGCCTCTGAGAAGTAGCGACTTATGAGAGCAGAGTAGGCAGCAGGTTCCATCGTTTCAGCCAGCGAAGTTGAACCACGAATGTCGGCAAACAACAATGCAACGTCCGCCTCGGCCCCGCCCGGGTGGTCTTCGCTCACCAGCTCGCAGTCGTTGCAGAAGTGCGGGTTCAGCGTCGAAGGCTTGATTCCTTTGAAAGTACGAACCATCCAGCCGCCCGCGCCGGCAAACGGAGCCAGGCATAACTCGCATCGGGGATTCGAGGGCAGCCACTTGAACAACCAGCGCAGATGCCGAAAATTGTCCCCCTTTTCCAGGATGTCTTTCCACTCCGGGGACGGAGGTGGTGGAGGGTTCGTGGTCATAGCTCGGTTCCGCCCAGGAGATGGGAGTGCTCGCGAGAATAGCTAGCCCGGCACCCCAGCTTCCGTGGGGTCGAGTTGGAGTGTCATCTTCGATCGCCGAATTCCCGCGAGACCACACGTCCGAGGCGTAGGCACTCCCCCACCTTCGATGGGGTTGTGTTGGTGGCGGCTACTTGGGCAGCTCCTGGGAGGTTTGAGCCGGTTCGTAATCACCATGCAAGACGTCCGGGTCCAGGTCCGCACCGTTCGGCCAGCCGATCGTACCCAGCTCGGAATCGACCGCAACCTGAGCAAATAGCTCGTCATCGGCGGCGATAGCTTCGAACACCGGACCCCACAAGAAGGGGGCGAGATCCACGACGCGGATCGATCCGTCGGCAAACGTCAGCTCTACGGTCCGAGCACCGACTATCCGAACAGCGACTATTTCGGCCACCCTTCCACTCCTCATGGCAACGGCTCAATCGTACCCGGCAAGGCGTGATTTCGGGCCCGCTCCCAGCATCCGGCCAGTTCATCAGGATGCAACTGAGCCCATGTTCGTACGAGGCGTCGAGCCCGTCGAGGAAGGTCGCCGCTGAGCAGCTGTCCGTCAAGAGTGAACCGTGCCCGCTGTCCCGCATAAAGCGCGTGGAAGTGCGGCGGATTGTGATCTCCGAAATACATCGTGATCGTGATCCCGTAGAACGATGCGATTCGCGGCATACGTCGAAGGTACGTGGCGTCTGTGACACTGCCCGGACGGGGCACCACAACCCCACCGAAGTCGCGCGCCCCCACCTTCGGTGCGGTCGTGTTGGGGAGTGCGGGGGCGAGGAGGGAGAAGCGCAGGAAGTCCTCGATTCAATGGGGTGTTGTCGAGCAGCAGCTTCCAAGCGCCCACCGCATCCTGAGGCCACCGGAGTTAATCTCGCGCCCATGGCCGCAATTCTGCCCACCGGGCTGGTTTCGTTTCTCTTCACGGATGTCGAGGGATCTACTCGTCTATGGGAGAGCAACCCTCAAGGGATGGCGGCCAGCCTGGCCCTCCATGACGAGGTCATGCAGTCGGTTGCCGATAGCCTAGGGGGCCACGTATTTTCCACGGCCGGCGATGCCTTCGCGGTCGCTTTCCAAACCTGTGAGGCGGCGATCGCCGCCGCGACCAAAATTCAGCTCGACCTGCTGAGTGCGCAGTGGCCCGGGCCGGCCGTCAAAGTTCGGATCGGCATTCACACCGGGACGGCGGAGGAACGGGCCGGCGACTACTTCGGGCCCGTGCTCAACCGGGCGGCCCGCATCATGTCGGCAGGCAACGGTGGGCAGGTTCTCGTCTCATCGATTACCGCCGAGACGATGGCATCGACATTGGCGGCGCCCAGTTCATTGGAAGATTTGGGGACCCATCACCTCAAAGACATCGAGGAGCCCGAGCACCTTTTCGAGCTTCGCCATGCCGAGCTGCCGGTGATCGATACGCCGATCCGCACCGTCGACATCCGCCGCCACAATCTCCCCGAGTACCTCACCACGTTTGTCGGCCGGTCCTCCGAGCTCGCCGAGATCGACACCCTCAGCACCGACAGTCGACTGGCCGTGCTCACCGGAGTAGGCGGCACCGGCAAGACTCGCCTGGCGGTGGAAGCGGCTCGGCCGATGGCCGACGAGCTCGCCGACGGGGCCTGGCTAGTGGAGCTGGCACCCATCACCAACCCAGCCTTCATCATGTCCGAGATCGGCGACGCCTGGGGACTGCGGGCCGGCGAAGGCGCCACCATCGAAGACGTCGTCACCCGCTATCTGTGGGCCAAAGAACTCTTGCTGGTCATCGACAACTGCGAGCACCTGCTGGACGGCGCGACGGCTGCGATCAAACTCATCCTCGAATCCTGTCCCAACGTGCGGATCGTCGCCACCTCGCGGGAATCCCTCGGTATCGCAGGTGAGGAGATCCTCCGGGTCCCATCACTCGGCTTGCCCGACGAGACCCACCAGCTCGAGGACTCCGAAGCGGTGATGTTGTTCCTGGACCGAGCCCGTTCGGCCACGGCCGACTTCTCTCCCACCCACGACGACCTGGCCGCCATCGGCCGCATCGTCACCCGCATCGACGGCATCCCGTTGGGTTTGGAGCTGGCCGCTGCTCGGCTCCGCTCGATGTCGCCCGCCGAGCTAGCCGACCGACTCGACCATTCGTTCCGCATCCTCTCAGGTTCGGCCAAGACCGCCCTCCCCCGCCAGCGCACCCTGGCAGCCACCATCGACTGGTCCAACGACCTGCTCAAACCCGCCGAACGGGACTTCTTCCACCGGCTCTCGGTGTTTGTGGGTGGATTCGACCTCGCCGCCGCGGAAGCCGTGTGCGTCGGGGGTGAGGTTGAGGAGTGGGAGGTGCTCGACCACCTCGATTCGCTCGTCGACAAATCCCTGGTGACGGTCGTTCCCGACTCCGAAGGCGGCACCCGCTACCGACTTCTGGAACCGGTGCGTCAATACGCTCAGGAACAGTTCGCCGAGAGCGGCAACGCCGCCGACTACCTAATGGCGCACGCCCACTACTTCGTCGATCTGGTCGCCGGGGCGACCAGTGGCTTCCGTGGGCCCGACCGGTTGACCCAAACGGCCACCGTCGACCTCGAATACGACAACATCCGTGCCGGGTTCATGACTCTATTCGAGACCGCCGACATCGACGCCTACTTATCCATGGTCTTCGACCTGATGAGCTACTGGATGCACGGTGGCAAGCAGGTGGAGGCGATTGACGTCGCACTGCAAGGGCTCGAAGCTGCCTCGGAGGACACCGACACTTTGCACCAGATCAAAGCCTGGTGGAGCACCGCCATCCTCGGTGGCCAGCTCACCAGCCCGGAAGCCATCGGCCACGCCCGCACCGGGCTGGCGCTTGCGCAGGAGACCGGCGACCTCAACGCAATCGCGAAGATGGAACTGGCGGTGGGCGCCGCCATCCGTCACTCCACTGCCGATCCCGAATACCTTGAACATCTCCTCGAGGGCCGCAAGCTGCTCGATGCCAATCCGCAGCCGCCCTGGTTCGTACCTGAGTGGGAGCGCGGCGTCCTCAACCTGCTGCTGTTCGTGTACTTGCCAGCAGAGGATGAGCGGGTTCGCGAACACCTCGACATTGCACTCGCGATGTTCGAAGCCGCCGGCGACGACGCCATGCTCGCTGTCACCCTCAGCCACACAACGAGGCTTTACGGCTCGGGTGACCCGGACAACGAACAAGTGCTCGCCAACGTCGAACGGGCCTGTGAGATTTTCTCGGAGTCCAAGTCGCCCAACCATTACGGGCATGCGTTGTATTACTTGGGGATCCTCAGGCAAATGGAGGGCGACCACAGCGAGGCCCTGGAGCCGCTGGCTCAGGGCGCCAAGCGGCTGGAGGACGTGGGTGATCTCAGCTGTTGGGCGGGGGCGTTACGGTTCATGGCAATGTCCGAGGCAGCCTTGGGTAACCCCGACCCTGCCCGGAAGCGGGTAGCAACGGTCATCGACACCATGCCGGTGTTGCCGATGCACGAAGTAGTGAAGCCACGGACGTTGGACGCAGCGGCCGAGGTGTTGACGGCGTCGGGAATGTACAAGGAGGCGGCGACTGCCCTGGGTCGTGCGGTTGCCTCGGAGTTGCCCGGGCCCTCGGTCATTCCCCGCGACGGCGTGCATGAATCAGTCCGCGACCGTCTTGTTGAACAGCTCGGGGCCGAGGAAGTCAAGCGCCTCGAAGCCGAAGGCGCCGCCCTCGAGGTGGACGAAATACTGGGCAAAGCCCGCGGGTGGCTGTCGGAGGCCTGACGCCACCGGATTGGCACCTCTCACTTCGGGAAACTAACGGTGAGCTCTCCGGCCGATATCTCAAACGGCTGACAAACGAACGGAACCGACAAGCCGAGTACAAGCGCGCATTAGGCCACATCAACCCGTGACGAGCTGAGTCTCGACAACACCAGCGAGACCAGAGCACCACTCCCCCACGCGATTTCCCCCGCGCGGCCCGCTCGAGGGGACGTGCGTGTCACACCCGTGACCTACGTTCGTCGTATGAATCCACGAAGGCTGCTCAAGAAGCTGCGACAAGGCGAACTCGCCGATGTACGACTCACGGACCTCACCCGACCGGTTGAGACGCTGGGATTCGAGCTCGCCCGGATCCGCGGCAGCCATCACCTGTACAGCCATCCTGATAATCCCTGCGATCCTCAACTTCGCCGCAAAAGCCCAGCACCTGGCATGAGGACGACACCGGCACACTCCTCCCAGTCGACACATGACCCAATGAACGTCGGAGGACGACCGCGCTCCCCGGCCATCCGACCAGGCCTCGAAAGGCAATCGATACCGCCGACCGGGGCGGGCGTGGCACCGAGCCGCGGCAATGACTGGTACCCGCACATATAGAGCGGCCAATGCCCGCTAGATACTGCCGGAGTCATCGAGAACTTCACCTCTCCTGTGCCTAGCCTGCGGTGATGAAGCCGGTCAACCCTGCTCATCCGTCCACCGGCCAATTCGTGTTCGCCGGGCTGCTCATGTGGGTCATGGTTGGGGCTACTGCCATCACAACAATCATTCCGGTTTTGGCGACGTTTCTAATCGACGACTTCGGCGTCAGCAAGGTGGCGATTGGTGCCATCGGATTGGTAGTCAACGTGGTGACGGCGGTCGTCTCGCCCTTCGCCGGACGCATCGCCGACCGGATTGGGGGCCAGAACGCCGCGCTGATCGTGCTGGTCGGTGCTGCCGTGGCGGCGCTGCTAATGGCGGGGGCTCCCGTTTTTGCAGCAGTGTTTGTCGGCGGCACGGTTGCCGCCATCACGGCCGCCGGCGCCAACCCGGGGACGAACAAGCTGATCGCCGAGCATATCGAGCGAGGTCGACGCGGACTCATCACCGGGCTCAAACAGACTGGGCCACAGGTGGGGGCTCTACTCGCGGGGTTGTTTGCTCCCTGGGGTGCCACTGTTTTCGGGTGGCGGCCGACGTTGATAGTGATGGCGGTGGCGCTGGTTCTCCCTGTGCCCTTCCTGATGCGGATGACCACACCGGACACGCCGTCCACACCGAAAAGCGGCGCGCCGCTCGCCCCGCTCCCGAGTGGCATCTGGTGGCTGGCTGCCTGTGGCGGTCTGCTTGGTCTCGGGGGTTCGGCGAATTTCTTGCTTCCGTTGTTCGTTGAGGAGAGTCTTGGTCAGACTCCTCGGGTGGCCGGGCTGGCGACCGCCCTTCTGGGAGGCGTCGCCATATTCGGCCGGCTGTACTGGGCACGAACGGTGGAACACCGGGCCAATCAGGCCAACACATTGACCGTGCTCTCGTTTGTGGCGATCGGGGCCACGGTCCTCATGCTGATCTCGACCACGGCCGGCATCGGCTGGATGTGGGTGGGCACGATCGCGTTTGGGCTGTCGGCGGCCTCATGGACCGCGATCGGCTCAATGGCCGTGATGGCTATCGTCGGAGCTTCGGCCGCCGGTCGCGCCTCCGGTGTGGTCTGGTTCGGTTTTCTGACCGGCTACGGACTTGGCCCGCCCCT
>JAOTYB010000191.1 GCA_029862065.1 Acidimicrobiia bacterium | reverse complement strand
CAGGCTCGACGTCGCTCTATAGCCCGGGCCAGCGCCCGATAACGATCCCGCACCCAGCCGGCCTCCTCGTAGCGCTGGTCGGTGGCGTGGGCGGCCATCCGCTCGGCGAGCGGTTCTAGCAGCAGGCTGGGGTCGTGGGAGAGCCCGCGCCGGATGCGATCGACAATGAGGGCATACTCGGCCTCGTCGACGTCTCCGGCGCACGGACATACCGATACGCCCAGCTGGTCGAAGGCGCAGCGAGCCGTCCGTTTCCCGGCCGCGCCCCGGCACCTCCGGATCGGGACTGCGTCCCAGATGGCGTTCATCACCATCTCGGCTGCTTTTCGGCTGCGAAACGGCCCGACGTAGGTGCCGCCGTCGGGCTTCTGAGTGCGGACCAGCGACAGCCGCGGGTACTGCTCGGTGGTGAGCTTGACCCAGTGCTGGGAGCGGGACGGCTTGGAGCGGCGATTGTGGCGGGGGGTGTGAGCGGCAATGAGCCGGATTTCGGTGACCTCGGCCTCCAGCTCGTTGGCGCACACGTGGTGGTCGATGCTGTCGAGCTCCCGCAGCATCGTGTGGACGCTGCGGCGCTCGTCCCCGTAGAAGTAGGAGCGGACCCGGCTGCGCAGGTTCTTGGCCTTCCCGACGTATATGACATGGCCGGTGCTGTCTTTGAACAAGTAGACGCCGGGTCGGCGGGGAAGTGAGTCCGACAAGGCGATCTTCTGGTACTGCGGCGCGCCTTTCGCCGTCTTAAGGGCCAGCAAGTCGTCGAGGTGGGTCACCCCGATCGTGCCGGCCCGCTCCAGGAGGGCCCAGAACACGTGGGCGGTAGCGGCCGCGTCATCGAACGCCCGATGGGTAGGTGTGGTCGGCGACCGGAAGTGGGCGGCCAACGTCTGCAGCTTCAGGTTGCGGATCTCATTTCGGCACAGCCGGCGGGCGAGGGTGTAGGTGTCTGAGGAGGGATTGGGAAGGCGTCCGTAGCCGAGTCGTTCGGACGCCGCGTTGAGAAACGAGATATCGAACCGAACGTTGTGGCCGACGATGACGGCGTCGCCGATGAACTCGAGAAAAGCAGGCAGGGCTTCTTCGATGGGCGGGGCTTCGATGACCATCGCCTGGGTGATTCCGGTCATGACGGTGATGAACGGAGGGATGGGACCGCCAGGATTGACGAGTGTTTGGAAGGTTCCGTCCGGCTCCCCGCCTTTGAAACGGAGCGCCCCGATCTCGGTGATCCCGCAATCGGCCGCCGAGCCGCCGGTAGTTTCCAGGTCCAGGACGCAGAATGTGACATCGGAGAGGTGGGTGCCCATCTCGTCGAAACTGCGTTGTGTCAGCGTCACGCCACCTGCCTGGTCGGGCGACCGACCCTAGACCGAACACATGTTCGATACAAGGACTGAGGCCCGAAGTAGCCTTGCTCGATGGTGGAAATACGCCTCGTCGACCCGGAGCAGACCCGGCCGCTCCGGCAAAAAGTCCTGCGACCCCATCAAACGCTCGAGGAGCTTGTTCATCCGGGTGAGAAGCACCCGGCAACAGGAGCGTTCGGAGCCTTTGCCGGCGACGAGATGGTGGGCACATTGCTCGTTTTCCCCGAGACCCGGGCTGGCAGTACCAGCGGCGCCCAATGGCGCCTGGTGGCCATGGCCGTCGATCCCGATTATCAGCGTCGGGGCATAGGGGCCGCGTTGATTAGCGCCTGCCTCGATTACATCGTGGCCCGGGGTGGCGATGAGGTGTGGTGTCACGGTCGCACCAAGGTGATCGATTTCTACGAGGCGATGGGATTCATGCCCGACGGTCCTGAGTGGGTCGACGAGTACACAGGACCCCACTACGTGATGTGGCGTCGGGCGGCGAGCTGACCTTCTCCCGGTCTACTGTCACTTCCATGCCCGATATCGAATCGACCACCAACGAGCGCATCAAAGGACTGGTCCGTCTACGGAAGCGTCGCGAGCGGGACGCCACCGGGCTGTTCCTCGTTGAGGGGGAGCGCGAGCTCGAGAGTGCGCTGATCGGGCATGAGGTTCTCGACGCCTACGTGTGCGAGGAAGCGCTGACCGAGCACGGGAAGCGAGTGTTTGATGCGGTGCAGGCCAAGTCGTCCATTCCGATCACGTCGGTGACCGAGGCAGTGCTCGACAAGATCTCATTGAGGGGCAATCCCAGCGGGTTCGTAGCCGTTCTCAACCAGTGGAACACACCGCTGGCGTCCCTGCCCACCGAGGGGGCTTTGGTCCTGGTAGTCGAGTCGATCGAGAAGCCGGGCAATCTGGGCGGCATGATCCGTAGCGCCAACGCCGCCGGCGCCTCGGTCGTCGTCGCCGACCCGACCACCGACCTCTTCAACTCCAACGTGGTACGGGCCTCGATGGGCACCCTCTTCACCACGCCGGTGGCCGTGGCTTCGACCGCCGAAACCCGTGAATGGCTCGACGCCAATGGAATAGCGGTGTTCGCCACCACCCCGGCGGCTACTCAGACGCATTCGGACGTCGACCTGACTGGGCCCTGCGCCTTAGTAGTGGGCAGCGAATCCACCGGCCTTACCGACGAGTGGCTGGGCGGCACCCAGATCCTCATTCCGATGACCGGCACCATCGACAGCCTCAACGCCTCGGTCTCCGCCGGCATCGTGTTGTTCGAGGCAGTGAGGCAACGCAGGGGCTGACCCCTCCCGCGTGTGTTTCCTCCCCCGGAGGGGGAGGTGGCCCGCAGGGTCGGAGGGGGCGCCTCGTCGAGGCAAGGCCGCGTTCCCCTTCCCGGCTTTCTTGTTGGGAACGGTGCCCCCCTACCCCTCGCCTGCGGCGAGCGGTACTTTCCCCCCGAAGGGGGGACTGACAAACCTTGGCTCCTACCCCTCGCCTGCGGCGAGCGGTACTTTCCCCCCGAAGGGGGGATTGACAAACCTTGGCCGCCCAGCCGTTCTCAGGGTTTACTCAGGAATGTGGGGCAGAATGGGGGTATGCGAGTGCTTGTCGTTGAGGACGAGGTCCGGCTGGCCGCCTATGTGAAGCGCGGCCTGGAGGCCGAGGGGTATTCGGTCGACGTCGCCGCCGACGGCGAACAGGGCTTGTGGATGGCGGAGAACCAACCGTACGACGCGGTGGTGCTCGACATCATGCTTCCCAAGCTGAACGGCTATCAGGTGTGCGGTGGCCTGCGCGACGCCGGCAACTGGGTGCCGATCCTCATGTTGACGGCCAAAGACGGCGAGTTCGATGAGGCCGAGGCCCTCGACACCGGGGCCGATGACTTTCTGCGCAAGCCATTCTCATTCGTGGTCCTGATGGCTCGGCTACGAGCACTCATT
>JAOTYB010000046.1 GCA_029862065.1 Acidimicrobiia bacterium | reverse complement strand
TAGAGCCGGCCAAGCCCACAGCCGCACGAAGAAGAAGACGATGCCGAAGGCAATGATGCCGGCAATCAACTCCTTGGTCTCCGGGAGGATGAGGTCAATGCCCTCTGGCTCCTCCTCGGCGGCGATGATCTGGATGGCCGCAGCGATGCGCAGCATTCGCTCTGCCCCCTACGCCAGGAAGAAGAGCACGAAGCCGATGAGGGCCAGTGCCTCGGTGAAGGCAATGCCGAGGAACATGGTGGTCCGCACCATGCCGGCAGCTTCCGGCTGTCGCGCCATTGCCTGGACCGCATTCCCGGCCAGGATGCCGATGCCGACACCCGGGCCGATGGCGGCTAAGCCATAGCCGATCAGGGCGATTGCGCCCTTTGTGATCTCGATTTCTGTCATTCATCTCCTCCTTGAGAATTAGTGCTCGGGGTGAACCGACGTTTGGATGTACACGGCCGACAGCAACGTGAAGATGTAGGCCTGAAGGATCGATACGACCACTTCGAACAGGAAAATGGCCAGGGCCAGCACCCACCACAGAGCCCCGAAGACTCCGTTGAACGTGGCGTTCGAGAACCCGGTGACATACACGTAGCCGGTCACCAGGAGCAGCGTGAGCATGACATGGCCGGCCACGAGGTTGGCGAAGAGCCGGACGGCCAGGCTGAAGGGACGAACCAAGAAGATGGAAACGAACTCGATAATGCCCACCAGCCACCGAAGGGCGATGGGAACGTCCTTGGGCCAGATGATATGGCCGAGATAGCCAAGCCCCTGCGTTTTGAACCCGGCGAACACGAAAATCACCCAGGTGAGGATGGCCAGGAAGGCCGGCAGGGCCATGCGAGAGGTGATCGGGAAGTTGATGAACGGCGTGACCTCCATGAGGTTGCCGACCAGGATGAAGAGGAAGATCGAGATGAGGTAGGGGGCGTACTTGGCGCCCTGGGGGCCGATGATCCCGGTGGCAATCTCGTCCTTGACCAGCGTTACCAGGCCCTCAATGGCCGCTCCGAACTTGGTGGGAACCACCGACCGCTTGCGGAGCGCCACCCACAACACGGCTATGACGATGAACGCCGCCAGAAACATGAGCAGCATGGCCCGGTTGACGCCCACCCCGAAGAGCTCGAAGACGTCGGGGGTCTCGAACAACTCGTTGACGAACGGAGGTGTGCAGACAACGTCGGTTTCGGTCTCGCATTCAAATGCGAGGATCTCTAGATCCAATCCAACTCCCTCTCCTTGCCGCGAGAGACCGCGACTGCTTCCCAGCTCAACAAGACCAGGTAGGCAATAACCACCGACAGGCCCAGCGCTGTTCGGTCGAGCTCGGTGAGGCTACCGAGCACCAGCAGCGATACGGTAATCAGTATCAGGCGCAGGAAAAAGCCAAACAACGCAGCGGCATGATAGAAGGCCAGGCTGATCTTCGCGGCAATGGACATCATCCACCCGGACAGCAGAAAGTTGGCCACCACTACCGCTACGCCAATGGCCGAGGCGATGGCACCGTCCACCCCGCCGATGATCCCAAACAGGCCGATGAGCACGGGGGCCACCCACACGGCCCGCTGCGCAACGTGGCGGGCGATGATCGCTTCGACGTCGGCTCCGCCCGGTGTGACGGTGGATGCCGCTTGCTTATCCATTGGCGTCCTTGAGGTGGCGGTACATCACGAAGAACCCGGTGATCGACCCGGCGATAATGCCGCTGACAACTAACACGGGCTGCGTCCCGAACAGATAGTCGGCACCGAGGCCGAGCAGGAAGCCGGCCATGATGGCTCCGAAAAAGTCGCCGCCGTTAATGAAATCCTGCCCCACATTGCTCACGGTGCGTCCTCCCGCACTTTGTGATTCATTTCACAAGATACTGGGCCGACTCCGGCTAACCCAACCGTCATACGTGGCCGGGGAAGTCGGCCGGGTACGGCGGAAAGGCGGCCACCAGTTCGGCCACGCCGTCGGCAACCTCCTTGAGAACGGCCGCCTCGTCCCGCTGGGTGAGGGTCCGGAGAATGAGCTCACCCAGGCGCTCCATCTCCCCTTCGCGCATCCCGCAGGTGGTCACCGAGGGAGTTCCGATGCGGAGGCCGCTCGTAACGAAGGGGGACCGGGGATCGTTGGGGATGGCGTTGCGGTTGAGGGTGATCCCCACCTCGTCGAGGATTACTGCCGCTTCTTTACCCGTCAGTTCTTCATCGAGGCTGCGCAGGTCGAGCAGCATGAGGTGATTGTCGGTCCCGCCAGACACGACTCGCAGGCCGCCGGCTTGGAGCGTGCCGGCCAGGGTCTGGGCATTGGCGATGATCTGAGCGGCGTACTCCTGATACTCGGGCGTCATGCATTCGCCGAAGGCGACGGCCTTGCCGGCGATCTGGCTGAAGATCGCTCCTCCCTGATATCCCGGGAATACCGCCTTGTCGATGGCCTTGGCATATTCCTCTCGGCTGAGGATGAGCCCGCCCCGCGACCCGCGCAGGGCCTTGTGGGTGGTGGCGGTGACGATATCGGCGAAGTCCATCGGATTGGGTAACGCCTTCCCGGCGACCAGGCCAATGAAATGGGCTGCGTCAACCAGCATGAGCGCACCGACTTCATCGGCAATCTCACGAAAGGCGGCGTAGTCGAGATGGCGTGAATAGGCCGAGTAGCCGACCACGATCATCTTGGGCGAGTGCTCCCTGGCCTGCTGGCGTACATGATCCATATCAATGGTCTCGGTCTCGGGATCGAGGCCGTAGGAAAGGAAGTTGAACAATGTCCCGGAGAAGCTGACGTGCGACCCGTGGGTGAGGTGGCCGCCATGATCGAGCGACATGCCCATGATCGTGTCGCCGGCCTCCAACACCGCGAAGTAGGCGGCCATGTTGGCCTGGCTACCCGAGTGTGGCTGGACATTGGCGTGCTCGGCGGAGAACAACTCCTTGGCCCGGTCGATGGCTAGCTGCTCGATCTGATCGGTGACCTGGCACCCTTCGTAGTACCGCCGCCCCGGGTAGCCCTCAGCGTACTTGTTGGTGAAGACCGACCCGCTGGCCTCCATCACCGCCCGCGACGCAAAGTTCTCCGAAGCGATGAGCTGAATGCCCTGCCGCTGGCGGTTGGACTCGGCGACGATGAGATCGGCGACCGTTGGGTCGACTTCGGACACAGAGCGCGGGTCGGTCATGGGTGGAACTCCTTCGACCGAGCCAGGCTAGCGATGGTTCATTCGGCCCCGGGAGAGCCGGCGTCTGGATCTTCCGCCAGTGCGTCCCGCAGGCGCCCGATAAAGAATTTCCACCCGTCGATGTAGCCCTGGCGCTCGTCGGGATCGTCGCCATGGCTGTGCTCAATTGTGAGCTCGGTGCCGCCGGCGATCGGTGAGAACTGGATGTCGACGGTGGACGGGTTCGTCGGCTCGTGGGCGAACGCCCAGGTGAATGCCAGTCTCACCCCGGGATCGACTACCACGTAGCTACCGAGCAGCCGGGTGCCCTGGCTTGGCCAAGCCAGCTCGTACTCACCATCGAGCCGGATGTCGGTGGTAGCTTGCTCGGCCCACCACCGGACGATCCGATCCTCATTGGTGAAGTATTCGTACACCAACGATGGTTCGGCCGCCACGTCACCGATTAGGCGCGCGACGCCGGCGGGGCTGTCTATGACTTTCATCGGTCCTTCCTGTGGAAGAAGCCTACCGGCAACGCACCCTCAGTTGAGGGCTACCGGGCCTTGGCGAATGATGGCTGGCGGCTCGACCGTGAGGTCGGCCACCGTCGACGCCAGTCCTGCGCCGCCGGCCCCGGCAAGATACCCAATGACGGCGTCGCCAAATATGGCGCGGGCTTCCTCATCGGACACCGCGGGGTCCTCGCCGGTGCGATTAGCAGAAGTAACCGACAGAGCTCCCGCCACGTTGAGCAACTCGAGAGCGACGGCGTGTTCGGGGACCCGCACGCCCACCGTTCCCCGGGCCTGGTCACCGATCCAGGCGGGCAGGTCCGTAGCAGCCGGCAGCACCATGGTGAGTGGCCCCGGCCAGTGCTCCGAAGCCAAGGCCCGGGCCTTGGCCGAAATCTCACACAGCTGATGGGCATGCTCGAGGTCGGCGACCAGAAGGGCAACGGGATGCTCGGGACCGCGGCCTTTGAGATCGAACAGGGCGTTCATCCCGGTTTCCGACCAGGGGTCGGCGGCGATGCCATAGACGGTGTCGGTGGGCACGCCAACCAGCTTGCCGGCGTTGAGGGCTACCACTGCCTCCAGCACGGTGAACGGGTGCATAGAGGAAGGTTACTGCCTCAAGGCCTAGTGGTTGCCCTCGACGCAACTGGTGGCGCCCCGATACCCGGCCAGGATGCGAGGCCGACCCGCCAGATCGTCGAGAACCTCGCATTGAAAGTCACCAAATAGCTCGAGAGCCCGGTCGCCCTGAGTTTCACCGATCTCGACGAAGATCCAGCCGCCGGCCTTCACCCAGTAGAACGCCTGCTCGGCCATACGGGCCAGCACTTCGTCGCCGTGCGGTCCCGCCAACAGGGCCACCGCCGGCTCGTGGTCGGCCACCTCCGCCGGAAGCTCGTCCTCGTCGGCTACGTAGGGCGGGTTGGCCACCAGGAGATCGATGTTGCCCCGCATCCCAAACGGCAGGGCGGAGAAGAGATCGCCTGCCAGCACGGTGACGCCGGCGTCTTCGACGTTCTCTCTTGCCAAAGCCAGGGCGTCGGGATCGACATCGGTTGCGTATACCCGAGCCGTCGGGAAGGCATGCTTCAAGGCCAGGGCCAAAGCCCCGCTGCCGGTTCCCAGGTCGACGATCACTGTGGCTGCATCGGCCTCACCGAGGGCGGCTACCGCACGCTCCCACAGGACTTCGGTTTCCGGACGGGGAATGAGCACTCGCGAGTCAACCTTCACTTCGACCGGCCCGAATTGGGCGGTGCCTTCGATGTATTGGAGGGGCTCGCCGGCCAGGCGACGCTCAACAAGCTCCTTGAATTGGACCTCCTGATCGGAAGACAGCGATGCGAGACTGGCCAACCCAGCATTGTCGAGGCCGGTGGCCAAAAGCAGTAGCCGACGCGCCTCGTGATCGGGCAGGCCGGTGGCCGGGGCCCTCACGCCGGGTCGCCGCCCGAAAGCACCCGGGCCTGATGGTCGAGAGTGAGAGCATCGACAAAGGCGTCGAGGTCTCCTTCCAGAATGGTCGGGAGCTGGTTGATGGTGAGCCCGATCCGGTGATCGGTCACGCGGTTTTCCTTGAAGTTGTAGGTGCGGATCTTCTCGGACCGGTCGCCGGTGCCAACCTGCTCTCGCCGGTTGGCAGACAACTCTGCCTGCTGGGCATCGAGCTGGTTCTGATACAGGCGGGCCCGAAGAATCCGGAAGGCCTTCTCCTTGTTCTGAAGCTGGCTCTTCTCGTCCTGGCAGCTCACTTTGATGCCGGTCGGCACATGCGTGAGGCGAATGGCCGAGTCGGTGGTGTTGACCGACTGCCCGCCCGGCCCACTGGAACGGAAGACGTCGACTTTGACGTCGTTGACGTCGAGCTCGACTTCCACCGCTTCGGCTTCGGGCAGGACGGCCACACTGGCAGTCGAGGTATGAATGCGACCCTGCGACTCGGTCTTGGGCACCCGCTGCACCCGATGCACGCCGGCCTCGTACTTCAATCGTGAGAAGGCACCCGTGCCCTTCACGGCGAAGGTGACCTCCTTGAACCCTCCGCCCTCGGCGTCGGACCCGCCGAGATGCTCAGACTTCCAGCCGTGATTCTCGGCGTATCGCTGGTACATCCGGCTGAGATCGGCGGCCCACAGGGCTGCCTCGTCGCCCCCGGCGGCGGCCCGCACCTCGATAATGACGTCCTTGTCATCGTTCGGATCCTTGGGAACCAGCAGCAGTTGGAGTTTCTTGATCAGGTCGGCGGCCTCCTCCTGCTTGGCACTCGCCTGTTCGCGCAGATACGTCAGCATCGACTCGTCCGTTTCGGCCCTGGCCATCTCCTGGGCCTCGTCGGCCTCGGCAATGGCGGCCTGGTAGGCGTGATAGGTCTCAACCACCGGCCTGAGCTCTGCGTGGTGTTTGGCGACCTCGGTGTACCTCGCCTGGTCCCCGGCCACATCGGGATCGGCCATTTGGGTAAGCGTTTCGTCGAAGGAGGCCTCGACCTCCGCCATCTTGGTGGCGAGCTGCTCGTCGATCATTGGACGGCTGCCCAGGCGGCTTCGCAGACTGCACCCCGTCCGAACACCTCGTCGCGAGCTTCTCCCGGGATGGCCGCCAGCAAACTGGCGATGGCGACTTCCACCATCCCGTCCTCGGGTGGTTTGGTGGTGAGCCGCTGCAACTCGATCCCTGGGCGGGAGAGGAAGTGGAGCCATGGCTTGGCGTCCGAAAGTTTGAGGACCTCGTAGGACAACCCGGCGATCACCGGTATGAGCACAATCCGGCTGGCCACCAGCCAGAACACGCTTGGCTCAAACAAGCCAACGAACGTGAACACGAGCACCGACAGCATCACCACCAGCAGGAGAAAACTGGTGCCACACCGCGGATGCATCGTCCGGTATTTCTGGACGTTGTCGACCGTCATGGGGTCACCGGCCTCGTAGGCATATATCGACTTGTGCTCGGCGCCGTGATATTGGAACACCCGGGCGATCTCTTTCGAGCGCCCAATCAGCCAGATGTATCCGACGAGAATCCCCACCCGAATGAAGCCCTCGGCCACGTTGAAGACAACCGCGTTGCTGCCACCGAACAGGTTCTCGACCAGCCGGGCACCGCCCAGCGGCAACAGCATGAAGACCCCGATGAAGAACACGATGGCCAGAGTCATGGCGATCGCCAGATCGGACCGGGTGAGCTCGTTGCCCTTCTCGAGGCGTTTGGCTGCTCGTTTCTTGCGCCAGCCGGCCAGCGGTCCCGAGGCGTTGGCGACCACGCCTTCCAACCGGGCTGTCTCCTTGGCGTCCTCCTCGGTTGAGGCAATCTGGGCCGACCAGGTGAGCGCTCGGAACCCGAGCGTCAACGACTCTCCCAGCACCATCACCCCGCGGATAAACGGGATCCGGGCCAGGCGAGAGCGCGACGAAAGCCGTGGCAGAGGGTCGGTGCGAGTTTCGATCTCACCGTCCGGGCGACGGACGGCGACCGACCAGGCCTGGGGGCTGCGAATCATGACCCCCTCGATGACGGCTTGACCGCCAACCGTGGAGCCAGGGGGCTGGCTCATGCAGTTACTCCGTTGCGTCGGCGGCGGGTGCCTCGGCTGGCGCCTCTGCAGGAGCTTCGGACTCGGCGGGTGCCTCGACCCGGGGGGCCTTCACCTCGCGGGTCTCAGCAGCGATCTTCTCCATGGCCGCCTTGGCTTTGGCGGCCCGCTCGACCTTGGCAGCCTCGGCTGCAATCTGCTTGGGGGTCTTGCGGGTACGGATCGCCTTGGTCGCTCCGGCCTTGGCGGCCGACGACGGGCCGGCCGTGCTCTCCTTGAGCTTCGAGGTGGCTTGCCTTCTGGCCTTCTTGGCTTCGACGGCCGAAGAGTCCGTCTTCTCGGTGCGCTTACGGAAGCGCTCCACCCGGCCACCGGAGTCGACGAGCTTCTGCCGTCCCGTATAAAACGGGTGGCACTCGTTGCACAACTCGGCTGTCAGCTTCTCCCGAGTCGACCGTGTCACGAACTCGTTCCCACACGAGCAGTGGACCGTCGTCTCGACGTAGTTGGGGTGGATGTCTGTCTTCACGTCGCTCCGTCCTTGTCCTAGCCGTTGCCGCTCTTCGCCACTTCGGCGAGGAACTCGGCGTTCGACTTCGAATCCTTCAGTTTATTGATCAGCAACTCGAGGGCCGCTGCCGGTTCGAGCGCCAGCAAGACCCGGCGCAACTTCCAGACTTGCTTGAGCTCATCTGGATCGAACAACAGCTCCTCTTTGCGGGTACCCGAGGCCTGAATGTCGATAGCGGGATAGATCCGCTTGTCGGCCAGGCTGCGGTCGAGCCGCACTTCCATATTGCCCGTCCCTTTGAATTCCTCAAAGATGACCTCATCCATGCGGGAACCGGTCTCAACGAGCGCCGTTCCCATGATGGTAAGGCTTCCACCCTCTTCGATATTCCGGGCTGCGCCGAAGAATCGTTTGGGCGGGTACAGGGCTTGGGAATCAACACCACCAGACAGAATCCGGCCGGAAGCCGGGGTGGCCAGGTTGTGGGCACGGGCGAGGCGGGTGATCGAGTCGAGAAGGATGACGACGTCGCCACCCATTTCGACGAGTCGCTTGGCCCGCTCAAGGGCAAGTTCGGACACCTGGGTATGCTCCTCGGCCGGTCGGTCGAAGGTGGAGTACACCACCTCGCCTTTCGTCGAGCGCTGCATATCGGTGACCTCTTCAGGCCGCTCATCGACCAGAACCACCATGAGATGGCATTCCGGGTTGTTCTCGGCCAGCGAATGGGCAATCTCCTTGAGGACCGTCGTCTTGCCGGCCTTGGGGGGCGAGACGATCAGCCCACGCTGACCCTTCCCGATCGGGGAAATGAGGTCCATAATGCGAGCCAGTGAATCGTCGTTGTCCTCGCGCTCAAGGCGAAGGCGCATGTCGGGGAACAACGGCGTCAGACTGCCGAACTTGGGACGGTTGCGGGCTTCCTCCGGGTCCATCCCGGAGTTCTTGACGACCCGCACCAGAGCCGCGAACTTTTCTTGGGAACGGGGAGGCCGAACCGGGCCCTCCACCAGGTCACCCTTGCGGAGACCGAACTTCCGGACAATGTTGGCCGGAACGTACACATCCAGCTCCCCGGGGAGGTAGCCGCCAACCCGCAGGAATCCATATCCCTCGGGAAGAATGTCCAGCAGGCCCTCACGGGTCTCCAGATCGGTTTCGTCGATTGGCTCGTCACGGGGGGCACGCTTGTTGCGACTCCGCTTGCGAGGCCCACCCTCGCGGTTGCCGTCGCGATCGCCGCCGCGGCTTCCGCCCCCGCGGTTGGTGCTGCCGCTGCTGCGTCCTGAATTGCTTCGACTCTTCGTCTGGCCGTTGCTTCCCTTCTTCTCGGCCGCCGGAAGCTCGACAGGGGGTGCTTCCTCGCTGAGTTCGAAGTCACCGGAGCCGAGGATGGCTGCGATGAGCTTGGCCTTTTGCAGGCCATCGGTCTCAACACCAACCGAAGAGGCGATGTTGCGGAGATCTTCCAGGGTCTTGCCCTGAAGGTCGGCTCGTGTGGTCATAGGTTTCCTTTGCTACATCCGAGAAGATTCGGGTATGCGCTAAACGTGAGTGCACGTGAATTGCTCAATTGCCAGAGCGCTGGGATCGAGCTGTGGACGGAGTGTCCGGGAGTCATCATAGGTGCTCCGCGCAGTTGTACCAACCACGCCGCTGCAATTCCTATTTCATCGGCAGCCAGCCGATGCCGGTTGAGGACTAGCTCCGACGCTCGTCGATGAAGGCTTGCACCGCTTCAAGATCGTTGGGAAGGACATCGATTCGTTCCGGCAGGCCGGCCAACGCTTGCAGCCGGTTGGGCTGCAGCGGCCGCTCACCGAGGGCCCCTTCCACCGTCTCGGGGAACTTGGCGGCATGGGCGCAGGCCAGCATTACCAGCGGTACCTCCGGGTCGGCCCTCACCGCTCGCCCCACACCGACACCGACGGCGGTATGGGGGTCAAGGATCACGCCGGCCTGGTCATACACCTCGGCGATCACATGGGAAGTGGCCTCGTCGTCAAGGCTCATCGCGTCGAACAGCTCCTGGAACGCCTCCAACACATCGGGAGTCAATTCGATATGGCCGAGCAAGCGGAATCGCTCCATGAGTGCGGAGAGCGCCGGGCCATCCCGGCCGAGAAGCTCGAAGAGCAGGCGCTCGAAGTTGGAGCTCACCTGGATATCCATCGCCGGGCTGGCCGTAGCGATTACGTCGGAGAGTTGCAGCGAGCCGGTCTCGAATGCGCGGGTGAGGATGTCGTTGACGTTGGTCGCCAGGATCAGCTGGCTGATGGGCACACCCATCTCTCGAGCAATGTGACCGGCGTAGATGTTGCCGAAGTTGCCGGTGGGCACCGAGAAAGCCACCGGCGAGCTGGGAGCTCCCAGCCCCACGGCGGCGGTGACGTAATACACGGTCTGGGCCATAACCCGCGCCCAGTTGATGGAGTTGACTGCCGACAGGGTGTGGCGCTCTCGGAACTCGGTGTCGGCGAACATGGCTTTGACCAGGTCCTGGCAATCGTCAAACGTCCCCTCGATCGCCAGGTTGTAGATGTTGGGCGCGTCCACGGTGGTCATTTGCAGGCGCTGGATCTCTGAGACTCTTCCCCGCGGGTGCAGCATGAACAGCTGGATGCCCTCACGCCCCCGCATGGCTTCGATGGCAGCCGATCCGGTGTCCCCGCTGGTGGCCCCGATGATCGTCACTTCCCGAGACTTGGCCGTGAGCTCTCGTTCGAACAGGTTGCCAAGCAACTGGAGGGCGACGTCCTTGAACGCCAGAGTCGGCCCCCAAAACAACTCGAGCAGCCACTCCCCCGTCGCCTGATTGAGCACTCGCAGGGGGGCTACATCCGGGTGGTCGAAGTTCTCGTAGCTTCGTTCCACCAAGGCCGCGAACTCATCCGGCTCGTAGTCGGGAGTCACATACGGCAGCATGACCTGGGTGGCCACTTCGGCGAACGATTGGCCGGCGAACGAACGCAATGCGGCCTCATTCAGCAACGGGAGCTCGACCGGCACATAGAGGCCGCCGTCGGGAGCCAACCCCTCGAGCAACACATCTGAGAAACCTCGAGTGCCACCACTTCCCCGAGTGGATTCGTACCTCACAGGTTGGGTGTGGGTCCGGCGCCTTCGACGCGGATCACGGCCGCCACATCCCGAACCACCTCAAGCGACCGAAGTGCCGCGGCGCTGGCGCGTTGGCGGCCTTCGTTGTTGGCATGGGTTACGAGCAGCAGGGTGGCTCCATCATCTTCCCCTTCCTGCCATACCGACTTGATGCTCACGTCGTTGTCGGCGAACACGCCGGCCACTTGTGCCAGGACACCGGGACGGTCAGCCACCTCGAGCCGGAGATACCAGGTGGTTGTCGCCGATTCGAAATCGAGCACCCGGCCCGGCTGAAAGCGGATGGGGGGCGCTACTTGGGCTCCGGCCAACAACTCGCGAGCGGCGTCGACCACGTCCCCCAAAACGGCGGTGGCCGTGGGAGCTCCACCAGCCCCCGGGCCGGCAAACAACAACTCGTGGAAGCTCGGACCCTCGACAAACACGGCGTTAGTAGCACCCCGGATGACGGCCAGCGGGTGGGCGGCCGGGACGACGGCGGGATGCACCCGGACGCTGATTCCTTCTGCGGTGTTCTCGGCAACGGCCAGAAGCTTGATGACATACCCCAGCTCGGCGGCGATACGGACGTCGGTGGCGCCGATGTGCTCGATGCCCTCGGTGTATACCCGATCCGACCCGACCCACGTCCCAAACGCCAGGCTGGCGAGAATGGCGGCCTTGGCGGCGGCATCGGCACCGGAAACGTCGGCGGTGGGATCGGATTCGGCGTATCCGAGCTCCTGAGCCTCGGCCAGGGCGGCCTTGTACTCGGCTCCCTCCTCGGTCATCTTGGTAAGGATGTAGTTGGTGGTGCCGTTGACAATGCCCAGCACCCGGTCGATCTGTTCGCCCGCCAGGGTCTCCGACAGGGGCCGGATGATCGGAATGCCGCCCGCCACCGCCGCCTCGAAGAGCAGAGGCACCCCGGATTGCCCGGCGATACCGATGAGCTCCTCGCCGCGGGAGGCAATCAGCGCCTTATTGGCGGTCACCACCGGCTTGCCCGCCCGGAGTGCTGCGGCCACCAGGTCACCGGCAGGTTCTTCGCCACCCATAATCTCAACCACCAGCTGCACGCCCGGGTCGTTGACCACCTCGAGGGGATTGTCGGTCAGCACACCGTCGGCCAGGGCGACCGGTCGGTCCTTGGCGAGGTCGCGCACGGCTACCCGGACGACCTCGATCTCCAAACCCGTCTTGGTAGAAACCGACGAGCCTTCTTCCACCAATTTGCGCAGAAGTGCTCCACCGACAGTCCCAAATCCCAGTATTCCGATGCCGACTCTCATGCCGGGGATGGTAGGCCCTCCCCAGACGTGAACAGAGGAACACCCTTTTTTGCACGGATGTCCCTCTGTTCTGTGGAGGCCCCTTAGGCCCTGGGATTTGTTAGGAGATGATGAGCCCGGCAGCGGCCGCGACCGTGAGGAAGGCGGCGGCTGATCCGAGTGCGTTTCGTATGACGATGACCATGAGATAGGCATCGTCGGATCGCCGAATCCCGAGAGACACAAGGAATTGGGTGTCGAAGGGACTAGTTATCCAGCTACCAGCTACCAGCTACCAGCTACCAGCTACCAGCTACCAGCTAAAGCGTGAGGG
>JAOTYB010000189.1 GCA_029862065.1 Acidimicrobiia bacterium | reverse complement strand
GGTTGGCTGAGACGAGCGATAATGTTCGCCCGGCGAGCTGCGCCGCTAGTCTGCCTTAGTACATCGCCCGATGCGGCAAGCGTTCGACGAAGGGCAGCATGTCACCAGCAATCAGCGAGCGCGACATTGAGAACAACGTGAGAACAAATTCTCGGAATCCTCCGGTCGCCAGCGGTAATCACGAGCACTGCAAGAATCCGCCGAAACGCCGCCAGAACAGCGACTTCCGGGCACCCACGGTCACCACCGGCCAACCCCTGAATCAAGCCTCATGAGAACTACGGATCAGAAGGTTGGGGGTTCGAGTCCCTCCAAGCGCGCTAGCCTCTGAAGGCCCGAAACCCCGCTCTTGCAGCGGGGTTTTGCATTCTCCAAAATAGCGCTCGGCGAGCGGGCCAGGGGCTGAGGGGTTACGGAGACCACTCATCGTAGGTCAATCCGACAACCACCGGCTCATTGTCTTCGTAGTCGATCGAGACGTGCCAGAGAGTCCAATCGAGTCCATCGAAGTCCGGGTTGTCGCCGGGATCGAGAATGCTGACGAAATGGAAACCCTGGAGCTCCGGCCAGATGGCGAACTCCGGCGGCCGACCGTTGCCCCCACCCAGCGCCTCGTCGAGGGCAAAGGTTCGGTCGGGATCATCCCAGGTGGATACGAAGCTCCATCCGATGGCCTCGGCAAAGGTGCGATCCGGAATCTCGGCGACTTGGCTCGGATCGTTCATGTCAAGGGCGTTGGATGGCCATTTGTAAGTGGTCGGATCGGTGAGAATGCCTTCAAGTTGGGCAGGAGTGAAACGAATCGGGGGGGCATGATAGGACACATAGAGTCCACGTTTAGACATGAATTCGTTGAGGTCTCCCTCGGCATCAAGGACCGCCGACAACCGATCGAGCAGATCCAGTACCCGCCCATCGGAGGCGAACTCAGCGTCGTCGACGATCTCGGCCAGAAATCGGCTGTTGACCCAACCGGCACCGGCCGGCGTCACGATCTCGAACCAGGTCGACTCGCCGACGCCACGCTGCGGTCCAGTGACTCGGACCATGGTGCCCGGGGCCAACATGCCGATGATCTCTTTGTCAACGCCGGCCGCGAGCCGAACGTTGAGTACGTCATCTTCGGCCACCAGCACCACTCGCCGTACGTCCGGGCCGAGCCCGCTCACGTCAGGCAGATCAGCCTGTTCCCACCGCTCCACCGAGTCAAGCACCGTTGGGCTCATTGGGAGTGCAGAAAGGTAGTCGAGCCGGCTGACCGGGCCGTCGAGGACCAGCCCCTCGCTGGAGAAGACTCTTACCGGGGTTCCCTCGAGTAGGAACTCAACCTCGTCAACGGTGGAGAACGCGGTCAACGTGTACACGACTTGAGCAAGCCGAGCGGTCATGGAGAAGGTTCCACCTCCGGCCTCGAACTCCCTCGACAGGTCGATCCGAGCGAGACCGTCCTCGATGGTCAGGCCAAGCAGGCGGGTGTCGGTGGGAACGCTCGAGGAAAGGCCGGCTTCCACTTGGGCCGGGGTGGGACCGCTGATCAACGCCTGAATGGCGCCGGTGGCCACCTGCGGGGTCGTCGGGATCGCGGTTGCCACTGCGGTGGCATAACCGTTGCCCTGCACGAAGTAGACGTCAACGAACTGGGTGGCACCCTCGGGAGTTGTGGCTCCCGATGTGGTTGACGTCCCGTCCGACGACGATGTCGCGGTCGTGTCATCGGCTGTACTGGTTGTGATGGCGGTGTCATCGGTTGTACTGGTCGTGTTGGCGGTGTCATCGTCGGAGCCGCACCCGCTCAGACCGAGTACCAGGATGGTCACGATGAGCACTAGACGTTTCATGGCGTCGCCTTTCTCCGGCTCGACGTTGTCTCGTCGGTCCACTTCTACGGCTAACGCTGACCTGTCTTCGATGCCGGCTGTAGGGGCGAAGGACACTTCGTCCCTACACCGTCGAAACTCCCAGCCCAGGTCCCGCATCCTGAGGGACAACCGCAACGTCCAGCCGCAGAAGGGTTCGCCATGTCGGTCTGGGCGGCGGGTCAGGGTCCGGCCTCGGTCCGCCGTCTGGTCCGTCTGGCCTCGGCGGCCAGCGTATGAATGTCGGCGGCCAGGGAAGCGGTGAGGCAGTCGGGGGGCATGCGCCACTGCCAGTTGCCTTCGGTGGTGGATGGGGTGTTCATGCGGGCGTCACTGTCGAGGGCGAGGAAGTCTTGCATAGGAATGATGGCGGCAACGGCCTTGGTCTTGAGAGTGATGCCGATGAGCCACCACACCGCTCGCCGGGTCCGGACCCGGGGCGGCATGGCGGTATCGGCCCGGATTCTGGTCCGCAACCTTCGGGGAAGGGAACGCCACCAGCCGGCCAGGGTGTCGTTGTCGTGGGTGCCGGTGTAGACGACGGCCCGCCGGTCGACGTTACGAGGATGGTGGATGTTTGGCTTGTCGGGATCCTCGGCGGGGCTGAAGCCAAATTGGATGACCCGCATGCCGACCAGGTCGTTGTCGTCCCGCAGGGAGCGCACGTCTTCGTCGAGCTCGCCCAGGTCCTCGGCCACGATAGGCAAGTCGGGGAAGGCCCGGCGTAAGACGTCGACGAACGGTTGGCCGGGGCCGGGAACCCAGGTGCCGTTGACCGCCGTGGTGTCGGCGGCCGGGACCGACCAGTAGGCGGACAGGCCCCGGAAGTGGTCGATGCGAACCACGTCGACGTGCTCCAGGGTGCGGCGCAGTCGGTTGATCCACCACGAGTACCCGTCGTCGGCCATGACGTCCCAGCGGTAGAGGGGGTTCTTCCACAGCTGACCGGTGACGCTGAAATAGTCGGGCGGGACACCGGCCTGGGTGAGCTGACGGCCGTGGCGGTCGAGCTCGAACTGATCCTGGTTGGTCCACACATCGGCTGAGTCAGGCGAGACGTAGATCGGGACGTCGCCCACCACGAGGATGCCGGCCCTGTCGGCCCGGGACCGTAGCCGCTGCCACTGCTGCTCGAAGAAGAACTGGAGCACCTGATGGCGTTCGATGTCGGCCGCGAGTTCCAATCGGGATCGGGCCACGGCCCGAGGTTTACGTGTGCGCAGACCATCGTCCCACTCCCACCACGCGGTGTCGGGGTCTCGATCCTTGAGGGCAAAGAAGTGGCAGACATCGGCCAACCACGCTTCTCCGGCGGTGGCGACGAATTTGTCGTACTCGGCCCGCCACCGTTGGTCCCGATCGGCCAGAAACCGGTCGGCGGCGCAGGCGAGCAGCGATTGTTTCCGGCGGCGGGCCGGCGGATGGAGGTCACCCTCGTCGAGAAGCCCAACCGCCGCCAAGTCACGAAGATCGATGAGCCAGGTATTGCCGGCGAAAGCCGACGGGCTGAAGTAGGGGGAGC
>JAOTYB010000045.1 GCA_029862065.1 Acidimicrobiia bacterium | reverse complement strand
CCGACGTGAGCTTCGTGTGGGGAACCAACCCTGAAACGTTTGGACTCGACAACGTCTATGCGTTCTCGGTCCGGTCCTCCCAGGGTGGGTACGTCGGAGGCGTGATGGCTGCGCTCCTCAGCGACAATATCGGCTTCGTTGGCCCCATTGATGTCGGCTCCATCGCCGGCAGCCTCGACGGATTCCAGGCCGGCGCCGCAGCGTCCAATCCAAGCGCGACGGTGCTCGACACGTTCACGAACTCATTTAGCGATGCTGCCCTGGCCGCTGAGGCGGCGCGGGCCATGCTGACTTCGAATGTGGAAGTTCTGACGAGCCAGACCGAGATGGGCACCGGCGTCGCCACAGTGGCGGAAGAGGAAGGCATCGCATTCTTCGGGAACGACGCCGACTTTTCGCCGGTGGCCCCAACGCAAACCTACGCCAGTCAGGTCTTCAAGTACGAGGTGGCGTTCCGGCAGATCTTTGACCAGGTCGGCCAGGGAACCCTCGGCGGCGAAGTGATCTGGCTCGACTTCGCCAATGGCGGCATCGAGATCGCATACAACGACGGATTCGACTTGCCTGCCGACGTCAAAACGGCCGGTGATCAGGCGATCGACGACGTAACCTCCGGCGCCGTCCAAGTCGGAGGGTAGGTAGCGACGTGAGTGGGGCCATCGCCGACGAGGTGAAAGCGAGGCTGACGGATCTCCGCCAGGAACTCGAGAACCACGACGGCGATCGGCCCCACGACCACGTCGCCCGGATAGCCGTGACCGAAGCGATCGACGCCGGACTTGAGGGCAACGCCGCAGTCGGCGCGTTGCTGACCGGCCCGGACGGCGAGATCATCGCCAGCGAGCGGAATCGGATGTTCGTCCCGTACTTTCGGAGCGACTTTCACGCTGAGATGGTCTTGTTGACGGCGTTCGAGGACGAAAACCGACCCGTCGCCGACCTGCGGGAACACACACTTGTTACGTCGCTCGAGCCATGTGAGATGTGCAATATCCGGATCATCAACTCCGGCGTCTCCCACGTGCTGTGGGTTTCCGCTGACCTGGGAAAGGGAGCTATCAACGGTCCGAATCAACTTGCCGACCACTGGGCGCGATTGGCCGAGCCCCAGCATTTCGGGGCCGCCGATTGCGATTCGCGCTTGGCCGAGATTTCGCTCGAGGCGTTCGAGGCCACCATCGGCGGAGTCAGCGAGCACCTCATGGACCGCCGGCTGCCCCCGGAGGGCGATTGACGTGACCGAGGGATGATTGATACCGTCGAGATGCGCGGGATCGTCAAACGGTTTCCGGGAGTGCTGGCCAACGATCACGTCGACTTCGATGTCCGATCTGGAGAGATTCACGGACTCCTCGGTGAAAACGGGGCCGGCAAATCAACGTTGATGAATCTGCTCTACGGTCTCGATCGACCTGACGAGGGGGAAATCGTCCTCGATGGTCGCCCCTTAACGCTGACATCTCCCCAGGACGCCATTCGCGCCGGCATCGGGATGGTGCACCAGCACTTCATGCTGGTCTCGCCGATGACGGTGGCCCAGAACGTGGCCCTCGGGCTTCCGTCCTCGCGAGGCTTGCGCACCGACCTCGACGTGGTGACGGCCCGCGTCAACGAACTCGCCAAGACCTATGGACTGGATGTCGATCCCGCCAGGTTCGTCAGTGACCTTTCGGTCGGTGAGCAGCAGCGGGTCGAGATCATCAAGGCCCTGTATCGCGAGGCGTCGCTCCTCATACTCGACGAACCGACCGCCGTCCTCACGCCCCAGGAGGTCGATGAGTTCTTCGGCTTTCTCAACGAGATGCGCCTGGACGGACACTCAATCATCTTCATCTCCCACAAACTCGCCGAGGTCATCGCCCTAACCGATCGCGTCACCGTGCTCCGCGACGGCCGCAACGCCGGTACCGTCGACACCCGTGACACCGACAAGGCTGACCTTGCCCGGCGCATGGTGGGACGTGAGTTCTCTCTCACTCGCAGTCTGCCCCGGGTGGATGCGGGCCCGCCGCTACTCGAGATCGAAGATGCCCACGCCGTCACAGCACGGGGCACTCCCGCACTGCGCGGGGTGTCCCTCACGGTGAACGGAGGAGAGATTGTCGGACTGGCCGGTGTTAGCGGAAATGGCCAGGTTCAGTTGGCGCAGGCGATTGCCGGCCTGCATTCGCTGACGTCGGGACACATCCGAATCAGCGGTGCCGCCACCGAAGGCCGTTCGGTTCGGAAGCTGATGGATCAGGGACTGGGCTACGTGCCGGAGGAACGCAATCGTGACGGCATGATCAAAGAATTCAGCATCGCCGAGAATCTGATACTCCGGGACCCAGCCAACCCGGAATTCGTGCGCCGTGGTCTCTTTCGGTTCGGGCGAATCGATGAGCATGGAGCGCACCTGATCGAACGTTTTGCTGTCAAGACGCCGTCTGCGTCCGTGCCAATATCGAGTTTGTCCGGAGGCAACGCCCAGAAGGTGATCCTGGCGCGTGAGCTCGATCGCGACCCCTCCGTCCTGGTAGTAGCCCAGCCCACCCGCGGCCTTGACATCGGTGCCTCCGAATTCATCCGCGATCAGATTGTGGCCGCCCGCAGCCGCGGTACGGCGGTGTTGCTCCTCTCCGAAGATCTCGAGGAGTTGCTGGCACTTTCTGATCGGGTTGCAACCATCTTCGACGGCCGATTGATGGGGATCGTCGACCGGGAGGAGGCTGATCCGTCGCTTCTCGGTCTCATGATGGCCGGCGAGACTCTTGAGCAGGCTCGAGCCCACACAACGGCGACGGGCTCCGCCGGGGTTGAGTCGTGACCGCCCCCGGTCGGAAACTCCCGAGCCACCGATGGGTCAAGGTACAACGCCGCGCCCTGCCGGTAGTCACCCCTCTATTCGCAGCTCTCATCGGCCTCCTCATCGGCGCAATCATGCTGGCGGCGGTCGGCGCCAATCCTCTGAGCGCATACGCCGCTCTCGTTGAGGGAGCGGTAGGAAGCCAGAATTCCATCGCCGACACGCTTGTGAAGGCCACCCCGCTCTTGTTTGTTGCTGTCGGGATCTGCATTGCGTTTCGCGGAGGCGTGATCAATATCGGCGGAGAAGGTCAGTTCATCACCGGCGCGATAGCGGCGACGCTGGTGGCGCTCTATCTCGACGGCCTGCCTGGGCCAGCCATCATGGTCGTCGCCGCCATCGCAGGAGGCCTGGCTGGAGGCTTCTGGGGCGGAATCGCCGGAGTACTTAAGGCCCGGCTGGGAGTAAACGAAATCCTGTCGACGGTGATGCTCAACGTGATCGCCGCCCTCCTGATGAACTATCTGGTAGCTGGGCCTTTGATCGATCCGCGCCAGATCGAGGCGGGAACTCGGATTCCCGAGACTGCCCGATTCCCGCGTTCAGCCGACCTTCCTCGCCTATTGGAGCCGACCCGGCTTCACCTCGGGATCATCATCGCGATTGCCGCAGCCGTTGTGGTTTGGGTGTTGTTGTGGCGCACTCCATTCGGGTTCCGCATCCGAGCCGTCGGCTTCAATCCAGCTGCCTCGCTGTACGCCGGGATGTCGGTTGGGCGCAGCGCCATGATGGCGCTGGCGATGAGTGGGATGCTGGCCGGCCTGGGTGGCGCCATTCAGGTGCTTGGGCTTGACCACCGCCTCTACAGCGAAGGCAACGCAGCCGCCTTTACCGGTTTGGCAGGATTCAACGGCATAGTCGTCGCCCTCTTCGGGGGTCTTCATCCACTGGGGGCTATCCCTGCCTCGATGCTTTTTGGCGGGTTGGTCGTCGGGGCGAATGCTCTCCAGCGCACAGCTCAGGTGCCCTCTTCAATCGCCGTGACGTTGAGCGGGATCGTGGTTCTTGTGGTGGTCATGAGCCAGTTCTGGGCTAATCGTCGCCAGCATCAGCTCGCCTTGCCCGACGCCCTCGAGCTCGAAGAGCCCGGACCCCCGGCCGGACAAATGGCCGAATCCCATCCGCAATTGTGACGGCGGGGATCGCTCTGCCACGGCCTCGGGCCCAGGCCGCTGAATACAATGCCTCAGAGAAAAGGGGAACCAGATGACACTCACACCGACCGAAGCAACGAGCTTCACCGTAAACGGCAGCCCGGAGTCGGTCCGATCCGACCATCCCCACCTCCTGGCCGCCTTGCGCGAGGAGCTGGACATCACCTCCCCCAAGGACGGCTGCTCCCCGTCTGGCCATTGCGGGGCCTGCACGGTGCTCCTGGACGGCAAGGCGATTCAGAGCTGTCTGGTCGATATGGAGAAGGCATCTGGGAAGGAGGTCATCACCCTTGAGGGACTGCCGGAGGAGGAGCGGGCCAACCTGGCAGGGGCATTTGCGGCCGCCGGGGCCCTCCAGTGTGGCTTCTGCACGCCGGGGATCCTGGTGCGAACCAAGGCGCTGCTCGACCAGAAGGGCAAGGACCTGACCCGCGAGACGGCCGCCGGTCGATTGGGGGGCCACCTGTGCCGCTGCACGGGATACACCAAGATCTTCGAGGCCATCGAGATGCTGCGCGACGACGCTATCCCCGACGTTGTCCTCCCCCAGGGACTGGGGACCCGCGGTGCCAAATATGAAGCTGCCGAGCTGGCACTGGGCGACCGCGGCTACATCGACGACATGCGACCCGAAGGCCTGCTCCACGCCGCCCTCAAGCTGAGCGACCACGCCCGGGCCGATGTGCTGCGGATCGACACCGGTCCCGCCCTGGCGATCGAGGGAGTCATCGCCGTCTACACCGCCGCCGACGTTCCCGGCGCCCTGCGAGTGGGGATCATCTATGAGGATTGGCCGGTGTTCATCCCCGAGGGCGGCCGGACCTCCTACCTGGGCGATGTCCTGGCGATCGTGGTGGCCGAGTCGGTCCAGATTGCCCGCCGGGCCGCCGAGGCGGTCGAGGTGGAGTACAACATCCTCAAACCCTTCGCCGATCCGGACGCCGCCCTCACGTCCGATGAGGACGCGGTGTGGGGTCTCGAAGGCAACGTTCTTTCCCGCTCGGTCTACAGCCGCGGTGACATCGACGAGGCTCTGGCGGGTGCCGCCCATGTCGTCCACGAGACCTTCCACACCCAGCGTGTCGAACATGCCTTCCTGGAACCGGAGTCCACACTGGCAGTCCCTCAGGACGACGGAACCCTCATGGTGTACTCGGGTGGCCAAGGCGTCTGGGACGACCGCAATCAGATCGCCGAGGTACTGGGAATCGAACGCGATCAAGTCGTGGTGGAACTCGTGTCCAACGGTGGCGCCTTCGGTGGCAAGGAGGACATGTCCAACCAGGCCCAGACCGCACTGGCCGCCCATCTGCTCAAGCAACCGGTGAAATGCACGCTCACCCGCGAACAGTCACTCATCATGCACCCCAAGCGTCATCCGATCCGTCTCGAAGTGTCGGCTGCCTGCGACGACGACGGCAAGATGGTGGCGTTCAAGTCCCGCTTGATCGGAGACAGCGGTCCGTACGCCTCGGTGGGCATGAAGGTGCTGGAACGGGCGGCCGGCCACACCAGCGGGCCCTATGTGTTCCCCAACATCGACGTCGAGGCGGTGGCGGTCCGCACCAACAACCCGGTGTGCGGCGCCTTCCGCGGGTTCGGAGCCAACCAGGCCCAGTTCGCCACCGAAGGCGTCATGGACCGGCTGGCCGCCATGGTCGGCATTAGCGGCTGGGAGATCCGCGACCGCAATCTGGTCTCCCCCGGCGATGTGTGGGGCCCCGGACAGATCATGGATGACGGGTCCCTCGGTGCCCGGCTCTGCCTCGACACTGTCAAGCCTTTGTATGAGGACGCCAAGGCCTCCGGCAAGGCGGTGGGACTCGGCATGGGCATCAAGAACTCCGGGCTGGGGAACGGCTTCAAAGAGATCGCCGGAGCCGTGGTGCGGTTCGAAGATGACGGCACCGTCGAGGTGCGCCACTGCTGGACCGAAATGGGTCAGGGAGTCCACACGGTTGCCCTGCAGGTGGCGGTCGAGGAATTGGGCGTCGATCCCGCCCAGGTGCGGGTGGTAGTCGACACCAGCCGCGAGCTGGGAGCCGGCCAGACCACCGGGTCCCGCGGCACGTTGATGGGAGCCGGATCGGTGAAAGACGCCTGCCGGGTAGCCAACGAGGCCGGACGCGAGATCGGAGTCGACTACTACGGCGAGTACCGGGTGGATTGGACCAACTCATTGGAGGAGGGGGTCGAGAACCCGATCATCCACTCGACCTTTGGGTACGCGGCCCAACTCGTCATCGCCGACCCGGAGAGCGGCGGGATCGAGAAGGTGATCGCCGTCCACGACGTCGGCCGGGTCGTCAACCCCACCCTGTGCGAAGGCCAGGTGGAGGGAGCCGTCCACATGGGACTGGGCTACGCCCTCACCGAGGAGTTCCCCACCGACGACGAGGCCCGGCCGACTCACATGACCTTGCGAAGCCTCGACATCCTCCGGCCCAAGGACATCCCGGAGATCGAGACGATCCTGGTGGAGTCGCCCCAACCGGGTGCTCCGTATGGGATCAAGGGCGTCGGGGAAATCGGCCTGGTGCCGACCGCCGGCGCAGTGGCCGCAGCTTTCCACGAGGTGGACGGCCAGTGGCGCAACCGGCTCCCAATGAACGTGCACCAGCCCATCAGCTCTGGCTGACCGCCCCCTCCGCCCCTATCGGGGCACCTCCCCCTCCGGGGGAGGAAACAGATCTCTCCCCCCGGAGGGGGGAGTCCCGGCGCAGCCGGGGAGGGGGGACTACGCCTCCGGGTAGCTCACCTGGCAGAAGCCGTGGTTGCAGTAGCCACCCGGGTTCTTGGCCAGGTATTGCTGGTGGTATTCCTCGGCGTAGTAGAAGTCGCCGGCCTCAGCGATCTCGGTGGTGATCTCGCCAAACCCCTTCTCGGTCAGCATCGCCTGGTAGCGGTCGCGTGACCGTTTGGCGACATCGGCCTGTTCGTCGGTGAAGGTGTAGATGGCCGACCGATACTGGGTTCCGCGGTCGTTGCCCTGGCCCATGTACTGGGTTGGGTCGTGCTGCTCCCAGAATTCCTTCAACAAGCGCTCAAAGGTGACCTCGGCGGGGTCGTAGACCACGAGCACGGCCTCGGTGTGGCCGGTCTTGGCCGTGCAGGTCTCTTCATAGGTGGGATTGGGCGTATAGCCACCGGCATACCCGGCGGCGGTGGTGTAGACGCCGGGGATTTGCCAGAAGATGCGCTCGGCTCCCCAGAAGCAGCCCATGCCGACAATGACCTGTTCCGTTCCCTCGGGAAATGGTGGATAGAGGGACGTGCCGTTTACGAAATGGGGTCCGCTCTCGGGCATCGGCTCGCGGCGGCCGGGCAGGGCCTCTTCGGGCGAGACCATATCTTTCTTTGATCCAAACATGGGGGTGACCTCCTGGGTGGTGTAACGCTACCCGGGGCCGGTACGTTCCCACCCACCCTGAAACTGAATCAGGGGAATCCCCCATCACGATGACCCTGCGAATAGCCGAAGATGATGGCATGAAGACGAGAACCCCGGCGAGAGACTATTTCGTCGTTGTTGCCGTCTGGACGATGCTCGTAATCGCGTTCTGGACGGCACAAGAGGCATTGCTGTGGACCATCCTTTTCCCGCTCATCGCGTTCCTGTGGATGGGGCTGCCGTTATTGCTCACGCGCTTTGACCATCGCCCGTTGGTCGCCATCTCGGCGACAATGCTCCTCGTTGCAGCCTCGATGTACCTGACGATGGTGTGGGGAGCCATCGTGATTCTCGGGTGGGTCGGGTGGATAGCCTTCGAGCTAGAAGAACTCGACTCAGACGGGGTTGCCCGCCGCCTATTGCTGGAGGGGCTCAAGTTCGTACCCGGAGCCGCAGCCGGGGCCGTGGCAGGCGTGACCCTCAGGTCACAAGGCATCCGTATCCCGGTGGAGTAGCTTGGGAAGGAGTTGAGACAGGGAGGTACCGATGAGTACGACCACGCCGGGCCTGGTATGTGCCCACCACCACCTCTACTCCGAGCTGGCCCGGGGGATGCCCCCGCCTCCCAAGGTGGCCACCAACTTTCAAGAAATCCTCGAACAGGTGTGGTGGCGCCTCGATGCCGCCCTCGACCTGGAGATGATCCGTTGGTCGGCGATGCTGGGCGCCGTCGAGGCTCTGGAGTCGGGTACCACCGCCATTGTCGACCACCACGAATCACCAAACGCCATCGAAGGCAGCCTCGACGTCATCGCCGAGGCCTGTGCTGAGGTCGGCGTACGGGTGCTCACCGCCTATGGGATCACCGACCGCCACGGGCCCGATGGTGCCAAGCGGGGCCTGGAAGAGAATGAGCGGTTCATCAAGGCGGGCGGCCCCGGGTATGTGGGAATCCACGCCGCCTTCACCTGCAGCGACAAGTCATTGCGAGAGGCTGCCGGATTGGCCCATGATTTGAGAGTCGGGGTCCACATCCACGTCGCCGAAGGCCCGGGCGATGTTGACGCCCCCGGCCGCCTGGCGGGGCTGACCCAGGATGACTGGCTGCTCAGCCACTGCGTGTACCTCCCCGATGACCATGGTCTGCACGGGACCATTCTCCACAACCCCCGCTCCAACTTGAACAACGGAGTGGGCTACGCCAACCCGGCCCGATTCACCAACCCGGTGGCCCTCGGCACCGACGGTATCGGCGCCAACATGATCGAATCCTTCCGGCTGGCTTACGCCATGCAGCGATCGGTTGACGTCACCGCCGGTCCCGACCCGGCCTGGGCCTGGCTCGAGAACGGCTGGAACATCATGCCCGAGGCCCGTAACGATGAGGTCACCTGGTCCTACGACCCGATGGACCCCTGGCATATCGCCTTCACTCCTTCGATCCGGCCGCTCGAGGTGAAGGTGAACAACGAGGTCGTGTTCACGGACGGCAAGACCACCCGGGTGGACTCAGACGAAGTGAGAGCCAAGGCGCGGGAGCAGGCGGCCCGCCTCCACGCCCGCCTCTAAGAAAGGGAGATCGATGTCAGACCGGTTCCACCTCATCTCGATGGAGCAGCTCACCGACTGGATGTTTGACGAGCTCGAGACCAAGGACGCCCTGTTCGGCGTCCCCCGGTCGGCCTGGTTCGTCCCCAAGCCGGAGGACAAGTTCCGCATCGAGAAGTACGGCGTGGAGCTCGAGACACCGTTCGGCGTGGCCGCCGGCCCCCACTCCCAGATGGCTCAGAACATCGTTATGTCGTGGCTGGTGGGAGCCCGGTTCATTGAGCTCAAGACGGTCCAGACCCTGGATGAGCTCGACGTCAACAAGCCCTGCATCGACATCCAGGATGAGGGCTACAACGTGGAGTGGTCCCAGGAGCTGAAGATCTTCGAGTCCTTCGACGAGTACCTGCGGGCGTGGGTGCTCATCCACGCCCTCCATCACAAGTTGGGCTTCCCCGGCGACCGGCCGGGCATGGTGTTCAACATGAGCGTTGGCTACAACCTGGAGGGGATGCTCAAACCCAACGTTCAATGGTTCTTCGACACCATGAACGACGCTTCCGCCTACCTCCCCAGGTACGTGGACATCGTGGCCGAGCGCTACCCCGACGTGCGGGGCCTCGACATCCCGTCTCAGTTGTCGGACACCATCACGCTCTCGACCATGCACGGGTGCCCTCCCGACGAGATCGAAAAGATCATGATCTACCTGCTGGAGGAGCGAGGCTTGCACGCCTCGGTCAAGCTCAACCCCACCCTGCTCGGCGCCGACCGGGTGCGTTCCATCGTCAACGACCAACTGGGATTCGATGACGTCCCCATTCCCGACGAGGCATTCGGCCATGACCTCATGTACGTGGACGCCGTCCCGATGCTGCACAGCCTGCGACGGGTGGCCCGGGCCCACGACCGCACCTTTGGCGTAAAGCTCAGCAACACACTCGAGGTGAACAACTGGAAGACGGTGTTCGACCGCGACGACATGATGTACCTGTCGGGCCGGGCCCTCCACCCGGTGACCAGCAACCTCGGCCTGCGCATTTCCGAACAGTTCCACGGCGACCTGCTCATGTCCTTCGCCGGGGGCGCCGACTGCTTCAACGTGTCCGACCTCATCCGCTCGGGCATGCGCACCGTCACCACCTGCAGCGACATCCTCAAATCGGGCGGGTACCTGCGGATGCTCCAGTACGTCGAGAACCTCGAAGCCGCCATCGAGGAGGCCGGGGCTTCGGACCTGCAGGATTACATCGCCCGCACCGCCGTCGCCGAGGACGGCTTTGTCGAATTCGCGCCCATGCTGCGCCTGGCCGCCCTCTCCGATACTGGACTGGCGTTGTCGGTGACGGATTGTGCGGCCCTCGGTGCAGGCCTGGCGTCCGCCATCGGCGGCGACCCGCTCATGGACAAGGTCCGCACCTGGGCAGCCGCCAACGGCCTGGACGCCGCCCGAGGCGACGAGCTGGTGACGGTCGTGATGAACGTGCTGGAGCGGATCAATCTCCGCGCCTATGCAGACCGTGTCCTCGCCGATCGTCGCTACCTCAAGGCAACCTTCCGGATGGACCGGTCCAAGACGCCCCGCACCCTCGACTACTACGACTGCATTGAGGCCCCGTGTCTCGACGAATGCCCGGTCGACCAGAAGGTGCCGCAGTACATGAACGCCGTCCGGGACGGCGATTTCGTCGAGGCGGTCCGCCTCACTCGGGAGGACAATCCGATGCCGGCCATGCTCGGCAAGGTGTGCGATCACTTGTGCGAGAACACCTGCATCCGCACGCACTACGACGAGCCCTTGGCCATCCGCCAGATCAAACGCTTCATCATGGAGCACGAGACCAGGCCGGTCACCTTCACCCGCAAACCGGAGGTGGGCAAGAAGGTGGCGATCATCGGGGCGGGCCCGGCTGGAATTGCCTCTGCCCAGGAGCTGGCCTACGCCGGTTTCGCCGTGACCATCTTCGAGCACCACCCGTACCCGGCCGGAATGGTCGGAGGGGCCATCCCCGAGTACCGGGTGCCGCAGAAGGACATCGATCAAGACATGGCCATCCTCGACGAGCTGGGAGTCGAAGTCCGCTACAACCAGACCGCCGGCGTGGACTTCTCCCTCAACGACCTCCGGGCCGACGGGTACGGATCCATCGTGATTGCGGTGGGTGCCCAACTGGCCAAGCGACTCAACCTCCCGGGCGAGGACTCCGAGGGCATCATGGACGCTCTCTACTTCCTCCGGAATGTGCGGGAGGGGAATCCACCGCCGATCGGGGCCCGGGTAGGGGTCATCGGCGCCGGCGACACCGCCATGGACTGCGTGCGCTCGGCATTGCGGGTTGGTGGTGAAGACATCTCACTCATCTATCGGCGCACCATCGACCAGATGCCGGCCGATCGGGAAGAGATCTACGCCTCAATCGAAGAGGGCATCAAGATCATGGAACTGGTGAAGCCGACGGCTCTGACTACCGAGGATGGGAAGCTGGCCGGGCTGGTGGTGTCGCGCACGGAGTACCTGGGTGACCGGGACGACTCGGGGCGCAAGATCCCCCACGATGTTGCCGACTCCGACTTCGAGATCCCGTTGGACACGCTGATCCTGGCGATCAGTCAGCATTCGATCCTCGACTTCTTCGGCGACGAGGTGCCCGAGCTCACCGGCAGCGGCTATCTACAGACCGACCCCGTGACGTTCGAGACGACGATCCCGGATGTGTATGCGGGTGGCGACGTCGCCGCTCACGGCCCCTCATCCATCGTGATCGCGGCCAACGACGGCAAGCAGGTGGCGGCAGCCATCGCTGCCAAGCACGGCGTGAGCACCGCTCGACCGCCGGAGACCATCGAGAAGGTCGACCTCCAACAGATGATGGTTCGACGATCGCGGCGCGAATATCGAGTGCAGGCCGAGCACACGCCGCTCGATGACCGCAACAACTTCAACGAGACCCAGCTCACCTTCACCCCCGAGCAGGCAATGGCCGAAGCCAGCCGCTGCCTCGACTGCCACGAGGTGTGCAGCCTGTGCGTCGGAGTGTGCCCCAACATGGCGTTGATGACCTACGAGATGGAGCCCGTTCAGCTCGCTCTCCCCTCCTTGACTGCGGCCGGTTCGGGGGTCGCCGAAGGCGAGTCGGTTTCCTACGGGGCCGACCAGATGCTTCAGATCGCCGTCCTCACGGACTTCTGCAACGAGTGCGGCAACTGCGAGACCGCCTGCCCGACTTCGGGAACGCCCTATGTCGACAAGCCGCGGCTGTATCTCAATCGTGAGGACTTCGAAGAGGAGAAGAACAACGCCTTCATGCTGTTCGACGACGGCAGCATCGAGTCCCGGGTAGATGGGCGGACCCACCGGCTGGTTCTCAACGGGGCGGTCGAGTACACCGCCCCCGGCTTCACGGCCACCCTCGATAAGGACACCTTCAAACTCCTCGAAGCAGCCCCGACGGCCGCCGGAGAAGGCGAATCGCTGACCCTGGTGCCGGCGGCCGACATGTACATCCTCCTCAAAGGCTTGCAGGGTTCGATGGGCCACCTGCCGGCCATGGCTGCCGACGGCTCCCAGGGGACCTTCGTGGAGCACCCGGGGTACGAGGAGTAGGCAGTTCGCAGTCCACAGTCCACAGTCCACAGTCCACAGTCCACGGTCCACAGTCCACATCGTGCCCAAACTGTTCTGCCGTGAACTGCCTGCTAACTGTGAACTGTTTACTGGCGCAGCTGGATACCGAGGTCCCAACCGCGCAGTCTCATTTG
>JAOTYB010000187.1 GCA_029862065.1 Acidimicrobiia bacterium | reverse complement strand
CACCGGAGCGAAGCGCAGCCGAGGTTTGTCAGTCCCCCCTTCGGGGGGAAAGTACCGCCACCGCAGCGAAGCGCAGCCGAGGTTTGTCAGTCCCCCCTTCGGGGGGAAGGTACCGCCACCGCAGCCGAGGTTTGTCAGTCCCCCCTTCGGGGGGAAGGTACCGCCACCGCAGCCGAGGTTTGTCAGTCCCCCCTTCGGGGGGAAGGTACCGCCACCGGAGGTGGGGGTAGGGGGGCAACCGCACCCACCACGACTTCTCTTGGTGGGCACCACCCCCCTTCCCCCCGGACACTCGCTCCGCTCGCTGGGGGGACTAACAAACCATGGTTCAACGGTCGGCGGTCAGCGGTCGGCGGTCGGCTCGTCCGGCGGTGGCTCGGGTAGCGTTTCCCCATGGGAATCCTCGTGTATGGGTCTTTGGTGCCGGATGTTTTGTTCCGGGTTCCCCGGCTTCCGGCGGCCGGAGATGACGTGCCGGCCAGTTCGGTTTCGATGGTGGCGGCCGGAGGCGGCGGCAACGTAGCGATGGCCCTGGCCGCCTGGGGCTACGACACGATGGCGGTGGGAAACTCGGTGGGCGAGGACCCGCTGGGGCGATGGGCGGCAGAGCAGTTCGAACAGGCCGGAATTCGCTTGCCGGCTGGCTACGTTGCCTCCGACGGGGTGACGCCCCCCAACGGGATCATCGTCACCCCCGATGGCGAACGCACCATCATCGGCAACGACTATCAGCGGGTGACCTGGATGCCGGTACAGACCTGGAGCGGTGTCAACGCTGTGGTCGTTGACGCATACAGCGCCGCTGCCGGTGGCACGGTGTTGGCGGAGGCTGCCAGGCAAGGCATGGTGACCGTCGCTTCAGATCGCACCGATCACCTCCCGGACCTCACCGTGGTTATCTGGTCTGCCTCCGAACATCCGGAAGCCGCCGAGGCGCAGGCAGCGGCCGACCAGGGGCCGCTCGTCGTGGTGACCGCCGGGCCCAATCCCATCGTTCTCTACTCAGCCGGCCAATCCCCTTCTGAAGTGCCGGTCGAGCCGGTCTCCGCTCCGGACAGCACCGGCGCAGGTGATGTTCTCACCGCCGGAGTCGTGGCGGGATTGAGTGATGGGCTGACGCCGATCGCGGCGGTGGCGCAGGCGGCCGACGTCGCCAGCCGCTATGTAGCCGGGCGACGGGAATCCCAAGTTCCGCCCCTCACTAGACTTGGCTAATGAAGAAGATCTTCTTTCTCCTCGTCGTGGCCGTGATCGGCCTGGCGGTATTCAAGTATCTGAACGACGAGAGCTACTAAGCCTTCTCGACGAACTCCACTACTGCGTCGGCAATCTGCTCGGCGTGCGTGAATATCGCTTCGTGGCGGCCGTCCAGTTCTACCACCCGGGGGTTCTTGGCCAGGCCGGCCAGCTCGTACTGGATGGACGGCTGGATGATCTGGTCCCGGATGGGGATGATGACCATGACCGGCGGAGTGAGCTGGCCCACCCACTTGCGTGAATCGAAGCGTTTAATAGCCCGCAACGCTCGCAGGTTCAGCTCTGGGTTGCGGGCAAGCATCACATCCCACAGCCAGCGGTCGTGTTCTGGGCCAAATGCTCCGGCGTTGCGCAGCACCACGTGGGATATTCGAGCACCTTCCATGAGGCCGATCTTCCACAGGATGCGCAGCAGAATCATTCCGACGGCGTCGACCGCCGGACGTCGCATCGGCTTGGCGGCGGTTGCCGCAAACACCACCCGTTTTACCAGTCCGGGGTGGCGGCGAGCCAGGGCCTGGGCGACCATTCCGCCCATCGAATACCCGAACACCGTGGCCTGGGTGACGTCGAGCTGATCGAGGACCCCGGCCAGCTCATCGGCCACGGTCTCTATCTCGTAGTCCTCGTGCAGGCTGCTGGACCCTCCATAGTTGCGCTGATCGATCATGATCACCCGAAACCGGTCGGTGAGTTGCGGTACCAGCCGGTTGAAGGTCTCGATGCTGTTGTAGACCCACCCGTGGATGAGCACGACCGGATGCGCATCGGGCAGGCCGGTCTCGCGTACGAGGAACTCTTTGTTGCCGACGAACAGGGTGCGACCCGGGACGGGCAGAGGATGAACTTGCGGACCGTGCGCCCGGGGCCGAACCACCGGCCCGAAGAGCCGCCACAGCGCCCACCCGCCCACTGAAAACCCGAGGACTTTGCGTAGCTTCATGGCCCAAAGTCTACGGCTGCGCCGAAACCACCGATGGCCTGCTTATCGAACGACAATGCCCGATCCTTCGACCAGGTCCCCGATCACTGCCGCCGCCAGAGTTCCGGCCTCGCCGAGGGCCGCCACCAGCTCATCGGCCGACCCGGCCTCTGTCGCCAGCAGCAGTCCGCCACTGGTCTGAGCGTCGGCCAGGATGAGCTGCGTCGGTTCGGGCAGCTCACCGAAGTCGGTATACGCCTCCGCCGCCGCCAGGTTGCGGCGGGTTCCCCCGGCCACCACCCCCCCTTCGGCCAGTTGCTCGAGTCCCGGCAGCAAAGGAATCGAGCGGTGGTCAATGTGGGCGCCAAGCCCTGAGCCGGTAGCCAGCTCCTCGAGGTGGCCGAGCAACCCGAAGCCGGTGACGTCGGTGGCGGCCCGCACGCCGTGATCCAGCGCAACGACCGACGCCGATCGGTTGAGAGCGGTCATCACGGTGGTCGATGCTTCGATCTGTTCGGCGGTGGCCTCGTCCCGCTTGATGGCGGTGGAAATGAGTCCGGTACCGAGCGGTTTCGTCAGCACCAGCCGGTCACCCACCGCCCCGGCACGGTTGGTCATCATCGTGCTCACGTCGACCACTCCGGTAACGGCCAGTCCGAATTTCGGCTCGCGATCGTCGATGGAATGCCCGCCGAGCAACGTGCAGGCGGCTTCGACCAGCACCTCGGCCGACCCCCGCTGCACCTCGGTGAGCAGCTCAAGCGGCAGGTCGTCGCGGGGCCAGCCGACTATGGACAGGGCGGTCAGCGGAGTTCCTCCCATGGCATACACATCGGACAATGCGTTGGCGGCCGCAATCCGGCCCCAGTCGTACGGGTCATCGACGATGGGAGTGAAGAAGTCAACGGTCTGCACTATGGCCGGGCCGTTGGGGAGCTGATAGACCCCGGCATCGTCGGGCGCGTCGAGACCGACCACCACATTGGGATGGCGGGTCACGTCGAGTTCATGCAGGGGGCGCAGGACCTGCGCCAGCTCAGCCGGGCTGAGCTTGCACGCTCAACCTGAGCCGTGTGAATACAGCGTGAGCTTGATGTCTGCCATGGCCGCAGCCTAGGAGTGATCGCTGTGCAGGCTGATAGTTGGCCGACCATTCCAGTTTCATAAGGGGATTCGGCCAGGTATGATTCGCGAGAGGTTGGATTACACGCCTGACCCCGGCGTTGCCAACCGGCAGGAACTCCTCACCCC
>JAOTYB010000044.1 GCA_029862065.1 Acidimicrobiia bacterium | reverse complement strand
CCTGGTCGGCAAACAACTGGATCCGGCCTGAGCGGTCCTGCAACACGCCGAAACTCAGCTTGCCGAGGTCACGCTTGCCCATGAGCCTGCCGGCCACCGAAACGATCTCGCCGGTGGAGGCCTCAGCGCCGAGGTCTCCAAACCGGCTGTGCAGCTCGGCGGCCTCAACGGTCTGCTCGAAACCAACGGGATAGGGATCAATCCCCGCCTCTCGCAGCGCCGCCAGTTTGGCCAGCCGCTCGTTGTTTTGCTCAGTGCTCATGAGTTCATCTCGAAAACCAACCGCAAGCCGTGGAGGGTGAGGAACTCTTCGACCGTGTCGACTGTCGAGCAGTACGGCACGATGGTCGAGGCGAGGCCACCGGTGGCCAGGGTGTGGACCTCACCTCCCAGGTCATCGACAATGCGCTGCATGATGCCATCCACCAATCCGGCGTGGCCGTAGAGCAGGCCGCTCTGGATGGCTTCCACCGTTCCCTTGCCTATCACCGAGCGAGGCGGAGTGAGCTCGACCCGTCTCAGGGCGGCGGTGGCGCGGATCAAGGCCTCCTGCGATACCTCGAGGCCGGTAGAGATGACACCGCCGATGTATTCACGATTGGCACTGACGACGTCGAAGTTGGTGGAGGTGCCGAAGTCGACGACCACGGCCGGCACCCCGTACATCTCGGCGGCCGCCACGGCATTGACGATGCGATCGGCGCCCACCTCGTGGGGATTGTCGATGAGAATCGGAAGGCCGGTCTTGATGCCCGGCTCCACCACCAGCAAAGGCCCATCCGCCAGGAATTCGGCGACATCGCGCAGAGCATGGGTGGCGGGAGGCACAACGCTGGCGATCGCCACCCCATCCAAGGCGGAGGGTCCGTAGCCGCCCATCTCGAGCATGCCTCCGAGGAGCATCCGGTATTCATCGCGGGTTCGGCCCCGGACCGTGGTGACCCGCCAATGGGCGACCAATTCGGTGCCCTCGAGCACACCAAGCACCGTCTCGGTATTGCCAACGTCTATGACCAACAGCATCAGGCTTCCTCCAGCACAGACGGTCCCGAGAGCAGCTCGCCCCGGTCGACCGTCACCGTGTCTGAGTCAACGCTAAAGGCCACGTTGTCAATGAGACGGGTTTCGCCCACCCGGGCGGCGACCGCCAGGAAGGCGTCGGTGGTGAGCTCACCGAGCGGTTGCACGGTTGCGGCGTCGGCCAGGGCCACGTATTCCAGCTCGAGCAGTGCTTCGGTGCCCGCTTCCTCGGCGACGATCTCTTCGAGATGGGGGCCGTGACGCTCTCCATCTTCCACCGCCGAAGCGGCGGCCAGGAGCCCACGGGATAGAGCCGTGGCCGCCCGGCGTTGATCCGGGCCAAGGAACTGATTGCGCGACGACAGGGCCAGGCCGTCTGGCTCCCGAACGGTCGAAACCCCGATGATCTCCACCGGCAGCGACAGGTCGATGGCGAGGCGGCGAATAACCGACAACTGCTGGGCGTCCTTGCGCCCGAAGTAGGCGCGGGTGGGGCGGATCCCGATGAGGAGCTTGGCGACCACCAGCGCCACGCCTTCGAAGTGGCCGGGCCGGTGGGCGCCTTCGAAGTTATCGGTGAGCTTTGAGATAGTGAGGTGGGTGTGGGAGTCCGTCGGGTACATGTCGACTACTTCGGGGGCGAACAGAATGTCGGCGCCCGCCTCCATTGCCAGCCCTTGATCCCTGGCCAGGTCCCGGGGGTATCGATCGAGGTCATCATCGGGCCCAAACTGAAGCGGATTCACAAACACCGACACCACCACCGTGTCGGACTCGGCGCGAGCCGTCCGGAGCAACCTCAGGTGGCCGTCATGCAGGGCTCCCATGGTGGGCACGAGGCCTATTCGGCCAGACGACGCCGCTCGTACTTCCTCGAAGGATCGAACGGTGATCATGCGAGGACACCTTCGAATTCTGATTCCCGGCCCGCCAGGTGAGCCACCGCCCGGCCGATCGCCGAGAAGTCGGGTTCGAGTTCGGGAACTGCCGCCCGTACGGCCTCCCGTTGAGCCCGTACGGTTGCCACGTCCCCCCGGGCGATCGGACCGGTGAGGGCGGCCTGTGGACCGAGCTCTGCGACGTTGTCCACCACAGCCGCCACCATCGGGGCGGCCGCCTCCCACGGCACGCCGGCCGCCGCCAGTAGTCGTTGGGCCAACGCCAGGCTCCCCACCACATAGTTGGCGGCGGCGGATGCCCCGGCGTGATAGAGCTGCTTGTCCTGGTCGGCTACATCGAACGGAACCATGCTCAGGGAAGATGCCAGCTCGTGCAGCGTGGCGTGCAGCCCCGGGTCGGAGGCGGTGATCGCCGCCCACGAGCCTGCCAGGCGCCGTCGACCGACCTCGGCTGTGGGAAGGCTCTGGAGCGGGTGAAAGGAGCCGGTGGCCAGGCCAACCTCGGCGATGGGGTCGAGGGCCGACACACTCACCGAACCCGAAATGTGGACTGCCGCCTCGACACCGATCATTTGCGGGGCCAGCCGATCGGCTACCCCGGCGATCGCATCATCGGCGACGCCGACAACAACGAGCTCGGCGGCCGGAACCAGCTCGTCCCACGACAGCGCCCCCGTCCCCAGCAAGCCGGCGGCCTCGGCTGCCGAGTCACGGCCGAGTACGCCGACGAGGTCGTGGCCGGACTCGCGAAAGGCGTAGCCAAGGGACATGCCGGCCCGACCGGGGCCGACGAGGACGATTCTCATGGCACCAGATTACGGCGGGCAGTGGAGCGCGTCAGGCGCCACCACCAGCGGCGAAAACGACCGACCCATGGTCCCACGAGCTCAACCTCCTGATCTTCCACTGCTCCCCGCAGCCAGCGCACCGGACTTCCATTGGGGAGAGTTGCGTCTGGCCAGGCTTCCAGCAGCGGATCGACCACAAAGCGGCGGACGGCCAGCTGGGGATGCGGCACCTCTAGGTCGTTGAAGTCCACCTGTTCCTCGCCGTAAAGCAGCAGATCGAGATCGATCGTCCGCGGCCCCCACCGTTCGAGACGCACCCGGCCCAGGCTCTCCTCAATCGCCAGCAAGGTATTGAGCAGCGGGCGGGGCTGGCTGGAGGTCTCAAACACAGCGACGGCGTTGAGGAAGGGGCCTTGTTCGACCGGGCCTACCGGGGCCGATTCATACAGGGAGGACACCGACACCAGGCGAGCCTCCTTCGCCAGCTGCCTCAAGGCCGTGGTGATCTGCGACTTGCGGTCCCCCAGGTTGGAGCCGAAGCCAATTGCGACCCGGGTCACACCAGGTTGGCGGTGACCAGGCGCCGGCCTTCGGGCCCAAGTGGCCGGCCGGCGATCTCTTGAATGGTGGCTGTCGCCATGATCGGATCCTGGATCATGCCCGAACGCACGAGATAGCCACCCATGAACCCGACCAGCGTGTCGTCGAGATGGTCGCGATGGACCAGCAAGACGTTGCGAGTGTCGCTGAGGATGGTCTCGAGGGACCGGAACACGGTCTCGGCTTCTACGTCCTCGTACTCGGTGGGGAGCGGGTTGTGGTGGGGGCGGATGCCGGCTTCGAGATAGGAAGCCAGGTTCTGGTTGCCCTCGAGCAGCGAAAGGATGTCGGTGAAGCCTTCCTCGCGCAGCCAATCGATCTCCTCGCTGCGCCTCACCCGGCGATGCTGGAGCCCCTGGCCGCCGACTCGCTCCGACAATGCGACCCGGCCGCTGATAATCCACACAAAACCGCGTGGTTGGATGCCCGCCATCAGATAGAACCTCGTATCGCTTCGACGGTACGCGCTATCTGCGCCGTCATGGCCACGTTATGTACTCGCACAATGGCTACGCCTTCCCTGATAGCCAGAGCCACGGTAGCGGCGGTGGCAGGGTCGCGCCCAGCCGGCGGGCCTGAATCTGCGAGGATTTTGCCAAGAAAACCCTTGCGCGAGGTACCCAACAGCACGGGATAACCGGTATCGACGAATTGTGAAAGATTTCTCAGCAAGTCGAGATTGTGCTCCAGGCGCTTGCCAAAACCGATGCCGGGGTCAATGGCTATCCGATCCCGGCTGATACCGGCGGCCTCGGCGGCGACCGCCCGCTCCACCAGGTAGGCCCGCACCTCCTCAACGACGTTCTGGTAGTGGGGGGAATCCTGCATCGTGGAGGGATCTCCCTGCATGTGCATGATGACGACCCCGGCCGACGTGGCGGCCACCGCCATCACCATTTCGGGATGTGACAACCCGCTGACGTCGTTGACCACCACCGCCCCCTCAGCCAGCGCTGCCGATGCCACCTCCGGCCTCCGGGTGTCGATCGATACGCGGGCGCCTCCGGTTACCAGGCCGGCAATGACCGGAAGCACCCGGTTCAGCTCTACTGTCACCGGCACCGGCTGGGCCCCGGGACGAGTCGACTCGCCCCCAACGTCGATCAGGTTGGCGCCCTGCTCGACCATTTCGAAACCATAGGCAACGGCGGCCGGGATCGACGAATACTCGCCACCATCGGAGAAGGAATCGGGCGTGACGTTGAGTACGCCCATGATCACCGTCCGGCCCCCATCCCAGAACGGGATGCCGTCAGCCACCCAGGTCAGCTGGAGCCACCCTCTAAGGCGGAGGCGGCGGCAACGCCGGGGTCGCCTCCAACCACACCCGGCTCGCCGGTGACCGGCGGAGATTCGATGCGTCCCCCACCGTTGGCGGAATAGATCCATTTGCCAACCGGCGCGAATACCTCGGCTACCTCTGCCCGATCGAGAGTTTCACGTTCCATGAGCTCCGTGGCGAGCCGATCGAGCACATCCCGGTGGGTGGTGAGGATGTCACGGGCCTCGTCGTGGGCCTGCGTAATGAGCTTGCGGACCTCGGTGTCGATGAGCGAAGCGAGCTCGTCGGAGTAGTCCTGATGCTGAACGTAGTCCTTGCCCAGGAAGACCTCACCCTGGTTGTTGCCGTACTTCATCGGCCCGAGCTTGTCGGACATCCCGAACTCCATCACCATCTTGCGGGCCAGGTTGGTGGCCTTCTCGATGTCATCGGCTGCGCCGGTGCTCGGGTCTTTGAAGATGAGCTCCTCGGCGGTCCGCCCCCCCAGCATCATCGCCAGACGGTCGACCATCTCGGAACGTCGGGTGATGTACCGGTCCTCGGTCGGCAGCGCCAGCGTATGCCCGAGCGACATGCCGCGAGGGATGATGGTGACCTTGTGGATGGGGTCCCCGTTGGGGACGGCGTGGCCGACCAGGGCGTGGCCGCCCTCGTGATAGGCGATGACGAGCTTCTCTTCTTCGCTGATGAGTCGGCTCTTGCGTTCGGGACCGGCCACCACGCGGTTGATGGACTCCTCCAGCTCTTCCATGCCGATCTGGGTCTTGTCGCCACGGGCGGCAAGGATGGCTGCTTCGTTGATGAGATTGGCCAGGTCGGCGCCGGTGAAGCCGGGAGTTTGGCGGGCCAGGACCTCCAGGTCGATCTCATCGGACAATGGTTTGCCCTTGCTATGCACGCCCAGGATCTCGACGCGGCCCTTGAGGTCGGGACGATCGACGATGATCTGGCGGTCGAAGCGGCCGGGGCGGAGCAAGGCAGGATCGAGGATGTCGGGTCGGTTGGTACCGGCGATGAGAATGACACCGATGTTGGCGTCGAAGCCGTCCATCTCGACGAGCAACTGGTTGAGGGTTTGCTCACGTTCGTCATGGCCGCCTCCGAGACCGGCGCCCCTATGACGCCCCACCGCATCGATCTCATCGATGAACACGATGGCGGGAGCCTGGGCTTTGGCCTGCTCAAACAGGTCACGGACCCGGCTGGCGCCGACACCGACGAACATCTCGACAAAATCAGAGCCGGAAATGGAGAAGAACGGGACGCCCGCCTCGCCGGCCACAGCCCGGGCGAGCAGGGTCTTGCCGGTTCCGGGCGGACCAAACAGCAACACGCCCTTGGGGATCTTGGCCCCGATCTGGCGGAATTTCTGGGGGTTCTGCAAGAACTCCTTGATCTCCTGGAGCTCCTCGACGGCCTCGTCGATGCCGGCGACATCGTCGAAGGTCACCTTGGGTTGATCCTTGCTGACCTGCTTAGCCTTGGCCTTGCCGAACTGCATTACCCGGCTACCGCCGCCCTGGGCCTGCATGATGACGAAGATCATGAATCCGAAGATGAGAATCCACGGCAGCAGTCCGATCAGCAGCTCGAGGATCGTGGTGCCCTCCTGATCCACGTCGAAGTTGACGCCGGCCTCTTGTAGGCGCAAGTCGAGGTCGGATTCGGATTCGTCGGGGTAGGCGGTTCGGAAGTCGAGCTCGCCGTCTACGGGCTCCTTGAAGGTGCCTTCTGCCACGTTTGACTCAGCGAGAATGGTGACCGAATCGACATTGCCGTTGTCGATCTGGGCAAGCAGCTCGGTGTACTTGACCTCGGCCGGGGCGTTCGACCCGGCCATGACCGACTGGACGACAATCGCCAGCACGACGATCACGCCCAGGTAAATGAGGAAATTTCGAACGGTCTTGCTCACGACGCCCTTTTCAAGCCTTCGACGATCCGGGTTGGTTCCGCCATTCGGCGCTTACGTGTGGTCAATGGTAGGGGATATCCGTCGGCAAGCGAGGGGCCAACCTGAACCAGCCACTCTCTTAGGAGGGCAAATCGTCCGGATCCAAAACCGTCACGTAGGGAAGGTTGCGGTACAGGCCGGTGTAATCCAGTCCGTAGCCAACGACGAAGTCCGGCGGAATGTTGAACCCCCGGTACTTCACTTCAATCGGAATCTCCTGGATGCCTTCTTTGACGAGCAGGGCGGCGATTTCGATGGAGGCCGGTTTGCGCACCCACAGATTCTCCAGCAGATAATGGAGGGTCAAGCCGGTGTCGACAATGTCCTCCACGATGACAACGTGCCTCCCCGAGATCTCTTGTTCGAGGTCCTTGAGGATCCGAACCACGCCTGAGGATTTGGTGGCATCGCCGTAGGAGGAAACGGCCATGAAGTCGAACTCCACCGGCACCTGGATCTGGCGTGAAAGGTCGGCCATCGTCAAGAAGGCGCCTTTGAGAATCCCGACTAGTAAGACATCGGAGTCGGCGTAATCGGCGGAGATCTCCGCTCCCAGGCGAGCGACGGCGTCGGCGATTTGCTCTTCGGTGATCAGAACGGTCCCGAGCGTCTCCATCAGAGTCTTCCCTCGAAGTTGACCTGAAGGTAGCGCGTCGTATTCGGCCCGGGCCGCGCTCTGGCAGACACGCGGATGCCGGGGATTACTGCCACCTGGCCGTTGGCAATTCCCACCGGCCAACGCCCTCGCAGCCGGGGCGGGACCCCCCGCTCGGCCAGGGCATCGGCCACCGTCTTCGTCCCGCTCTGGATATCGATCCGGTCATCACGGGTGGCCGGCCGCACCAGCAACTCCTCACCGACTACCCCGGCATCGGCCAGCAAAGTGCGGGTACCGAGCGGGCGAGGGCGGGGTGGCGAGGCCAGCCACTCAACTCCGAGTACCCACCGGTCGAACTCGATCTCCCTCGACTCAGAGACGGTCACCGGAGCGGCCGGGACCGGAGCCTCACCGCTGACGACCACCAGCGGGCCTTCTCGCTCAACGCGCAACCCACCTGTCAACTCAGCCCCCTTGCGGGCTCCGGTGGCCACACTCAGCACGGCTGCCACTTCTTCCTGCGTTCCGCCGTGAGGCCCACGCATCTGGCTCAACGCCCGCCGGACCGCCCGGGCGGCCACGGCCGTCTGGGCGACCTGAAGAGCCGGGGCGGGTATTGCCACCACTTCCCTGTCCGCCACCACCGGAATCCGCCCTGCCAGCTCCTCGAGCACTGCGTCATCGGCCGAGATGACTGCGGCGGTCCGGGCGAGGGCGGCTCGCAGGGCGGGGTTGAATTGGCTCTCCAGCTGCGGGATAAGGCTCCGTCGCAGCCGGTTGCGACGGAGTGCCGGCGACTCGTTTTCTGGGTCGTCGACGAACGGAAGCGACAGCTCGTTCGCCAGCGCCCGGGTCTGCTCACGGCTCACACCAAGCAGCGGACGGTGGATCCGGCCGCGCCGGACCGGAATGCCCGACAGTCCGGCGGCCCCGGCGCCCCGCAGCACATTGCCGAGGACTGTTTCGGCCTGATCGTCCGACGTGTGGCCGGTTACAACGGTCTCCTCTGGTTTGGCCGCCGCCAGCAGAGCCTGATAACGGGCCTGCCGAGCGGTGTCTTCAAATGAGGGTGCGGCCGGGTCGACCCTCGCCTCGACTACATCCAGCTGGATGCCGCACTGAGCGGCAACGGCGGCTGCTCCCACCCGCAGCTGGTGGGATGCCGGCAATCCATGATCTACGAATACGGCTCGCACCTCGCTGGAGGCGGTACTGGCCAGCCAGGCGAGGGTGCTGCTGTCGGCTCCGCCGGACAGGGCGATCACCAACGGTCCGGCCGGGAGCTCGGTTCGCTCCCGGATGGCCTCGGCTAGGCGACGCGAGTGAGCCACAGGCTCGGCTCATTGATTTCGGGGAGCGTGGGGAGTGACTCGGGCCCCTGCCACACGCGGTCGAGTGTCTCCCAACCTGCTTCGCGTTCGACGGCCAGCACAAACCGCTCCCCCTGTTCGTACTGGCGCATCTTCATTTCGAGGCCGCTGATTCGCAGGAAGGTCTGGGTGCGGGGGTCCTTGCGCCGTTGTTTGAGCACTGCCGCCATCCGCTGCTGGGAGCTGAGCTCCCGACGCCCGATCCGATCCATCACGACGTGACCGTGACCTTCGAGCAGTGACATGAGCGCTTGCACGCGCTCAAGCAGGTCCTTTTGGGAGGTGGAGGCAAACAGTCCGAACACGCCGGTCTCTCCAATTAGCGGTTCGCCGTCGGTGTTGGCCTTGCGGACCTCGGCCATCACCCTGGCCCATCGTCCCGGTTCGGGGACCGCCGTAGCCACCAGCTCACTCACCAGGTCGAGAAAATAGCCTCGCAGCCACGGCACTCCCACAAACTGCAGTCGATGGGCGCACTCGTGCAGGGCGATCCACAACCGGAACTCCTCAGGCCGGAATTGATTGCTGCGTTCCATCGAGAGTACGTTGGCTCCCACCAGGTAGACGACGTCGCCGTTGTCGGAGTCGCCCGGCAAAACCAGCTCGTATTGGCCAAGCACTTTGCGGGCCAGGAACCCGAGCAAGGCGCCCATCTCAGCGGCCACTACCCGGGACGCCAGCGGGTTGGTTTTCTTGATCGCCGCCTCAGCCGGCGCCAACAAACGCGAGAACACCGCAACATTGGTCTCGGCCCATTGGCGACGGGTAACAACCGCAACCTCGGGGCTGCCCACCGAGGCCAGCCGGGTTTCGGCTTCCACCATCTGAGCGGCGTCCGCAACAATACCGGGAGCATCGCGGGCCAGCAGGTCGGAGTGGTAGGTGTCCTCGAGCGGGTAGGTGCCGGCCAGGCGTGTGGCGACTCGCACCGCAACTTCCCAGTCGATCATTCGCTGCTCCCGGCCCCGGCCACTACTGGCGGATCCGATATCGCCCTTTGAAACCCCGCTGGTAGCGGAAGAACAATCCGGCGACCAGCGCCAGGGTGAGCGCCAACAGGGTGGGAACGAGGAATCGGAATGTCCAGGCCGCTTCCTCGGGCAAGCCCTCCGAGTCGTCGATCACGACGGCCGGCTCTTCCTGGGCCTGCTGGGCAACGGTCGACGGGCCGACGGTGGCCGCTTGGGCAGGCACGGCGACCGCCATGATGAGCAAGACGAGGGCGAGGAGGCGCTTCATGGAGACGAGATTAGTGGCCCCGAGGCCGCACAAAGACAACCACCGGGCCAAATGCCCGGTGGTTGTCTTGCTTGCTCGCAAAGGATCAGTCAGAAACGACTCGCCCTCGCAGTCGAGGAAAGCGGGTAGGAGCGTGCTGAAAGCAGTGCTCACGGCGGTTGTATTGCGACAACCGGGTGCTGCACTCCTTGTCGGCACACACGCGGCCTGATTTGTATGTTCGGGAAGGGCGGACGCCGCCGCGAATGCGGTTGCCCTTTAAGGTTGATTCACTCATTTTGTGTTGACCCCCTGGGGAAAAGGACCCGGCAGTTAGTCGCCGGAAGTCCCCTCAGTAGCCTCTTGATGTATTAACGCTTGGAGTCGGTCAAAAAGTTCCGCAGGAACTTCGTCACTGTCCGAACACGAGCGTTTCACCAGGAGAAGAAGACGTTCTTCAAATTGGAACGATTGGGCGCAGGGACCGCATCTGCGAAGGTGCCACTCGATTTGCGACCGGCGAACGCCGGTGAGCTCTCCATCGAGGAAGCTGTAGACCTCGCTGACGGCTTTGTCGCAGTTCATTCTCTCGGTCCTACAAGTCCGTGTTCCTGTGCGTAATCAAACAACCGCTCTTGCAGCGCCTTTCTTCCCCGATGGAGACGAGACATGACCGTGCCGATGGGAACGTCGAGGATTTCGGCGATTTCCTTGTAGGAGAACCCTTCAACATCGGCCAGCAACACCGGTAGGCGAAAGTGCTCAGGAAGCGCCTCAACGGCCGCCTTGACGTCATCGTCACCGAATCGTTCGAGAACGTCTTCCTCAGCGCTGCGACTGGCTCCGCCGGTACTCCCGGTTTGGTTCAGTCGCTTGAAGAGATACAGATCTTCCAGCTCGCCCAGCTCGACTTCTTGCGGTCGCCGGGTCTTCTTGCGATACCGATTGATGTAGGTGTTGGTGAGGATCCGGTAGAGCCAGGCCTTGAGGTTGGTGCCCTCCTGGAACGTGTGGTACCCGCGGTAGGCCTTGAGGAAAGTCTCTTGCACAACATCCTCGGCGTCGGCCGGGTTGCGGGTCATGCGCAGCGCGGCCGAATACAGCTGCGGCGCAAACTGCATGGCATCATTTTCAAAGTTGGCCTGGTCGGCCATAACTACCCTTCATGGCGTGGGGTCTGCAGGGTACTCGGCATGTGGGACGGAGACGAGAGGCCGACCACCTAAACAGCCGACGGGAGGGCTCCGAGAAATCGGCCCGAATTACCGACGGGAATCGTCCCGGCCAGTCGTTGGACCTACCAACCGGATGACGTCGGGAAAGTGTAAGGGATCTCAGGAGTGCCGACAGGGAGCCGGTACTTGTCCGGGTGTTCGTGGTCGTATGGCTCAGTTGGGAAGTTCACAACTGCGGCATCGGTCGTACCGATATTCTGCGTGCCATGCCAGACGCCGACAGGGATTGTCAGCAGGCCGCGACGGTATTCGGATAGCACGAGCTCCGAGACCATGCCGTGCGTCGGCGATTCCGGCCGGACGTCGTACATGACCACGAGCAATTCGCCAAAGAGAACGGCATACCGATCGTCGTGGTTCCGGTGAATTGCCCACGCCTTGATCTTGCCGGGCCGCCACGTCACGCTGTAGGCATAGACGATGGGGTCTGGATGCGCCCCCCATCGCGGATCAAGCAGTTCCCAGAGGCTCCCACGATCATCTACTTGTGTGACAGTTGGCCGGAAGACAGCGCCCACCGGCAAAGCGGCGATCTGCTCTCCATCTTTGGTCACTGTCTGTTGATCGCGTACCGGCTCCCTCGAACCCATCTGCCCTCCAAGGTGTGTTGCCCCACTAGGAGCGTATCGTATGACCACTCTCCGCGCTTGCTGTCCGCTCCAACAGTGGAGCCGGAGCGGGGATTCGAACCCCGGACCTGCTCATTACGAGTGAGCTGCTCTACCCCTGAGCTACCCCGGCAAGGAGGAGCAATGTTACTCGCCCGCAGCACACGAGCGGCTCCTGCGCACCGTTGGGACCGTCTTGAAGCTGGAGCGTCCTCCATTCCGCCCGTTGAACCCTCAGACCAGATCGGCGAACAGAACACAGCTCAATCGGTTCAGTTCTTGTTGCCGGCGGAGTCTGACGAAATAGGAGGAAGCGGCTCTAGCCCGCGTACCTTCCGAAGCTTGTCTATGGCCCGGCCTTTGCGTCGGTGAACGACCCTACTGCGGAGCCTCTGCGGGCTAATCCCGAGCAAACCACAAACACGGAGGACGGCGTTCTTGGCGAAACGTTCCACAGGCTGGATAAGACCCATCTCGTGCCTTTCCGCCGCCATTGCGATAGCTGCTTGCGCAAATGCTTGCTGCAGAAACCCTGGTTCGTGTGCCAGCCCATTGAGGAACTCAAGGTGGTCATCCTCCAACCGATGCGCGTAGGAATCCACTTTGCTGCCCGACTGGAAGATCGCCAGCGTGATTTCGGGAAGAGGCTCGAGGTGGTGCCCGGCACGCCAGGCGCGAAGCAAGAAGTCCTGAGATGGAACCGTATAGATCTCGCGGAAGTATCGCCACGGGCCTACCTCTTCTATCAGCGATCGCCTCATCAACCAACAGGAGGCGGGAACGGGTACATGCGGGCTATACACCCCACCAGGCATCGCCGAGAGGATCCAGTTTCCTTCAGACCCGATACCGAGCGCCGCGGAGAAGACGAGATCAGCGTTGGACTCCTCGATGCCGGACGTCGTGACTGCCAAGTGTTCTGGCAGCCAGATGTCGTCGTGATTCAGGTATGCCAGATATTTTCCGGTCGCCAGCCCGGCGCCGTGGTTATTCGGCCCGGACTGCTCTCCGACGTTACTGGCGAGGTTGTGAAACTGAATCCGCGAATCCTCGAACGACGCCACGACTTCTGCCGTGTCATCCGTACAGGCATCGCCGACCACGATCAGCTCCCAGCGGGACACGGTCTGTCGCAGGACCGATTCGATCGCGTGACGGAGCACGTTGCTGCGGTTGTAGGTGGCAGTTACGACGGATACGAGAGGCTGATCACCCATAGCCATACGATGGTCGAAA
>JAOTYB010000043.1 GCA_029862065.1 Acidimicrobiia bacterium | reverse complement strand
AATCAGTGTTGCCGACAAGCGGACTGCGTTCGATCGGTGGTGTCGCATCGTTGCCCCCTTTGAGCTCCGGTTGCCAATCTAGGCCTGACTGCCTGCGCTAAACCGACCTTTCCTTCCCATCTATTGTGCCTTGCCGGCTCCGTGGCTTCGTAGAGGCTTTCGACCGCGCGGTGCCTGGCAAGATGTAGATCTGAGGGCCGGCCGACCGATTAGGGGCCGGGGATGGCGAGACCGAGATCGGGGTGAACCTGGCCGCCCTCTGGGCTACCCCACGATCACGTTGTGGACGGGATACACCGCAGGCTCCACCGGTGATACCCCGGCCTTCTGCAACTCGGGAACCATGGTTTCCGCAAAGGCCGCCAGTGACTCACCCGAGTCCCACACGTCTACCACGATGATGCTGCCGTCTTCCTTGGCGCCCGCAACGTGGTATTGCCGCCCGTTCGGGGATCCTTGGCCGGCCTCGGCCAGGCCCTGAACGGCCTTGTCGTAACTGTCTTTGGTCATCGACGAGAGGTCGAAAACGGTGAGGATTGACATCGCTCACTCCTTCTGGTTCTGGGGAGCGTGTTGGCCACCCGTGTCCGGCCGATCCTACCCCGACGGTCGAGCCGTTCTCGCTCGGTGGCATGTGTCCGACGCGGACCGGTCAGCCGATCGCTTTCAAGCCCTCCACCAAGCGGTCGATGCGGGCGGTGCACGTCTCGTCCTCCGCCGGGGGCACCAGTTCGACAATTCGCTTGCCGGCTTCGGTCATCGCCTGGGCGGCCGGGGATGTCGGGTGGGTCCGGACGACCGGGGCTCCATCATCGCCGCCTTCCACCATGTACGGGTCGAGGGGTATGGAAGCGATGAGCGGCACGCCAAGCTCGTTGGCCAGTTCCCGACCGCCGCCCTCGCCAAACAGCTTGAAGTGTTCACCGGACGGGGAGGTGAACCCGGCCATGTTCTCGATGACGCCAATCACCGGCATGAAGCTGCGGCGGGCCATGTCGGCCACCCGAGCAGCTACCTTCTGGGCCGCCTTCTGCGGGGTAGTCACCACCACCATCTCGGCCTGGGGTAGGAGCCGGGAGAGGGCCATCTGAATGTCGCCGGTGCCCGGTGGCATGTCGACCACCAGGTAGTCGACCTGTCCCCACGCCACATCTTTGAGGAACTGTTCGAGCGCCTTGGACAGCATGAGGCCCCGCCACATGAGGGCCTTGTCCTCATCGTCGACCAACAGGCCGGTCGAGACCAGCTTGAGACCCTGGGCTTCGAGCGGAACGATCTTGCCGTCCTCGTTGGCTTCAAGCCGGTCGGCGCCCACCCCGAGCATGCGCGGGATCGAGAAGCCCCAGATGTCGGCGTCGAGGAGGCCGACGGAGAAACCCTGGTCGGCGAGGGCAAGAGCCAGGTTGACACTCACCGAGGACTTGCCGACACCCCCTTTGCCGCTGCTGACGGCGACGACGCGGGTGACGGGGTCGACCATGGTCGGCTCGGCGTCCTCGCGAGCCTTGAAACGAGCCTTGGACATCACCTCGGAGCGTTCCTCCTGGGTCATCTCGCCCATTTCGACGGCCACGGAGTCCACGTCGGGCAGGGCGCCGACTTTGCGCTTTACGTCACCCTCGATCTGGGTGCGCATCGGGCAGCCGGCGATGGTGAGGGCCACTTTGATCGTGGCGATGCCGTCGGCCAGCTCGATGCCCTTGACCATCCCGAGCTCGACGACGTCACCCCCCAATTCGGGGTCGACGACGCCTCGCAGGGCTTGTTCGATGTCGTTCGTGGTTGTCATTTCCGAGCCAGAGGGTATCGGGGGGCATATATCTATCCATACAGATGTTTCAAAAGGTGGCGTATAATGTTGCATCCATCCGGACAGGAGACCATTTACATGCTCACGCTTACCCCACCCGCGGCCGCCAAGGTGAAATCGCTGCTCGAGCAGGAGGGCGACACCTCGCTGGCGCTCCGCGTTGCCGTAAAGCCCGGTGGCTGCTCCGGTTTCTCCTACGAGATGTTTTTCGACGGTGACTTTGCCGATGCCGATCAGGTAGCCGAGTTCGATGGCGTCAAGGTCGTGGTCGACTCCGACAGCGCTCCTCACCTCGAGGGCGCCGAAGTCGATTACCAGGACGGTTTGCAAGGCGCCGGGTTCGCCATCAACAACCCCAACGTCAGTCGCACCTGCGGCTGCGGCAGCAGCTTCAGCTAACAGTTAACAGTTGACAGTCAGAGACCGTCGGTGAGAGCCGGCGGTTTCGTTTTGCGGGCATCGGCGGGTGCTCAAAGCGAAGGATGTGAGTCGATGGTCGGATGGGTAGCCTCTTGCCATGCCTAAACAAGTACTTTCAACTCCGTCCGCCCCCGCTGCTCTCGGTCCATATTCGGTAGCCGTGGAGGGCAACGGGATCGTCTTCTTCTCCGGTCAGATTGCCCTCGACGGAGAAGGGAATCCCGCCGGCAGCACCGCCGACCAGGCTCAGCAGGTCATGGAACAGATCGGTGGCTTGCTCTCCGACGTTGGTCTCGGGTTCTCCGACGTCCTCAAAGCAACCATCTTCCTGGCCGACATGGGCGACTTCGCCGTCGTCAACGAGGTCTACGGATCCTTCTTCGACAGCGATCCTCCGGCCCGTTCAGCCGTCGAGGTTGCCGCCCTCCCCAAAGGTGTATCGGTAGAAATCGAAACCATCGCGGCTCGATAGCTCCCGGTTTCCTCCCCCGTAGGGGGAGGTGGCCCGAAGGGCCGGAGGGCGCGCCCCCCTCCCGGCTGCGCCGTACTCCCCCCTCCGGGGGGAGAAACAGTCGGACGCCAACCGCGACGTCCCTCTTTGCCGGTAGCCGGTAGCTGGTAGCTGGTAGCTGGTGCCTAGTGGTAGTAGTTGCCTTCCATCCCCGAAGGGACGTCGGCTTCCTCGGCGGCGTGGTATTGGGCCATCCGGCGGTGCAACCGTTCTTCTGAATCGAGCTCAAGGAGCGGATTCCACTCGGGTGGCTGAACCTTGGGGGTGCTCCGGGCACGAATAACGCCGCCCTCCTGAGTGACGGTGTCCTCGGCAAGGCGGCGTGGCATGGTGTTGACGAAGAGCGTCTTTATCACCATGGTCGTCCCCCATTCTGTGATTCAGAAGGCTCTTATCGGCAGGAAGTGGTGGGAAGTTGAGGCTCCTGGGGTTGAGCTGACTAGTTAGCGGTCGGGGTGGAGGACCACTTCGGCGCCGATCGGCGTGAATCCACACGCCAGAAAGGCTCGCAGCGATGCGGCGTTGCCGGGCGCCACCGAGGCGAACACCGGCTCACCATCTGGTACATGTCCGACCGATTCGGCGATGAGGGCCCGCCCAGCTCCCTGGCCGTGGCGGGTGTCGCCGAGCAGTTCGACGCTCACCTCCCAGCGGTCGGCCAGCCCTCGCCCGACCGTCACGAGCCCTCGTTCGTCGCCATAGACGGTCACCTGGGTGCGGCGCTTGCGTGACGCCTTCACCCGCGGGTGGTCGTCGAGGTCGGTGCGAACCGGCAGCGACGCCCGTCCCGTCCCGCGGCGGACGAGCACGGAGTCGTGGCAGCCGATGATCCCGCCCGGCCCGGCCAGCCATCGCAGGAAGTCGGGAGAAACCACCTCCCCGTAGGCGTCAACGGGCTGGGAGAGAACGTCCGATTCGGTCAGGCCGGTGGCCACCACGGCCGAAGCTGTGAATTCCACGACGGCTTCGACATCGAGGGGAGTGGGCGGCGGCACTACGAGGATCGTGCCATCTGGCGGGGGGAAAATCCCTTCAGCGGTGGCGGCATAGAGCGAGGCGAGCGTGTCCATGGGCACGCATTGTGGCGCGCCGGGCCGGGATGGCCTAGCGATCGGGTGGCACTAGCGTGCTACGTGATGCTTCTGCGCTCCCCTCCTGTCCGCGCGCTGATACTTGCAGTCACCCTCACGCTGACGGCCTGTTCATCGGATTCGGCGAGCGATGTCACCTCGGCTGCCGAGCCGACCTTGTCGGCAAGTGAGGCCTCCTCGGTAACAACGACAGTTCCCCCACGCGACCCCGGTCCGGCCTCGACTACCACCATGCAGCAGCCGGCCGACCCCGCCAACCAACTGGAACCGACCGGTTCGGTCGAGGGTGTGGTTATTGACGTGGAGGGGACCCTCGGAGCGGTCTCCAGTTTCACCGTCAGGCTGAGCGATGGGACCGACGCGATCTTCGTACCCGTAGATGGATTGCTCTTTGCCGGAACCGCCCCGATCGACCACGTTCGTGACCACATGGTGAGCGGGGCCCCGGTGAGCGTTGGCTACACCACCCTGGCCGATGGAACGCTATCGGCCCTGGAGGTAGGCGATGCATAGACGCATGTTCCCCTGGCTTGCGGTCGCCGGCCTCCTCGTGTCAGCCTGTGGCGGGAGTGCCGAACCTTCGTTCCCGGAGGACAGTTTCGGGATCGTGGCCAATCGGGACGTCGGGACGGGCAGTTCCCGGGTGTTGGTTGGCATTCTCCAGCCCGATGGGGCCCGCCTCGGGTCACCCGACATCAGTGTCGACCTCGTCGCCAACCCCATTGATGATCCGGCGGATACCCAGTCGGCGCCGGGCATCTTCACCTGGATTATCGAAGACGTTGTCGGCCTCTATCGCGTCGAGTTCGAATTCGATCGCCCGGGAACGTGGGAGATCACCGTCCAACCGGAGAATGGCGACACCTTGGCGCCGGCCGCCGTGAACGTCCTAGAAGAGACCTTCAGCCCGAACATCGGTGACCGGGCTCCCGTGGTCGATACGCCAACCCTGGCCGAATTCCCCTACGCCGAGCTCACGACCGACCCAATGCCGGATCCCCGGTTCTACGAAATCTCGCTACCCGACGCCTTGGCCTCCGGCAGGCCGACGGTGCTTGTCTTCAGCACGCCGGCCTATTGCGTGACCGCAGCCTGCGGGCCCCTCCTGGACCTGGTTAAGAGCATGGCCGACGATTATCCCGACACCAATTTCGTGCACGTCGAGGTCTATACCGGCCTCACCGAGCCCGATTTCCAGCCCGACCCGGCCCACCTGGCTCCCGCCGCCGGGCTGGACGGGTGGAGCCTCCCCAGTGAGCCGTGGGTGTTCGTGATCAACGAGAACGGGATCGTCACGGCCCGGTTCGAGGGTGCGATGGCCGCCGACGAGCTGCGAGCAGCTCTCTGAGTCCTGCCTAGCCTTCGGCGGCTGAGCAGACGGTTTCGGTGATGAGGCGGGTCACGACGTAGGGGTCCATGTTGGCATTGGGACGCCGGTCCTCGAGATACCCCTTGCCGTTGACCTTCACCTGCCAGGGGATGCGCACCGACGCTCCCCGGTCGGACACGCCGTAGGCGTACTCGGTCCAGGGGGCGGTCTCGTGAAGACCGGTCAGCCGCTGGTCGATGCCTGCTCCGTAGTTCTTGATGTGCTCGTCATGGGCCTTGCCGAGGGCTTCGGCGGCGGCGATGATCGGGTCGTAGCTCTCACGCATCTCTTTGGTAGAGAAATTGGTGTGAGCCCCGGCACCATTCCAGTCACCCTTGATCGGCTTGGGATTGAGCGTCGCTGAGATCGCGAAGTTTTCACCGATGCGGTACAACAACCAGCGAGCAAGCCAGATCTGATCGGACACTTCCACCGGACCGAGGGGTCCAATCTGGAACTCCCACTGACCCATCATCACTTCCGCGTTGGTTCCCGAGATCTGCAAACCGGCCTCGATACAGGCAGTGGTGTGAGCCTCGACCACATCCCGACCGAACACTTCATCGTCACCGATCCCGCAGTAGTAGCCGCCCTGGGGAGCCGGGAACCCGCCCTGCGGCCAGCCGAGAGGCCGTCCGTCCTTGAAGAACGTGTACTCCTGCTCAATACCGAACCACGGATCATGCGAGGCGTACCGGTCGGCCACCTCAACCAGGGCAGTCCGGGTATTGGAGGAATGGGGGGTCAGGTCGGTGTTGAGCACCTCGCACAGCACCAACAGGTTGTCCCCGCCACGGATGGGGTCGGGAATCGTCTTGACCGGGTTCAGCACGCAGTCGGACTCGCTGCCGGGCGCCTGGTTGGTGCTCGAGCCGTCAAACCCCCAAATCGGCAGCTCGGCTCCGTCGGCCAGGACCATCGTCTTTGAGCGAAGCTGTTGGGTCGGTTCTGACCCATCAATCCAGATGTATTCTGCGCGATACGGCACGATTCGACTCCCTCAGTTGCAGATGGTTGCGGGCACTATAGGGCGCGGGGGCCCCTGCCCAATCCAGGCTTCAGTCTAGGAATTTCCACCGGGGACGTAAGCGGCAATGGTGTCGACCTGGGTGCCGTATTGGCTCACGGCCTCATTGAAAGCAGCAACGGCAGCCGCACGGAGCTCACCGGTGTCGGGCGCTCGCAGACCAGGGACAATGGTGCCCGAAGTGCGAGACACTTCGGTGGCAGCCGCAGCCATGATCGCGTGGAATCCTTCGTACTCGCTGAACGACGTCGGAATCTCGATGGCGTCGATCCCGGCTCGCCACGCCTTGATCTCAGTGTCCAGTCCTTGCAGGGAAGACAGGGTCTCGGGGAATCCGACGGTGCGTGTATCCCAATCGTTATTGGCCTGCACCACTCGCTGTTGAAGGGCCGTCATGGCGGTCCCGGCCTGGGTGATGGCGAGCCGGTAGGCGACAACGTCATCGGGCAGGGCGGCCAGTGTGGTCGAGGTAACGGTAGGCAGAGTGGTGGTCGTGGTGCTGCTGCCGGCAGAAGTGGTGGTGTCCGACGGGCTGATTGTCGGGTCCTCGGCGGCGTTGATGAACAGCCACGCGAATCCCATCATTGCCACGATGACAACGGGAAGAATCCAGCGGCCGGGCTTTGGGTCGGGGTTCGGCTGCACGGCAGGAGAATAGCGGCTTGCCCCCGGCTCCAATCTCATTTGGTGGCCGGTTACTCTCCTGGCCGTGGACATTTCGAACAGCCGGGCACTCGTCACGGGAGGAGCTCACCGTGTGGGCAAGGGAGTTGCGCTTGCCCTGGCCGGTGCCGGTGCCGATCTGGTGCTCCACTACAACTCCTCGGTGGGGGCGGCGGAGGACACGGCGGAGGAAGCTCGCAGCCTCGGTGCCGACGTTGAACTGCGCCGGGCCGACCTGAGCGACCCGGCATCCATCGCCACGTTGCTGGAGAAACCCGCCGACATCCTCGTCAACAGTGCGGCCGGGTTCCCCAGTGATCGGCTGGTCGATGTATCCCTTGACCAATGGAACCGGACTCTGGCACTCAATCTGACCGCACCGGTCTTTCTGACCCAGGCATTCGCCCGCGCCCTGCCTGCGGATCGGAGCGGGGCGGTGGTCAACGTCACCGATTGGAAAACCGAGCGACCGTATCGCGACCCTCGTTTCAGCTACACGATCGCCAAAGGCGGCATCGATACCTTCACCAAGGCGGCGGCCAGCGAGCTGGCTCCCCGCATCCGGGTGAACGCAGTTGCCCTGGGGGTGATCCTTCCCCCAGCCGATGCCGAGGAGGGTTACGCCGAGCGTCTGGCCAGCCAGACTCCGTTGGAGCGAGTGGGGGGCGTCGAGGTGGTGGCCGAGGCCGTCCTCCACTTCATTCGCAACGACTTCATCACCGGGGAGATCCAACGCCTCAACGGCGGAGCCCACCTCCGATAGCGAGAGCCGAGGGGGTGGTTTCTACCTTTTCCTGGTGGTGTCACACGGGATGACTATCGACTCTGGGCGAGGCCGACCCGATCTGGTGAGATGGGTGTAGCCGACCTGGAAGGGGGGAAATCGCATGACGGCTACTGCAATCACAGAGGCCATCGATCGAACCGGCAAGACCATCACCACATTCGTGGTCTACGACGCCGAGCGCGAGCTGGCGGGCATGGCGGAGGGAGAGGTCCTCGAGCTCATCACCGACGACTTCAAGCCGATAGAACTGGATGTGGCCGCCTGGACCGACTCCACCGGCCATGAATTGCTGGCCTCGGAAGTCGTGCCGGCGGGGCGGCGATTCTTGATCAAGAAGGGGTCGGAGAGACCGACCAAGTCCAGTCTGGCGGTAGTCATCTCCGACGCCGGTCTGGAGGAGTTGCTGTCCCCGCTCGGCTTCGCCCTGGCCGGCGCCCTGGAAGGCATGGATGTGTCCCTCTTCGTACAGGGTCCTGCGGTACGTGTCCTGACCCGCGGTTACCGGCCCAAGTTGCGAGGATGGGCGAGGCCCTTCAGCCGGTTGGCGGCAGCCGGGATGGCCAAGACTGGGCACATCGCCGCCCAACAAAAGCTGGCCCAGCTCCTCACACTGGGGGCCACCATCTACGTTTGTGGCCCGTCGATGCAGCACTTCAAGGTCGACAAGGACGAGTTCGCATTTTCTGGCCTGCTGGTTGTCGAGTACCTGACGTTCATGGCCGTGATGAGAGAGGCCGACGTCCAGCTCTACACCTAGACCCGGCCGAATATGGACTTTGGCCTTTGGCGGAATCGCTGTCGGCGACGAATGCTGGTCGGGTAGCCGCCGAGGAGCAGAGATGATCTACTGGGGTTTCGTGGTTATCGGCCTCTCACTGATTGCCTGGGGGGGCCAAACGTTGTCGTGGTTGGCACCCGATACCGCGGTGAGGTTGGGCGTCATGGAGGCTGAGTCCGATGTCGAGCCCACCTATTGGGCCGACGTTCAGGGGGAGGCGCGGTGGGATGCCTTCACCTTGTGGACCATGCTCGTAGCCGGGGTCCTGCTCGTGTTCGATCAGGCGACGTGGGCGTATTTCGGCCTGGTAGGAGGGGGCATGTACGTCTACTTCGCCGGCCGGGGAATCGTAACTCGAGCGATCATGATGCGGCGAGGGCTGCGGGTGGGTGCTCCCGGGAATGTCCGAGTGGGGATCGTCTTCCTGGTCGTCTGGGGAGTCATGGGGTTGATCACCCTCATCGCCGCAGGCGGGTCGCTCTCCACATGAGGAGGTCATCATGGAAGTAACGGCTCTGACCTGGGTCGTAGCCGTCACCGGCCTGGTACTCGTCGGGCTCCTCGGGTCCGTGCAGCTGGTGGCGGTGTTCAGGCCCCGCAGCCCGTGGACCATCAAGAACGTCTACGGCGGGACACCGGACAAGACCGACCCCACCGCCTACTTTGCTTTCAACCAAGGTTCGGCCTGGGCCGATCCCTTCTTTTTGGCCCCGCTGCAGGTGGCGGGAAGTGTCGGGATGGTGATGGGGGAGCGCTGGGGGTTCTTATTGGCGCTCGCCGCGTCGGTCCCGTTCTGGTACACCGCCATCTACTTCTTCATCTGGGACCGCGCTCTCGGCTTCCGCGAGAACACGTTCTACTACTGGGTCATCATCTGGGGCATATGGCCGGTGTTCGGGATCTTCGAGGGCGTCTACTGTTTCATCCGCTTGCTCGAATAGCCGCATCCCCGTCTCTACGCTGCCGGCATGCAGCCCGTGTCACCCGGTCTCGGACAGGAATCCGTGTGGGATTATCCGCGCCCCCCTCGGGTCGAGCCGGTCTCGGATCCGATCCGCGTTGAGTTCGCGGGCGGTGACGTCGCCCGGTCCACGCGAGCGGTTCGGGTGTTGGAGACGAGTCACCCACCCGTGGTCTATGTCCCCCTCGACGACATTGAGCCCGGAGTTCTCCAACCGACCGAAACCAGTACGTTCTGTGAGTTCAAGGGCACAGCCTCCTACTACTCGCTGCGGGTCGGCGATTCCGAATCGATCGATGCTGCTTGGACCTATCTGGAACCGTCACCCGGCTTCGAGTCACTCACCGGCATGGTTGCCTTCTACCCCGGGCGAGTTGATGCCTGTTTCGTCGGAGAAGAGCAGGTACAAGCCCAGGCCGGTGACTTCTACGGTGGTTGGATCACCAGCAGCATCGTTGGACCCTTCAAGGGAGGGCCGGGAACCTTCGGCTGGTAGCGGCTAGGTCGCCAGAGTCCCGCCGAATACCTGCCAGGCCAGCGCCGACTTGGCGGTGAGGCTGAGGACGATGTACACCTTCTCGCCGAAGAGGTAGTCGGCCCAGCGGCCCGTCTTCCGGTACTGCAGCACCATGTTGATGGCGAAGCTGTTGAAGAAGACGAACAGCGTGGCGAAGATCGCGTACACGAAGGTCGGGGGGCTGCCTTCGCTTCCCGGGCCCCAGATGTAGACACCGATCACGATCCACGGGACGGCACCGGCCAGGACGCCGAACCAATACGAGAGCCAATCGGGCATCCCGGGCGTCTCGTAGTGCTCCATGAGCAGGCCAAAGAGGATCATGGCGGCGTTCACACCGAAGATGGCTCCGAGAGCGGCGACATCGGTAATGCCGGGGAGGGTGGCGATGAGCACCACCATGAGGGATGAGCTGAGGGCGTACTCGATCCAGCGGGCATAGTTGCGGTCGCGCAGCAGGTTCTTGCGATACCAGCCGAACACGCGAGGCGAAGCGATGATCCAATGGGCGGCCGCCGACAAGAAGAGGAAGGCGGCTACTCCCCAGGCGATCCGGATCTCAAACAGCTTGGTGATCTCGGGGGCGTTGGCACCCGGGGCGTCTGTCAGGAATGTGGCTGTGACGGGGAGAGCGAAGTCGTTGGCCAGAAATAAGACCAGCAGAGCTTGGACGGCGTGCAAGGCCCCCATGCTGATGTTCCATCTGCGCAGGTTCTTGAAGCGCGCTTCGATGGCGGTGACGGTGGTCACGGGAGTAGTACGAGACTCGATCCGGTCCTGGATGACATCAGGCGCGAGTCCTTTCGGGAGTCCGTTGGCTGGCGGCCGCCGCGATCCGACGGGCCATGGTGCCGAAGATCAGTTTGTGAAACGGGACAAGGGCATACCAGTACAGGCGGCCCAGGAGCCCGCGGGGCACGAATGTGGTTCGTTGGGTGAGCCGAGTTGTTTCGCCGTCGGCTTCGGCCAGCCACTCCAGCCACGCGTCGCCAGGGAGTTTCATTTCGGCTTCGAGGAGCAGTGACGTACCCGGCTCCACTCTTCGGACCCGCCAGAAGTCGAGCGCTTCGCCGGGCCGTATGTCCTCGGGATGACGGCGACCGCGTCGGAGGCCGACGCCCCCGACGAGTGAGTCGAGCAGCCCTCGCGCCCGCCATGCCCAGCCGAAGCCGTAGTAGCCAATGTCTCCGCCGATACGCGAAAAGGCCCAGTACACATCGTCCGGAGAACCATTGGATGTCGCCACTTGCTCGTCCTCAAACCGGGATCCACCCGCCCACGAGGGGTCGGATGGCACCGGCCGGGCCGGGCTGGTAGCGGCGTCACTCCAGCGGGTTTCTACGGCGCGCCCGGTGGTGCGCTCCAGGGCGAGGCGGACGGCTTCCCGGTATCCGATCGGCTTGGTTGGGAAGAGTCGGTGGGCGGTGTCGTCGGTGACGATCACCTCGTTCTTGAGACTGTCGACGAGCGGCCGGGCGACTCCCACCGGCAAGGGCGTAACCAGCCCAACCCAGCGAGACGACAAGGTGGGGCTCAGGACGGGGACCGGGATAATGATGCGGCGCCGCAGCCCAGCCTCTTCAGCATAGATCTGCATCATGTCTTCGTAGGTGATGATCTCAGGGCCCCCCACTTCCAGGATGCGGTTCACCGGCTCGTCGTCGAGGACGGCAGTCAACGTCTCCAGGACACTGCGAATGGCGATGGGCTGGCACTTGGTCCGAACCCATTTGGGCGTGGTCATGATGGGAAGCACTTCAGTGAGGTATCGGAGCATCTCGAAGCTGACCGAGCCTGAGCCGATAATCACGGCCGCTCTGAGCTCGGTTACCGGGGTTGTCCCACCTGCCAGCAATCGACCAACTTCCTGGCGGGACTTGAGGTGCTTGGAGAGCTTCTCCTCGGCGGGTTGGCCCAGTCCGCCGAGATACACGACTCTTCGGAGCCCGGCTTCGTCGGCCGCTTCCTGGAAGTTCTTCGCTCCGGTCCGGTCGGCTTCGCCGAAATCGTCGGCGCTGCCCATGGAGTGAACCAGGTAGTAGGCGTAGTCGCATCCCTCGAGCGCGGCCGTCAACGTCGAAGGGTCGAGGACATCGCCCCGGACGACTTCCACTTGATCAACCCAGGGGTCGAGAGCGAGTTTGGTCGGGTCTCGAGTCAAACACCGGACCCGATGTCCCTCTGTGAGAAGCCGGGGAACCAGGCGTCCCCCGATGTAGCCGGTGGCCCCGGTCACGAGGGTGAGTGGTGGAGTCACGAGGCAAGCCTAAAAGAAGTCACGGTCTCTATACGTCGCCAGGCGTGTGCACGGATGGGTACGAGTTCGGCTAGGCGGTCTCGTCGAACAGCCAACTCCCAAACTGGACGATGATCACCCACAACCCACGGCCGCCACCGCCACGGCCGACGTCCACGGCGGAGACGCTTGCACCACCCGGACGACTAGGACCCACCCCACCAACCACAGCGCCCACATACCGAACACCCACGGGTACGGCATCACCAACCCGCTAGCGATATACAGGACTCCCACAGCCACGTAGAGCCCGATGCCGAGAAGTGCGAGGACGGTATTCACGCGATCAAGCTAACCGCCGACCGCGAACCGCCGACCACCCACCGATTCTCGATGGTCGGCGGTTGGCCGTTGGCTCATCTGGCGAGCTACGCTCGCCAGATGCTCGACAAAATCCACATCAAGGACCTGCTCGTCCATGCCAGTTGTCTGGCTCTTCGGCGCAGGAACCCTGTGGGTTCCCGGCCTCATCACGATGTTGCTTGGGGCCCCAGCCCAAGCAACCGGCATGGCCGAGGGTGGGCGAGCTAGTTGGGACTCGACAAGATCCACATCAAGGACCTCCTCGTCCATGCCAGTTGTC
>JAOTYB010000001.1 GCA_029862065.1 Acidimicrobiia bacterium | reverse complement strand
ACTCAGTACGCCGTGAACGATCCCTTCGCCGGCGGTACCCACCTCAATGATCTCACGCTGGTGCGGCCGGTGTTCGTCGACGGGGCTTTGGCCGGCTGGGTGGCCAATCGCGCCCACCACGCCGATGTCGGGGGAGAGGCGCCCGGCTCAATGCCCGCCCATGCCACCACCGTCGACCAGGAAGGGCACCGGGTTCCGCCGACGCCGGCGGTACAAAACGGTGAATGGCTCCCCGAATTCGTTGAGCCCTTCCTGGCTGCGACCAGGACTCCGGCCGAGCGGTTGGGTGATTTGTCGGCCCAGCTCGGCGCCAATGAGGCCGGGGCCAGGCGGATTATCGATCTGGCAACCGGCGACCCGGGATACCAGGCCGTCACCAATGCCCTCCTCGACTACGGCGAGCGCCGGATGCGAGCTGCCCTCGCCGCGGTGCCCGACGGCCAGCACACCTTCACCGACTTCATGGAGTTCGGCGGCGAGCTCCTGCCGATTCGGGTAGCCATCACCATCGACGGAGGCACCCTCCACGCCGACTTCACGGGATCGTCTCCCCAGGTCGAGGGGAACATCAATGCGGTGGAGGCAGTCACCCGGTCGTGCCTCTACTACGCGGTGCGGGTCGCCACCGACCCCACTATCCCGACCAACGGAGGTTGCTATCGGCCGCTGACGCTGACCGTCCCGTCTGGCTCACTGGTCGATGCCGACCCACCGGCGGCTGTGGCAGCCGGTAACGTCGAAACCAGCCAGCGGATCGCCGACGTGTTGCTCGGTGCCCTCGCCGTGGCCGCTCCGGACCGGGTTCCGGCGGCTGGTCAGGGCACCATGAACAACATCCTCATCGGCAACGACGACTTCGCCTACTACGAGACGGTGGCCGGAGGCCAGGGAGCCCGGCCGGGGGGCGCCGGTCAGTCGGGTATCCACACCGGCATGACCAACACCAAGAACACGCCCACTGAGTCGCTCGAGTCCCACTATCCGTTCAAGGTGCTTCGCTACGCCCTCCGGAGGGGAAGCGGAGGAGCGGGTTTGCATCGAGGGGGCGATGGCATCGAGCGGGAAATCGAATTCGAGGTCGCGGCCACCCTGTCCCTTATGGGGGAGCGGCGAGTCCTCCCGCCCTGGGGCCTGGCCGGCGGCCGGCCGGGAGCCAAAGGCGAAGACTGGCTCATCCGCAGGGGATCAGCCCCCGAGCGGCTCCCCGGCAAGGTGACGGTTGAAGTGAGGGCTGGTGATCGATTGCTGGTCAAGACGCCGGGCGGCGGAGGTTGGGGAGCGCCGGCATAGCAGAGGCGGCTGGCGGTCGGCAATGGGCGGTAGGCCCTAGTCCTTGACCCTCCCATCCCTGCGCGGTATGTTGCTGGGAGGACAACTGAGCCGACCTCCCTACGGGTCGAGGTCGCCCATAGCACGTTGTGTGCGAAGATTTGTCTTTATCTTCGCACCTGTGTTAGTCTTGCCGTTCGCCGTCTCATGCCGCCCTTTTTTAGGAGGAACCCGCCTTGGCCTCTGCGCGTTTAGCCCAGCGTTTGTCCTTTGCCAAGATCCCCGAAGTCCAGCCGCTCCCCGACTTGCTGGCCACACAACATCAGAGCTTTAACTGGTTCCTGGATACTGGTCTCCAGGAACTGTTCGATGAAGTCTTCCCGATTGAGGATTTCACCGGAAGCCTTGCTCTCGATCTGACAGAGCATTGGTTTGCCGAGCCGACCATGTCGATTGAGGAAGCCAAAGAGCGCGACTCCAATTTCTCGCGCCCGCTGTTCGTCACCGCCCGCTTCATGAATCGCCAGACCGGTGAAATCAAGGAGCAGCAGGTGTTCCTCGGCGATTTCCCGATCATGACGTCCAATGGGACGTTCATCGTCAACGGCACCGAGCGAGTGGTAGTCAGCCAGCTGGTCCGTTCGCCTGGCGTCTACTTCGACCAGGTGGTCGACAAGACCTCAGACAAGGACGTCTACACCGCCAAGGTCATCCCGGGGCGGGGTGCCTGGCTCGAGTTCGACACGGACAAGAAAGACACCGTCGGGGTCCGGGTAGACCGGAAGCGTCGCCAGTTGGTGACCACGTTCCTGCGTGCCCTCGAGATCGGTGAGACCGACGAAGAGATTCTGGCCCTGTTCGACGGAGCTGAGTCCATCAAGAACACGCTGGAGAAGGACACGACCGAGGACCGTGACGAGGCTCTTCTCGACCTCTATCGCAAGCTTCGCCCTGGTGAGCTGACAACAGTGGAATCCGCCCGTGGGCTCATCAACACCCTTTTCTACAACCCCAAGCGTTACGACCTGACCCGAGTTGGTCGCTACAAGCTGTCCTCCAAGTTCGGTCGCAAGGTGTTGTCAAACGACAAGTACAACAGCGAGGAGCATGGACTGCTCTCCCGTGAAGACATTCTCGACACCATCCGTTACATCGTTGCCCTGCACGAGAACAAAGAGGGGTTTCGCGTCGACGACATCGACCATTTCGGAAACCGCCGCATTCGCACGGTTGGCGAGCTCATCCAGAACCAAGTGCGAGTTGGCCTGACGCGGCTCGAGCGAGTGGTCCGGGAGCGGATGACGACCCAGGATCCCGAGGTCATCACCCCCCAGAGCCTCATCAATATCCGGCCGGTCGTCGCCTCGATCAAGGAGTTCTTCGGCACCAGCCAGTTGAGCCAGTTCATGGACCAGCCGAACCCGCTCGCCGGCCTCACCCACCGCCGGCGTCTTTCGGCGCTCGGCCCTGGCGGTCTCTCTCGTGAGCGGGCCGGGTTCGAAGTGCGAGACGTTCACCCGTCCCACTACGGCCGCATGTGCCCGATTGAGACTCCGGAGGGCCCGAACATCGGCCTGATCGGTTCGCTCGCTACGTATGCCAAGGTCAATCCGTTCGGATTCATCGAGACCCCGTACCGACGAGTCGACAAGGGCGTGGTTACCCGCCGGGTCGATTTCCTCACCGCCTCTGAAGAAGAGGAATTCGTCATCGCTCAGGCCAACGCGCCGCTCAAGGACAGTGGCAAGTTCGCCAATCCGCGAGTGCTGGTGCGCAAGACCGGCGGCGAAATCGAGTACGTCAGCGGCAAGGACGTCGACTACATGGACGTTTCGCCCAAGCAGATCGTGTCGGTGGCCACCGCGCTCATTCCCTTCCTCGAGCACGACGATGCCAACCGCGCCCTAATGGGCTCCAACATGATGCGCCAGGCGGTTCCTCTGCTCACCGCTGAGGCCCCACTGGTCGGCACCGGCGTCGAGTCGCGGGCTGCCTACGACTCAGGCGACATGGTGATCGCCGAGGGAGCCGGCGAGGTGGTCGACATCACCGGTAACCACATCGTGGTGAAGGAATCCTCCAACAACAAGAAAAAGACCTACTCGCTCAAGAAGTTCGAGCGGTCAAATCAGGGCACCAACCTCAACCAGAAGCCGATCGTCTATGAAGGCGACATGGTCAAGGAGGGCGACGTGCTGGCCGACGGTCCGTCGACCGATGCCGGTGAGCTGGCTCTCGGCAAGAATCTGCTCGTGGCCTTCATGCCGTGGAACGGCCACAACTACGAGGACGCCATCGTGTTGTCCGAGCGGCTCGTCAAGGACGACGTGCTCACTTCAATCCATATTGAGGAGTACGAGATCGAGGCCCGGGACACCAAGCTCGGAGCAGAAGAGATTACTCGTGACATCCCCAACGTGGCCGAGGAAGTTCTCAGGGACCTCGACGACGAAGGCATCATCCGGGTGGGCGCTGAGGTTGGTCCTGGCGACTACCTGGTCGGCAAAGTTACGCCAAAGGGTGAGACCGAGCTGACCCCCGAGGAGCGCTTGCTGCGGGCCATCTTTGGTGAGAAGGCTCGTGAGGTGCGAGATACCTCGCTCAAGATTCCCCATGGCGAAGGGGGCAAGGTCATCGACGTCAAGGTGTTCAGCCGTGACGCGGGTGATGACCTTCCGCCCGGTATGAACGAACTGGTTCGGGTGTACGTCGGCCAGCAGCGCAAGATCTCCGAGGGAGACAAGCTGGCAGGACGCCACGGCAACAAGGGCGTCATCGCCAAGATCCTCCCGGAGGAGGACATGCCGTTCCTGGCGGACGGCACCCCGGTTGACATCGTGTTGTCGCCCCTCGGTGTTCCGTCACGCATGAACCTCGGCCAGGTGCTCGAGACCCATCTCGGATGGGCCGCCGCCCGCGGTTGGAACTCGTTCAAGGCCGACAGCCCGGCCAATGGAGGAGCCAAGCCGTGGCAGCGAGTGGCCACCCCGGTATTCGACGGTGCCCGAGAAGGCGAGATTGCCGAGCTACTGCAGAACTCGCTCGAGAACGTCGACGGCATGAAACTCATCGACGAGCGCGGCAAGGCCCGCCTCATCGACGGACGCAACGGCAAGGACTTCGATCAGCCGGTCACGGTCGGCTACTTGTACGTGTTGAAGCTGCTCCACCTGGTGGACGACAAGATTCACGCCCGGTCGACCGGTCCCTACTCGATGATCACCCAACAGCCGCTCGGCGGTAAGGCCCAGTTCGGTGGCCAGCGCTTCGGCGAAATGGAAGTGTGGGCCCTGGAGGCCTACGGCGCCGCCTACGCCCTGCAGGAGCTGTTGACCATCAAGTCGGACGATGTGAATGGCCGGGTCAAGGTGTACGAGGCCATCGTCAAGGGGGAGAACATCCCCGAGCCGGGAATACCAGAGAGTTTCAAGGTATTGGTGAAGGAAATGCAGTCCCTGTGCCTCAACGTCGAGATGCTCTCGGCCGGTGAGGAAGTGCAGCTCAAGGAGCTGGACGAGGACGTCTTCCGCACTGCTGAATCATTGGGTATCGACATCTCGCGTCCTGAGCGGACCGAGGAATAGCTTTTTACGGATTGATAACGGACTGAGAAGGGGACCCGCGTGCCACAACTGTTCGATGAACTGAAAATCGGCCTGGCCAGTGCCGACGAGATACGGGCCTGGTCGTTCGGCGAGGTCAAAAAGCCGGAGACAATCAACTACCGGACGCTGAAGCCGGAAAAAGAGGGCTTGTTCGACGAGCGCATCTTTGGGCCTTCCCGCGACTGGGAGTGCTACTGCGGCAAGTACAAGCGTGTCCGTTTCCGCGGAGTGGTGTGTGAGCGCTGTGGAGTCGAGGTCACCCGTTCCAAAGTTCGCCGCGAGCGCATGGGCCACATTGAGTTGGCCGCCCCCGTTACCCACATCTGGTACTTCAAGGGTGTGCCGTCCCGCCTCGGGTACCTGCTCGACATGTCGCCGAAGGAACTCGAGAAGATCATCTACTTCGCCGCCTATCTCGTCACCTCGGTTGATGACGACAAGCGCCAGAAGGACCTGGTTGACCTGGAAGAAGCGATGCAGCACGAGCTGGTCGCCATCGGTGAGGAGTTCGAAGCCTGGGAGGAAGCCCGTCTCGAGCGCCTCGAGCAAGAGCTCAAGCAGATGGAAGAGGGTGATGCCCCCACCCAGGAGATCAATGCCCGTCGTCGCGAGGTAGAGAAGGAAGTCAAAGACAGGTCCGAGCGCTCCAGCAACGAGAAAGAGCTCGTCGAAGAGGCCTACGACACCTTCCGCACGATGAAGTCCAAGACGATCGTCGAATCCGAGGCCTTGTGGCGGGAGATCGTCGACCGTTATGAGGCTTACTACACCGGTGGCATGGGGGCCGAGGCCGTTAAGGACCTGCTGAACCGCATCGATCTTGACGCCGAGATCATTCAGCTGCGCGAAGACCTGGACGCCAAGTCGGCCCAGCGCCGCCAGCGGGCCACCAAGCGCCTCAAAGTGGTCACGCCGTTCGCCGAAGGTCGCAACGCGCCGGCCTCGATGGTGCTGGAGGCTGTTCCGGTCATTCCGCCCGATCTGCGCCCCATGGTGCAGCTTGACGGTGGCCGTTTTGCCACGAGCGATCTCAATGATCTGTATCGCCGCGTGATCAACCGCAACAACCGCCTCAAGCGACTGCTCGACCTCGGTGCTCCGGAGATCATCGTCAACAACGAGAAGCGCATGCTGCAGGAAGCCGTCGACGCTTTGTTCGACAATGGCCGCCGCGGTCGTGCTGTGACTGGTCCGGGCAACCGGCCCCTCAAGTCACTGTCCGACATGCTCAAGGGAAAGCAGGGACGGTTCCGCCAGAACCTGCTCGGCAAGCGTGTCGACTACTCGGGCCGTTCGGTCATCGTGGTTGGACCGCAGCTCAAGCTTCACCAGTGCGGTTTGCCCAAGAAGATGGCCCTCGAGTTGTTCAAGCCCTTCGTAATGAAGCGGCTGGTCGACCAGGACCTCGCTCAGAACATCAAGTCTGCCAAGCGGATGGTCGAACGCGCCCGCCCGCAGGTGTGGGATGTGCTGGCCGAGGTCATCCAAGAGCACCCGGTGCTGTTGAACCGTGCCCCCACCTTGCACCGTCTCGGAATCCAGGCCTTCGAGCCGATCCTGGTGGAAGGCAAGGCGATCCAGATTCACCCGCTTGTGTGTGAGGCCTTCAACGCCGACTTCGACGGTGACCAGATGGCCGTTCACTTGCCACTGTCTGCGGAGGCGCAGGCCGAGGCCCGCATTCTCATGTTGTCGACCAACAACGTCCGGTCGCCGGCCAGCGGCCGCCCGATCGTCACTCCGTCCCAGGACATGGTGATCGGCGTGTACTACCTGTCGGAAAAGGTCGAAGACGCCGACGGCGCCGGCCGGGTATTCGTCGACGTCGACGAGGCCCATATGGCCTACGAACTCGGCGAGCTGGGTTTGCATGCTCCGATCAAGTTGCGCCTTGGCGGATTAGCGGGCGATCCCAAGCTGCACGCCTCGCTCAAGGACCGCATCGGCGAGCTGTTCACTGAGGAGCCGGTCGATGGAGACGTCCTGACCGAGACGACGTTGGGTCGGGCCCTGATCAATCAGGCGCTTCCCGAGGACTTCCCCTATGTGGACGCACCCATCCTGAAGACGGACATTCGCACGCTGGTTGAGGAGATTATCGATCACTTCGACAAGGCGGTTGTGCAGCGGACGCTGGACGCCATCAAATACCTCGGGTTCACCTATGCCACCCAGGCCGGGCTCACCATTGCGCTGGACGACGTGAAAACCCCGCCGGAGAAGGCGCAAATCCTTGAAGAGTTCGAGGAGCGGGCCTCCAAGGTAGAGCAGCTGTATCAGCAGGGTGTGATCACCGACGACGAGCGCCGCCAGGAGCTCATCGAGATCTGGACCGAAGCGACGGATCGGGTGAAGGACGCCATGGAAGTCACCATGAAACTTGACCGGTTCAACCCCATCGACATGATGGTGCGCTCCGGTGCTCGTGGAAACATCATGCAGGTCCGGCAGATTGCCGGTATGCGTGGCTTGGTAGCCAACCCGCGAGGTGACATTATCCCGCGGCCGATCATCTCGAACTTCCGCGAAGGTCTTTCCGTCCTCGAGTACTTCATCTCGACTCACGGAGCCCGCAAAGGACTGGCCGACACGGCCCTCCGGACCGCCGACTCTGGTTACCTGACCCGGCGTCTGGTCGACGTGAGCCAAGAGGTCATCGTGCGGGAACACGACTGTGAGACCGACCGGGGCATCCTCATTGAAGTGCGCGAGAACGGTCAGGTTGTCCGCAACCTCCGCAGCCGTGCCTTCAGCCGGATCCTGTCCGAGGACGTCCGGGTCGACCGCAAGCTGATCAAGACGGCAACCGGCACCTCGCTCAAGGCCGGAACCCTGATCGGCAAGCTGGAAATGACGGCGCTCGAGCAGGCCGAAGAGGTCGAGACCATTCGGTGTCGCTCGGTGTTGACGTGCGCTACTCGCCACGGCATCTGCGGAACTTGCTACGGACAATCGCTCGCCACCGGCTTGCCGGTAGAGATGGGCGAGGCCGTCGGCATTGTGGCCGCCCAGAGCATCGGCGAGCCGGGCACGCAGCTCACCATGCGGACCTTCCATACAGGAGGTGTGGCCGGGGAGGACATCACTCACGGTCTGCCACGGGTTGTGGAGCTCTTCGAAGCCCGTACCCCCAAGGGCAAGGCGCTGCTGGCTTCCGAGGGCGGTGCCGCCAAGATCGTCGAGAACGAAGAGGGTGGCCGCTCCATCCTCATCGTCGGCAAAGAGGAAGAGGTCGAATACACCTTGCCTCGTCGGGCGCGTCTGCGGGTTTCCGCGGGCGACATCGTCGAGCCGGGTACCCAGCTCACCGAGGGTCCGCTTGACCCCAAGGAAGTACTTGAAGTACAGGGTGTCCGGGCGGCCCAGCTGTATCTGGTCGACCAGGTGCAGGAGGTCTACCGCAGCCAGGGTGTCGACATCCACGACAAGCACATCGAGATGATCGTGCGCCAGATGCTCCGCAAGGTGCGGGTGGTATCGCCGGGTGAATCCGACTTCCTGCCGGCCGAGCTGGTAGATGACCGCTTGTTCCTCGAAGTCAATCGAGGCCTGGTGGAGGGTAAGAAGGCACCGGCCGAGGGTCGCCCCGAATTGATGGGTATAACCAAGGCATCGCTGGCCACCGACTCGTGGCTGTCCGCCGCCTCGTTCCAAGAGACCACCCGGGTGCTGACCGAGGCTGCATTGCAGTCCAAGTCGGACTTCCTGCGGGGCCTCAAGGAGAACGTGATCATCGGCAAGCTCATCCCGGCCGGTACGGGCGCCGACGAGTACCAGGTAGTCCAACCGATTCTGCCGAATGCCACGGTGATGACGCCGGGCGACTTGTTCGGCGACTCGGCCCCCGACATGGACGAGAGCGACGAGCTCCCGGCCAACCCGGCCGAATGGCTCGCTTCACTCGGCGCCCAGGGCGACGGAGACAACAGCTAACCAGCGTCGGCCCCCGGTCGACCGACTGATCGGCCCGGCGGGGGCGTAGTGGATGCCGGGTGGTGAGCTTCCTTCTCCGGGCGTCTCCAGCACCGCCGAGCCGATATATCGCGATCCGGGCCGGTAGGTATCGGTCGATCGTCGCGGTTGAGTTGGCGAAGGGCGCGGTGAGCGGCTTCGCGACCGAGGAGGAATGCATTGACTCGCTTGGGAACTGCCCGGGGGCTCAGGTGGGACAACTCAGCGTTGGCGAACTGGTTGGTCGGCCGCTCGTGAGTCCCGGCGAGGCCGAATGTCACGGAAGCAGGGAGATCTTATTGGTCGATGTCCGGCAGGTTTTCCGGTGCGGGTTCACCTTCGTTCATCACTCTCCGCAATGTCTCGGGAAACCCTCGGCGGCGCCTCGGCACCTCTCAGGGGCGGGCCAATCGCCTGGTTCACGTGACTCCTCTGGTATTGCCACGACCCACGGTCATGGACATCGCTTTCTCACCATAATCCCATTGGTGCAGGCAGTCTTGGGTTCGGGGCGGGGCTCGCCGGAGGCTGAATTAGCCGGGAATCCGTCCCGAGGGAGCCCGGTTGGTCAGAATGGGCTGGCGAACGTGAGCTTATGAAACGGGCGGTTCCTGCAGTAACTCAGCACTCGAAATTGCTCGCCCCGGCTACCAGAGGATGGGGCTTCGATCGCAGCGCTGACACACCCATGCCGACCTTTCCCGACGCATTCGGCGTCCACACTCGTGGCACAAGTGAAGGAACCGCGGCCCGGCGAAGACAAGCGCGGTGTCCTCGGGCCACGCGTGGGATCCAACGGCGATGGCACAGCCGATTGTTAGCACGCCCACGCAGGCAGCCAGCAGAAACGACGCGGCGTGCAGGTACCCGGAGCCGGTGGAGCTGTAGCTGAACGCCAGGTAGGCGGCGGCGGCGCCGACGGTGCAGATCTCAATAATCCGCATGATCCTCCCGTGTGAGAGTGTTTTCCCGCACCCCTACCCAGCAACATCAAGATACGTCGGTATGAGCCGACGGCGCCAGAGCCGAAGGACCCCACCTCTTGGTCAGTCCGGGCCGGGCAGAAACCGCCTCGCGAAACTCGCCCAAGGTCCTTTGCTACTTGTGGATAAAGGGACCTATACTCCCGTGTCGCGGTAGCGCGTGCTCGTCCGATTCCAGAGGGTCCTTCGGTTCCGACCAATTGAAGGACTGACCCACGGGAGACGGACCCCATAAGGTCGGCGGTTTTGCTCGCTCAGAGTGAAGCGCCGACTTTACGCGTGTCTGCAAAGAGTGAGCCGTCTGCGACGGCGACTGCCTAGCGGCAGTTTGGGAACTACCTCCGGTAGTTCATGATTGGAAAGAGCGGGGGAAACCCTGCTGCGAGGCCGGTTTCACCGGCAGGCAAGAGAGAAGACCGCATGCCAACTATTCAGCAACTGGTTCGTGAGGGCCGGACGCCGAAGGGCAAGAAGGAAAAGACACCCGGACTGGGTGGAGCTCCGCAACGGCGGGGTGTCTGCACGCGTGTGTACACCGTCACTCCCAAGAAACCCAACTCTGCGCTGCGCAAAGTGTGTCGCGTCCGCCTCAGCTCAGGCGTCGAAGTCACCGCCTATATTCCCGGTGAGGGCCACAACCTCCAGGAGCACTCAATCGTGCTCGTGCGTGGTGGCCGGGTGAAGGATCTCCCCGGTATCCGCTACAAGGTCATTCGTGGAGCTCTCGACGCCGCCGGCGTCACGGAGCGCAATCAGTCGCGGTCCCGCTACGGATCGAAGAAGAGCTAACTAGCTATGCGTCGCTCAGCCGCCGAAGTTCGCAATGCCACTCCCGATCCGGTCTACGGATCGGTGTTGGTCAGCCAGATCGTCAACAAGGTCCTATGGAAAGGCAAGAAGGAAGTTGCCCGCAAGATTGTGTACGACTCCCTCACTATGGTCGAACGCCGCCGCGGTGATGATCCGCTCAATACGCTCAAACGCGCCATCGACAACATCCGACCAAGCGTCGAGGTGCGGTCCCGCCGGGTGGGTGGCTCGTCCTATCAAGTACCCGTTGAGGTGCGTCCCCGTCGCGCTAACACCCTGGCTGTGCGCTGGCTGGTCGAGTTCGCCCGCAAGCGCCGGGAGAACACCATGGCGGAGCGTCTCGCCAACGAGATCCTCGATGCCGCAGACAACGCCGGCGGTGCCGTCAAGCGACGCGACGACATTCACAAGATGGCTGAATCCAACAAGGCCTTCGCCCACTACCGCTGGTAGCCGTCATGTCTGAACGTTCCTACCCCCTCGAAAAGGTCCGCAATATCGGGATCATGGCGCATATCGACGCCGGCAAGACAACTACCACCGAGCGAATCCTCTATTACACCGGCCGCACCTACAAGATCGGTGAGGTTCACGATGGCGCCGCCGTCATGGACTGGATGGAGCAAGAGCAGGAACGCGGCATCACCATTACCTCGGCCGCTACCACCGCCCAGTGGAAGGACGAGTGGATCAACATCATCGACACCCCCGGGCACGTCGACTTCACCGTTGAGGTGGAGCGGAGCCTCAGGGTCCTCGACGGTGCAGTCGCAGTGTTCGACGGAGTCGCCGGAGTCGAGCCGCAAACCGAGACGGTATGGCGCCAGGCTGACAAGTACGGCGTTCCCCGAATCTGCTTCGTCAACAAGATGGACCGCACCGGGGCTGACTTCTACACGGCAGTTGAGTCGATCAAGGAGCGTCTCGACGCCCGCCCGGTAGTGATCCAGCTTCCCATCGGCGCTGAGGCTGAGTTCGCCGGCGTCATAGATCTGGTTCGCATGAAGGCCCTCGTGTGGAAGAACGAAGAGCTGGGAGCCGAGTGGGACGAGGTAGAGATCCCCGCCGAGTATGAAGAGCAGGCCCGGACCTACCACGCCGAGCTTATGGAGATCGTGGCCGAGACCGACGACACCCTCCTCACCCGCTACATCGAGGAGGGTTTCCTTTCGGAGAAGGACATCCTGCAAGGTCTGCGTATTGGCACCCTCGCACTCGATTTCACGCCGGTGTTGTGCGGCAGCGCCTTTAAGAACAAAGGCGTGCAGCCCTTGCTCGACGCGGTCGTCGATTTGCTTCCCCATCCGCTCGATCTTCCACCGATGACCGGGTTCAAGCCGGGTAACGAGGATGTACTCATCGAGCGTGCGCCAAACGACGACGAGCCGTTTTCCGCTATTGCCTTCAAAATCATGAGCGACCCGTACGTCGGCAAGCTCACGTACTTCCGCGTGTACTCCGGCAGCGTCGACAAAGGCGACACCGTCGCCAACTCCACCAGCGGGAAGAAGGAGCGGTTCGGCCGGCTGCTTCGCATGCACGCCGCCACCCAGGAAGATATCGACGCGGTGTTCACCGGAGACATTGTCGCTGCCATCGGGATGAAGCACACCAAGACCGGCGACACCCTGTGCGACCCCAACGACCCGATCGTTCTCGAGTCCATGACCTTCCCGGAGCCGGTCATTTCGGTGGCAATCGAACCCAAGACCAAGAGCGATCAGGAGAAGCTCGGCCAGGCTCTCCAGCGCTTGTCAGAAGAAGACCCGACCTTCGTCGTGCATTCAGATGAGGAGACCGGCCAGACCATCATCGCCGGAATGGGTGAGCTGCATTTGGATGTGCTGGTCGATCGGATGGTGCGCGAGTTCAACGTCGGCGCCAATGTCGGCCGCCCCCAGGTGGCCTATCGGGAGACCATCGGCAAGGCCGTCGAGAAGATCGATGGCAAGTATGTCAAGCAGTCGGGCGGCAAGGGCCAATACGGGCACGCCGTTATTAACCTCGAGCCGGCGCTTCCGGGCGAGGGCTTTGAGTTCATTGACAAGATCACCGGCGGCCGTATTCCCCGCGAGTACATCTCGGCCGTAGAGAAGGGCATTCGTGAGGCCCTCGAAGGTGGTGTCCTGGCGGGCTATCCGCTAGTCGACCTGCGAGCCACTCTGGTGGACGGGTCGTTCCACGCCGTCGACTCAAACGAGATGGCCTTCCGCATCGCCGGCTCCATGGCCTTGCAGAACGCCGCCAAGCGAGCCGGAATCAAGTTGCTTGAACCGATCATGGAGGTCGAGGTGGTGACGCCTGAGGATTACATGGGCGACGTCATCGGTGACCTTTCGGCGCGGCGCGGCAAGATCGAGAGCATGGATCAGCGCGGCAGCGGCCGCGTGGTGACGGCGCTGGTCCCGCTCTCGGAGATGTTCGGGTATGCGACCGAGGTGCGTTCACAAACGCAAGGTCGGGCGTCGTACTCGATGCAGTTTCATTCGTATCAAGAAGTTCCCAACACAATCGCAGAAGAAATCGTCAAGAAAACCCGTGGCGAATAGCTAGTAGGAGAAGGGCAAATGGCAAAGGAAAAGTTCGAGCGGAATAAACCCCACGTAAACGTCGGGACCATGGGTCACATCGACCATGGCAAGACGACGCTGACCGCCGCTATCACCAAGGTGCTGGCGGAAAAGGGTGGCGGCAGTGTGTTCACCGCTTTCGACGAGATCGACAAGGCTCCTGAGGAGAAAGAGCGTGGCATCACCATCGCCATCGCTCATGTGGAGTACGAGACGGAGAACCGTCACTACGCCCACGTCGACATGCCCGGTCACGCCGATTACATCAAGAACATGATCACCGGCGCCGCCCAGGTTGACGGAGCCATCCTGGTGGTCTCCGCCGCCGATGGCCCGATGCCCCAGACCCGTGAGCACGTGCTGCTCGCCCGTCAGGTTGGCGTCCCCGCCATCGTGGTGTTCCTCAACAAGGTCGACATGGTCGACGACGAGGAGCTCCTCGACCTGGTGGAGCTGGAAGTCCGCGAGCTGTTGAGCGAGTACGAGTTCCCCGGCGACGACATCCCCGTCATCCGTGGCTCGGCTCTCAAGGCTCTCGAAGGCGACGAGGCCGCCGCCGGCCAAGTCATGGAGCTCATGGAAGCTGTCGATACCTACATTGAGCAGCCGGTACGGGACAAGGACAAGCCGTTCCAAATGCCGATCGAAGACGTCTTCTCCATCACCGGCCGGGGCACCGTTGTCACCGGACGGGTGGAGCAGGGCACGCTCAATATCAACACCGAGGTCGAGATTGTCGGAATTCGCCCCACGTCAACCACGACGGTGACCGGCGTCGAGATGTTCCGCAAGCTGCTCGACAGCGCTGATGCCGGCGACAACGTCGGCCTCTTGTTGCGCGGTACCGGCAAGGATGACGTCGAGCGCGGCCAGGTGGTCTGCGAGCCAGGGTCCATCACTCCGCACACGAAGTTCGAGGCCCAGGTCTACGTGCTGACCAAGGACGAGGGTGGGCGTCACAACCCGTTCTTTGCCGGCTATCGGCCGCAGTTCTACTTCCGCACCACGGACGTCACCGGCAACGTCACGCTGCCAGAGGGCACCGAGATGGTCATGCCGGGAGACAACACCGAGATGTCGGTCGAGCTCATTGCCCCCATCGCCATGGACGAAGGCCTTCGCTTCGCCATTCGCGAGGGTGGCCGCACCGTCGGTGCCGGCCGCGTCGTCAAGATCGTCGAATAGCGAAAGAAATCAGGTAGGCAATGACCACCGGCCAGAAGATCCGAATTCGCCTCAAGGCGTACGACCACGAAGTGGTCGACGAGTCGGCGCGCAAAATTGCCGAAACGGTTGTGCGCACCCAGGCGAAGATCAAAGGGCCGGTGCCATTGCCGACTCAGATTCACCGCTATTGCGTGATCCGCGGTCCCCACGTGGACAAAGACTCCCGCGAGCATTTCGAGATGAGGATCCACAAGCGCCTCATTGACATTCTCGAGCCGACAGCCAAGACGGTTGACTCGCTAATGCGTCTCGACTTGCCGGCCGGGGTGGAAGTCGAGATCAAGTTATGAACGCTCTCATCGGCGAGAAGCTGGGGATGACCCAGATATTCGACGAAGAGGCCCGGTCGATTCCGGTAACCGTCGTGAAGCTTGGTCCGTGCCGTGTCGTGCAGGTCAAGACCGATGCGACAGATGGCTACCACGCCATCCAGATTTCGTATCGCGAGTTGGATGCCCGCAAGGTCAACAAGCCGATGACCGGACATTTCGCCAAGGCCAACGTCCCCCCCACCCGCCACCTCATTGAGGTGCGGGTGCCCGATGCGTCCGAGTACAAGGTCGGCCAGGAGATCAATGTCGCCGACGTGCTCGAGGTCGGGCAAAAGGCCGACGTAGCCGGACTGAGCAAGGGCAAGGGCTTTGCCGGCGTCATGAAGCGTCACAATTTCGCCGGTCAGACTGCCAGTCATGGTGTGCACCGGGTCCACCGGGCTCCCGGTTCGATCGGGGCCTGCGCAACGCCGGCCCGGGTCTTCAAGGGAATGCCTATGGCCGGCCGCATGGGTGGCGAACAGACGACTGTGCTCAACCTCGATGTCGTTCAGGTAGACGCCGAACGCGGCCTCGTCATGCTGCACGGCGCCGTACCCGGCAACAAAGGCTCGGTGGTTGTTGTGCGACAGGCGGTGAAAGCCAATGCCTGACAAGGTGACGGCTCCGCTGTATTCGTCCGATGGCTCCGCCAAAGGTGAGGTCATCCTCGACGCCGCCCTGTTCGGGATCGAGCCCAATATGGCCGTGCTCCATCAGGTAGTGACTGCCCAACTGGCGGCGGCCCGGGCCGGGACCCACAGCACCAAGACCCGGGCTGAAGTCAGGGGCGGCGGTAGGAAACCGTGGCGCCAGAAGGGCCTGGGTCGTGCCCGTCATGGCAGCATTCGCTCTCCTTCTTGGACCGGTGGCGGCGTCGCTCACGGGCCCAAGCCTCGCGACTACTCCCAACGCACCCCCAAGAAGATGAAGCGCCTGGCGTTGCGCTCGGCGTTGTCGGCCCGCGCCGGCGACGGATCGATCCGCGTCGTCGACGCCTTCGACTGGGACGAGCCCAAGACCAAGCGCGCCACCGACCTGCTCAAGGCAATCGACGCCGGTTCGAAGGTGCTGATGGTGCTCGATCGCTCCGATACTGTGGCGACGCTCTCGCTGCGTAACGTTGAGAACGTCGTCATCAACGGCCAGCTCAATCCCTACGACGTCCTGTGGGCCGACACAGTGGTCTTCACCCAGGGCACCCTCGACGCCGCCACCGGCGCCAGCGACTATTCGGTGGGGGAGTCTGACTTCGTCAAGGAAGCGGACAGCCCACCGCCGACCGCCGACCGCGAACACGACTCAGCGGACGAAGCAGCAACCCCCGTCGAAGCCGAGGAAGCAGCGGTGGGCGGTGAGCAGTCGACGGTCGAGGAGGCCGACTCAGATGTGGTGGAAGCTCGTGAGGAGACCTCATGAACCCCCGCGACATCATCATCGAGCCCATCGTGTCTGAGAAGGCCTACGACGCCATCGATGCGCTCAACGCCTACACCTTCATGGTCGACCCCCGCGCCAACAAGACCGAGATTCGCCAGGCGGTCGAGGAGATCTTCGAAGTCAAGGTTCGCAAGGTGAACACCATCAACCGCAAGGGCAAGAAGCGGCGGGCCGGCTACAAGATCGGCCGCACGCCCGACCGCAAGCGAGCCGTTGTTACGCTCGCCGACGGCGATTCGATCGACATCTTCGAGGTATAGGACCATGCCAACCAAGCGCTACAAACCAACATCACCGGGTCGCCGTTTCCAAACGGTCTCCGACTTCGCCGAAATCACCAAGTCGAAACCGGAGAAGAGCCTCCTGGAGAGCAAGACTCGCTCCAGCGGCCGCAACGTCCACGGGCGGATCACCTCGCGCCATCGTGGTGGCGGCCACAAGCGCCGCTACCGCGTGGTCGACTTCCGCCGGGACAAGGACAACATCCCCGCCAAGGTAGCTGCCATCGAGTACGACCCGAATCGCAATGCCCGAATCGCTCTGTTGCACTATCACGACGGAGAGAAGCGATACATCCTCGCCCCGCTCGGCCTGAAGGTCGGTTCGACCATTTCGTCGGGCACGGGCGTCGACATTCTTCCCGGCAATGCTCTGCCGCTTCGGAACATTCCGGCCGGCACCACGGTGCACGCCATCGAGCTCCGACCCCGCGGCGGCGCCAAAATGGCCCGCTCGGCCGGTGCCTCAGTGCAGCTGGTCGCCAAAGAGGGCGATCTGGCCCTGCTGCGGCTCCCGTCGGGTGAGATGCGAAACGTTCCCCTCGATTGCAAAGCGACCATCGGTCAAGTCGGCAACCCCGAGGCCGAGCTCGTCAAGATTGGGAAGGCAGGCCGCAACCGCTGGAAGGGCAAGCGTCCCCAGTCCCGCGGTGTCGTCATGAACCCGGTCGACCATCCGCTGGGAGGCGGCGAAGGCAAGAGCTCTGGTGGCCGCCACCCGGTCAGCCCGTGGGGCAAACCCGAGGGACGCACCCGTAAGAAGAAGAAAGCCAGTGACGCCTACATCGTTCGGCGCCGTACCAAGAAGCGCCGGAAGTAGGGAGAGCCAGACATGATGATCAGCAAAGCAGCCCGTATTGGACAGCATGGCGTCCCCCTGCCCCTGACCCTTCGAGGCAAGGGAGGACGGACGTGAGTCGCAGTCTCAAGAAGGGCCCATTTGTCGACGCTCATCTGATGAAGAAGGTCGAAGCCCAGAACAGCACGAACGACAAGCGCGTCATCCGCACCTGGAGTCGCCGTTCCACCATATTTCCGGAGATGGTCGGCCACACGATTGCCGTCCACGACGGCCGCAAGCACGTGCCGGTCTACATCACCGAGTCGATGGTCGGTCACAAGCTCGGTGAGTTCGCGTCTACCCGGACCTTCCGGGGTCACGCCAGTTCAGACAGGGCGTCCCGCGAATGATGGTCAGGGCCAAAGCCAGCTACGTGCGTCAGTCGCCATACAAGGTGCGCCGTGTGCTCGATCTCATCCGCGGCCTTCCCGTCGAGGAGGCGCGCACCACTCTGGAGTTCACCAACCGCGGAGCTACCGAGGTGATCGCCAAGCTGCTCAATTCAGCGGTCGCCAACGCCGAGCACAACAACGCCCTCGACGTAGACCAGCTCTACGTGGCCGAGGCCTACGCCGGTGAGGGCCCGACGCTCAAGCGGTTCAAGGCCCGCGCCCGCGGCCGGGCCGGAAGCATTCACAAGCGAACGAGCAACATCGTTATCGCTGTCGCCGAACTGGAAGAGAGCGAATAATGGGCCAGAAAGTCCATCCGTACGGATTCCGGCTGGGGATCACCACCGACTGGAAGTCCCGCTGGCACGCCGATAAGGGCTACGCCAACCTGGTAAACGAGGACTCGGAGATCCGTGACTACCTCAACGCCGAGCTGTTGCGGGGCGCGGTCTCGCGCATCGAGATTGAGAGGATCGGCGAGCAGATTCAAGTTGACGTTCACACCGCTCGCCCTGGAGTGGTCATCGGCCGCCGGGGGGTTGAGGCCGACCGCCTTCGAGCCGGCCTCGACAAGATCACCGGCCGTCCGGTCAAACTCAACGTCGTCGAGGTCAAAGACCCCGAAACCGACGCTCAGTTGCTGGCCAGGGGAATTGCCGACCAGTTGCAAGGCCGGGTGGCCTTTCGCCGGGCGATGAAGCGAGCAATCCAAACCGCCATGAAGGCCGGGGCGCTCGGCGTCCGGGTCGAGGCCAAAGGCCGTCTCGGTGGAGCCGACATGGGCCGTCGTGAGTGGTACCGGGAGGGCCGGGTTCCCCTCCATACGCTCCGGGCCGATGTTGATTACGGCGAAGCAACTGCCCGTACCACGGTCGGGGCCATCGGCATCAAGTGCTGGGTCTACAAAGGCGACGTTGTTCCTTCGCTCACCAGCACCCGGGAGAAGATCGCCGCCGAAGCCGCTCTGGCGGCCGGTGCCCCCTCGCACGTGGCGCCGATCAAGGCCCGGGCCGAGGAGGCTGCCGGTGAGGATCGTTCCAAGAAGCTCATCGAGGCCGGCGGCGGCAAGCGCTTGATCGAAGCCGGCGGCGGTCGCCGCAAGGGTGAAGAGCGGGTCGACGTCGGTGCCGCCAAGAGCGAGTTCGACGAAGCCACATCGGTTGATGAAGAGCCTGTCGTGGCGGACGAAGCTCCGGTCGAGACAACCGAGGCCGACAGCCCACCGCCCACCGCCGAGTCGGATGCCGGAAGCCCGGAGCCGGAAGCGGCTGACGAATCGGCGGGCCCAGCCGAAGAGACCAAGGGAGAGAACGCCTGATGCTCATGCCCAAGCGGACCAAGTTCCGCAAGCAGCACCGGGGCCGCATGAAAGGCACCACCAAGGGTGGCAATCGCGTGACGTTTGGCGACTTCGGCCTTCAGGCCCAAACCGCCGGGTGGATCACCGCTCGCCAAATTGAGGCTGCTCGAATCGCCATGACTCGCCACATCAAGCGTGGCGGGAAAGTGTGGATCAACGTCTTTCCCGACAAACCCGTCACAGAGAAGCCGGCCGAGACCCGCATGGGCTCCGGCAAGGGAAACCCTGAGTACTGGGTGGCCGTCGTGAAACCGGGCCGCGTCATGTTCGAGCTGTCGGGCGTCGAGGAAGACCTGGCCCGAGAGGCCATGCGCCTTGCCTCACACAAGCTGCCGATCCGCACCAAGTTTGTGACCCGGGAGGACGTATGAAGCCGGCCGAGTTACGCGAGCTGTCCTATGAGGACCTGGCCGAGAAGCTGTCCGAGGCCAAGGAGGAGGCGTTCAACCTCCGTTTTCAATTCGCCACCAATCAGTTGGACAACACCGCCCGTCTCCCGGAGGTGCGTCGAGAAGTGGCGCGCATCGCCACCATCATGCGCGAGCTGGAGATTAAGGCCTATTACGAGCAGGAGGGCGCCGATGACTGAGCGAGCACGCCGCAAGAGCCGCGTCGGGGTAGTCGTTTCTGACACGCGCGACAAGACGGTCACCGTTGAGCTGACCAATTCGTCCTTGCACCCCAAATACACCAAGACCATCACCCGCCAAACCCGGCTGCATGTGCACGACGAGGCCAACGACGCCAACATCGGAGACACCATCCGGATCGAGGAGACGCGTCCGCTATCTAAGACCAAGCGGTGGCGCCTCGCCGAGATCATCGAGCGGGCTCAGTAAGGAAATCAGGAAATGATTCAGCAAGAAAGCCGACTCAAGGTTGCGGACAACAGCGGGGCCCGTGAGGTCCTGTGCATCCGCGTCCTGGGGGGCTCGAGCCGCCGGTATGCGGGCGTGGGTGACGAGATCATCTGCACCGTGAAAGACGCCATCCCTGGTGGCGCCGTCAAGCGCGGCGAAGTTGTGCGAGCCGTGGTCGTGCGCACCAAGAAGGAGCGCCGTCGTCCGGACGGCACCTATATCCGCTTCGACGAGAACGCCTGTGTGTTGCTGAATGATCAGCGTCAGCCCCGCGGCACCCGCATTTTCGGCCCGGTGGCCCGCGAGTTACGTGACAAGAAGTTCATGCGAATCGTTTCGCTTGCCCCGGAGGTGCTGTGATGAAACTGCGCTCTGGCGATCTGGTAAAAGTCATCACCGGCAAGGACGCCGGCAAAGAAGCCCACATCGCCCGCATCATTCCCAAGAAGAACCGCATCATTGTTGAGGGCGTGGCCACTGCCAAGCGGCATGAGCGTCCGCGCGGCCAGACCATGCAGGGCGGCATCGTCGACAAGGACATGCCTATCGATGCCTCAAACGTCATGATCATTTGCCCCAAGTGTGGTCCGACCCGCATTGGTGCCCGCATCAACGACGACGGCTCCAAGACCCGCATCTGCGTGAAATGCGACGGTGAGCTATGACAGCCCCCGCCCCCCGCCTCAAGCTGAAGTACGAGAACGAGCTCCGGGCGCAACTGAAAGAAGAGCTGCAGCTCGAGAACATCATGCAGGTTCCCCGCCTGGTCCAGATCTCGCTCAACATGGGTCTGGGTGACGCCCTGGGCGATTCCAAGATCATCGACGGTGCCGTGAAGGACCTGGCGATCATCACCGGCCAGGCTCCCAAGGTGAATTTGGCTCGCAAGTCGATTGCCAACTTCAAGTTGCGCGAGGGCAACGCAGTCGGCGTGTCCGTCACGTTGCGCGGCAACCGCAAGTGGGAGTTCCTCGACCGGCTGATCGCTCTGGCGATCCCTCGCATTCGTGACTTCCGCGGCCTCAGCCCCAACTCATTCGACGGCCGGGGCAACTATTCGTTCGGTGTCACCGAGCAGCTCATTTTCCCCGAGATCGATTATGACGAGGTCGGCAAGATCGAGGGCATGGACATCACCATTGTCACCACCGCCACCGACGACGAGGGCGGCCGAGCACTGCTGCGGGCCTTCGGTTTTCCCTTCCGCCAACAAGAAGCACGGGTGTAAGACTCATGGCCAAGAAATCATTGATCGCCAAGGCGAATCGCAAACCGAAGTTCGCGGTGCGGGGCTACAACCGATGCCGCCGATGCGGCCGATCGCGGGCGTTTATCCGCAAGTTCGGGATGTGTCGTATTTGCGTGCGGGAACTCGCCCATCGCGGCGAACTCCCCGGCGTGAGAAAGGGCTCCTGGTAATGACGACCGATCCCATAGCCGACATGCTGACCCGCATCCGCAATGCCAATCTGGCATTGCAGGAGCAGGCAACGATGCCGTCCTCCAAGATCAAAGAAGAGATCGCCAAAGTCCTCGCCGCCGAGGGATACATCGGCGGGTTCGAAGTCGGACCTGCCAACCCCGGCACAGAGCTGACCGTGACACTCAAGTACACCGAGGATCGGGAGCGGGTGCTGCAGGGCCTGAAGCGGATCTCCAAACCCGGCCGCCGGCGTTACACCTCATCGACTGGTGTGCCGCGAGTGGAGGGTGGCCTGGGCGTCACCATCGTGTCGACGTCGCAGGGCTTGCTGGTCGATCGTGAGTGCCGCCGCCGCAAGCTCGGTGGCGAGATCATTTGTGAGGTGTGGTAATGAGCCGTATCGGCAAACAACCCGTCGAGATCCCCTCGGGAGTCGAGATCAAAGTTGACGGCTCGACAGTCTCGGTGAAGGGCTCAAAGGGCAACCTGGAGCGCACCTTCCCCGAGGAAGTGGCCTTCGAGCTCGACGAAAAGGAAGTACGTGTGCTGCGGCCCGCCGATGACGGCCGGTCGCGTGCCATGCACGGGCTGTCCCGCGCCCTGCTCGCCAACATGGTGACAGGGGTCTCGGAGGGCTACCAGAAGGAGCTCCAGCTCGTCGGGGTCGGCTACCGGGCCGCCCTCAAGGGCAAGAGCCTTGAGCTGCAGGTTGGGTTTTCCCATCCGGTAGCGATCGAGCCGGTCGACGGCGTCGAATTCGATGTCCCCGAGCCGACCAAGGTCATTGTGAGCGGGATCGACAAGGAGCGGGTTGGCCAAGCGAGCGCCAACATTCGCAAGGTCCGTCCGCCTGAGCCCTATAAGGGCAAAGGCATCCGCTACGTCGACGAGTACGTTCGCCGCAAGGCGGGCAAAGCCGGCGCACCAGGAGCAACAGTCTGATGTCACGACGACAAGCACGCGATCGGCGCCATCGGCGGGTACGCAAGAAGATCCACGGCACGGCCAATCGGCCGCGCCTGGCTGTTTACAAGTCCAATCGCTACATCTATGCCCAGATCATCGACGACGAGGTCGGCCGCACGCTCGCCGCCGCATCCTCGGCCGAGAAGTCTGTCGCAAAGAAGACGCTCACGGTCGATAGCGCCGCCGAAGTCGGCAAGCTGCTGGCCAAGCGGGCCAGTGATGCCAACGTCACCGAGGTCGTTTTTGACCGCGGTGGCTATCCGTTCCATGGTCGCGTAAAGGCGCTGGCCGATGCCGTACGCGAAGCAGGAGTGAAGTTTTGACATCTCGCAGAGACCAAAGAGACCGGGGCGACAACCCATTTGAAGAGCGGGTCATCCACATCAACCGCGTGGCCAAGGTAGTCAAAGGTGGACGTCGGTTCTCCTTCACCGCCCTCGTGGCGGTAGGTGACAACAAGGGCAAGGTTGGCCTCGGCTACGGAAAGGCCAAAGAAGTCCCGGCGGCTATCCAGAAGGCCATCGATATCGCCCGTCGGGAGATGTTCGACGTTCCGATGGCCGGCACCACCATCATCCACCAGGTGATCGGGCGCCACAGCGCCTCACGGGTGCTGCTCAAGCCCGCGGCCCCCGGTACCGGAGTCATCGCCGGTGGCGCGGTCCGCCAAATTCTCGAAGCCGCCGGTGTCCGCGACGTCCTGGCCAAGAGCCTCGGCTCGCCCACCCACATCAACGTGGCCCAGGCAACTATCCAGGGGTTGAAGAGTCAACGTCGGCCAGAAGAGGTCGGCGCCCTTCGTGGCAAGACCGCCGAGGAGATCACGCCCCCCGCTCTGCTCAGCGCCTATCGGTCGTCCGAAATCACCCGGCGCAATCAGGCTCCGACAACGGATTCGTAGGAAACTCATGGCGAAGACATTGAAAATCACACTCAGGAAGAGCCCGATCGGCCAGAAGCCGAAGACCCGCGCCACGGTGCGGGGTCTCGGGCTCCGCAAGATCCGCCAGACGGTGGAACATACCGATAGCGCCGACATTCGTGGCATGATTGCCCGGGTTCAGCACCTCGTAGATGTGGAGGAGCAGTGAAACTGCATCATCTCAAGCCGCCGGATGGCGCCAAAACGCGCAAGCGACGAGTCGGTCGCGGTGAGGCCGGGCGTCGAGGCAAGACCGCCGGTCGTGGCACCAAGGGCACCGGAGCCCGCAGCAAGCTGCGGCCGGGTTTCGAAGGTGGCCAGTTGCCGCTGGCCCGCCGGGTTCCGAAACTCCGCGGCTTCAATCGGGCCAACAAGGAGTACTTCGCCCTCGTCAACGTCGGGCGGCTCGGTGAGTTCCCGGCCAAAGCGACGGTGGGGCCTGACGAGCTCCGGGCGGCCGGCCTCATCAAGAAGCGCGGGCGGGTGAAGGTGCTCGGCGAGGGCGAACTCTCCAACGCTCTCACCGTGCGGGCTCACGCATTCAGTCTGGGTGCCATCGAGAAGATCAACGCCGCTGGCGGTAGCGCCGAAGTGATCGAGTAGGGGACCCCGAGCGTGCTTTCTGTCTACCGGAACATGTTCCGAATCCCGGACTTGCGCCGGAAGATCTTCTTCACGCTGTTCATCTTTCTCATCTATCGGATCGGGACCGCCATCCCGTCTCCCGGTGTCGACCTCGACCAGGTGGAGTTGCTGACCGAGGCCAGCGAGCAGGGCGGGGTCATCGGCCTCATCAACTTGTTCAGCGGGGGCGCTCTCCAGCAGCTGTCCGTGTTCTCGCTCGGCGTGCTGCCCTACATCACCGCTTCTATCATCATGCAGCTTTTGACGGTGGTCATCCCTCGCCTGCAGAAACTCCAGGAGGAGGGTGAGTCGGGCCGCCAGGTCATCACCCAGTGGACTCGCTACTCGACAGTGGTATTGGCGGTCCTGCAGTCGACCGGCATTAGTTGGCTCATGGCCAACGGTCGCATCACCAACGGCATCCCCATCATCCTTGATTACACGGCCGGCACTGCCATCCTCATTGTCACCACCCTCACAGCCGGTACTGCTTTCGTCATGTGGCTTGGCGAGCTCATCACCCAGCGCGGTGTCGGCAACGGCATGTCGCTGCTCATCTTCATCAGCATTGTCAGTGCCCTTCCGGCTCAGTTCACCAACGCCTGGTCGACGTCTGACCCGCGGGCCGAGTTCGCCATCCTCATGGCCGTGTTCCTCTTCATGGTGATTGCCATCATCTACGTCGAGCAGGGCCAACGCCGCATCCCGATCCAGTTCGCCAAACGAGTTCGCGGACGGCGGGTCATGGGTGGTCAGGCAACCTACATCCCGCTCAAGGTCAACAACGCTGGCGTCATCCCGATCATCTTCGCAACGGCCGTTCTGTACTTCCCGACGCTGCTGGTAACGGTCGTGCCGGCGGGTGAGAGTGGCTTCTGGGACAACGTCCGAGTATGGGTCGACAACTTCGCGGGGGCCGGCCAGAACGTTGGTCACAACGGTGGCTCGGTGAGCGTCAGCATGCAGTTGCTCTACATAGCCGTGCTGTTCCTGCTCATCGTGTTCTTTACGTACTTCTACACCGCCATCCAGTTTGATCCGGTCAAACAAGCCGAGACCATTCAGAGACAGGGCGGCTTCGTCCCCGGCATTCGTCCCGGCGCGCCCACCGCTCGCCACCTCGAGTACATTCTCAGCCGCATCACCCTGCCCGGGTCACTCTTCCTGGGCACTGTGGCCATCCTGCCTGCCATCGTGTCACTGGTATTTGACGTGACGTTTGCGTTCGGCGGAATCTCGATCCTCATCGTCGTGGGCGTCGCCCTGGAGACGATGAAACAGATCGAATCCCAGCTCATGATGCGCAACTACGAAGGTTTCTTGGCTTAGCGAGAGTTAGCAGTTGACAGTTGACTGTTCGCGCCCCCACTCACGGGTGAGGCTGGTTGACGCGCTAATTCGCCGGAAAGGGAGTCTTGAGGTCGAAGGCGTCCTGAGTCGGTCCCTGGTCGCGCAAGAGGTGGAGCCGCTCGGCTGCCTCGATGAGATCGGGAATGTGCCCTTCTTCGATCCACCAGAGAACGGTGGTTGGCTGATCGGCTTTCTCGAACCACTCTCGTCTGCGGCGGAGATACATGCCGTGCCCGGATCGGGTGGTGAAGTGGCGCAGTGATTCGAGGTCGGTCCACACGGTCAGGTTGGCGATGAATTGTTCATCATCCTCGTGACCGGGGAAGCGTTGGCCGACCGCTCCGGCGCCTCCTTCGTCCTTCATCATCCACACGAAGCCGGGGCTCATCTCACCGAGAAGATTGATGGGCGCCAGTGCGTTCATGAACTCAGCCACCGTTTCAGATGTGGGCTCGTCCACGAGCCGACCAACGTTGAGCTGAGCGAGATGCACGATCAACCGCCTACCGGCCTAAATGGGCCGAGGTCATCAACCACCGTTGGCTCAGTGGCCGAATCGATCAGCGACAGGGCCGAGGCCACCACTGCCCGTTGTCGCTGGCGATCGCCAACCGGGCCCAGGGGGCGCCCCATCGGGTGGTTGGTGATCAGGACCCGGGGGAGCTTCATCTCGTCGACGACGTGTCCAAACGCCCGGACGTAGACGGCAGTGGTGGCGATGCCGGCTTCCTCTATGGCTCGTCCGACGTGCCCGACCGACACGTGGCACACCGGTCATACCGGCACCAGCAGCACCACGTCGACCTCAGCGTCTCGCAGCATCTTGGCCCATTCCGGGGCAGTCTCTTTCTGGAGTCGCATTTGGGCCGCGGCCCCCATGAAGGAGAAGGCCTCGTCGTGCAGCTCACCGATGACGCCGTCGGCCTGGAGGTCATGCAAGTGGTCGAGCGGGAAGGCGACGTTGTGGTCGAGGGCAGCCGAGGTCACGTCGTACCCACCGTGGCGGACTCGCAGCTCGCCGGGAGCAAAGCTCACCGGGACTCGCGAGAGCTCAGGGGGCACCTTCAAGAACTCGCTGATGCGTTCCTCGGCTTCTTGCTGGGTCATGCCGACCACGCCGAACGGCTCGGGATCGTCGTCGTGGACGAAGTGCCCGCTGGATGTCAGCAGCGCCACTCGACTGTCCGCCAGGGGCTTGGCCGGGGTCGCGAAAGGCCCTTCCTCGTACACCCAGGTGCGCTTGGCGTCGGGTGCCGGGGCATAGGCACGAGCCTGCCAGTCAATGACGTAGTCGATGATGTCCGTAAGCCGGGCGTGATCGTAGGCATCGCCAACGTGGGCGAGGAGACCGGCCAGGAACTGAGCTGCTTCATCATCCGAAAGCGACTTCATGAACTTGAAGTCGAGGTCCGACCGTTCGCCGTACGAGAAGGACTTCCGGAATTCCTCGAAGGTTTCAGGTGCGTCGGCCATGGTCTGCAGGGTAGGCCGTGGATGGACGATCTACGATGCGGGGATGGCCGGTGATACCCAGCAGTTTCTCTATCACTTCCAGTCCGGTGACCGACCTCAGTTGGCCACCGACCCCTCAGCCTGGACGGACGATGACAACCAGGTGGGAGCCGATCACTTTGCCTATCTCCAGGCTGCGGCCGCCGACGGCGTGGTGGTTATGGCGGGACGCAGCCAGGACGGGATTGGGCCGGCCATCGTTATCATCGAAGCGGTGTCTGAGGAGGAGGCCCGAGCGTTTATGGAGGCCGATCCGTTCGTGGAGAGCGGGCTCTTCACGGCCAGCCTCCACCCCTTCCGAATCGCGCTCCAGCGTGAGACGGAAGCTCAGTAACCTCACGCCTATGGGACGAAAACTTCTCATGCTGGGCCCTCCCGGGGCTGGAAAGGGCACGCAAGCTGCTCGATTGGCGCGGGCGATCGGTATTCCTCATCTGTCGACCGGTGACATGCTGCGCGCCAATGTGGCCAACGACACCGAGCTCGGACGTCAGGCGCAAGCCTTCATGGAGGCCGGCGACCTGGTTCCCGATGAGGTGGTGACCGCCATGGTCATCGACCGCCTCGGACAGGAGGATGCCGCCTGCGGTTACCTGCTCGACGGCTATCCCCGCAACCCGGCCCAGGTTGACGATCTGGTCGAGGCGCTCGGCGAGGACGTCCTCGAACTGGCCATCTTGCTCGAGGTGGACGAAGACGAATTGGTCGATCGGCTTACCGCCCGGGGGCGCGAGCAGGGCCGGGCCGACGACGCCGAGGAGGTCATCCGCACCCGCTTGGCCGTCTACGAGGAGCAGACCGCCCCCCTGGTCGAGCATTACGAGTCCAAGGGGCGGCTGGCCCGGCTCGACGGCCTGGGCACCATCCCCGAGGTGTTCGGACGCGTGATCGAGGTCCTGGCCGAGTGATAACCATCAAGGACGCCGATGGGTTTGCCAAGATGCGGACCGCCAGCCGAGTCGTGGCCGAGGTCCTGACCGCGCTCCGAAAGGCGGCCGAGCCGGGTGTCACAATGAACGATCTCGACCAGATCGCGGCCGCGATCATCCGCGACGGCGGTTGCACCCCCTCGTTCCTCGGGTATCACGGCTACCCGGCCACGATCTGCACCTCACCGAATAATGTCATCGTCCACGGCATCCCTGACGGCTACACACTCAAAGACGGGGACATCCTGTCGGTCGATGTGGGCGCCATCTTCGAGGGTTACCACGGTGATGCTGCCCGAACACTCCCCATCGGCGATGTTCCCGACGAGGTAGCCAAGCTGATCCGGGCCACCGAGGAGTCGATGGAGGCCGGGATTGAACAGGTGAAGGCCGGTGCCCGCATCGGCGACATCGGAGCGGCCGTTCAACAGGTAGCTGAGGGGGCCGGATTCTCCGTGGTTCGGGAGTACGTCGGACACGGAATCGGCAAGCAAATGCACGAGGAACCACAAATACCCAATTATGGCGAGGCCGGAAAGGGCATGAAACTCAAGGAAGGCATGGCCATTTGTATCGAGCCGATGGTCAACATGGGGGATTGGCGAACTGAATTGCAGGACGACGGCTGGACCGTCACCACCGCCGACGGCAGTCTGTCCGCCCACTTCGAAAACACCATCGCGATAACCCCCAGCGGGGTTGAGGTAATGACCCGGGAGGGCTAGCGGATGGCTGCCAGCTTCCAGTCGCCAGTCATCTCTGGCCTTCAACCAGACTCCGCAGAGGCAGCAACCGCCGTTCAAGATTGACGACCCCGACCAAAAGGAAGTTCGATTCGGGGTGAACTGGTAGCTGGTAGCTGGCAGCTTTATTCAGCTTGCTGTTAGCCATAAACGCTGGCTATCATTGCTCGTCTGGCTTGCCGCGGGGTTCATGAGGTTCGTGGTGAGTAAGACGACGTAATTTTGAGATCGAGAGCCTGCTCGCTCGCTCACCCCGGGAGATCCGCAAATGGAATGCTGCCTGGAACCGTGCGCTTGCCTCTCTCGACGAAACAGCGGGACGCATGAAAGTTCGACCATCGGCCAAGAGAATGTGCGAGCGTTGTCGGGTCATCCGACGGCACGGCCGCGTATGGGTGATCTGCCCCGCCAACCCCCGGCATAAGCAGCGACAGGGATAGCAAATGGCACGGATTTCAGGAGTTGACCTCCCCAGAGACAAGCGAGCGGAGATCGCCTTTACCTACATCTATGGAGTTGGCGCCACCCGCTCGAAACTCATCTGCGAGCTGGCGGAAATCTCCCCTGACGTCAAAGTGAGAGATCTCACCGAAGAGGAGATCGTCAAGATCCGCCAGGCGATCGAGCAGAACTTCAACGTTGAAGGTGACCTGCGCCGTGAGGTTGCTCAGAACATCAAGCGCAAGATCGACATCGGTTCCTTTCAGGGCATTCGTCACCGCAAGGGTCTCCCGGTTCGCGGCCAGCGGACCCACACCAACGCCAGGACTCGCAAGGGCCCCCGGCATGCCATCGCCGGCAGGAAGAAAGCTGTGAAGAAGTGACGACACCAGAGATTCCAGAGGTACCGGCAGGCGAGGACGCCGTGGTCGAACCGACAGGCGACCAGCTGCCTGAAACCGGCTCCCAGCCAGAGGCGACCGAGACAGCCGCACCGGCGGCCGATGAGGCTCCGGCTGCTGAGGCTCCGGCTGCTGAGGCGCCTACTCCTGACGCTCCGGGTGCTGAGGCGCCTGCCGCCGAGGCTGCTGCGGATGAGGGCGAGGCTCCGGCCCCACCCGTCGACGAGAAAGCGGCTCGGTCTCGCCGGCGCGAGCGTCGGATGCTTTCGCATGGCCAGGCCCACATCCGAGCCACCTTCAACAACACCGTCATCACCATCTCCGATCTCCAGGGCAACACCATCCTCTGGACTTCGGGCGGGTCGGTGGGCTTCAAGGGTTCACGCAAGTCGACCCCCTATGCCGCCCAGGTGGCCGCCGAGCAGGCCGCCCGCCAGGCCGGTGAGTACGGGATCCGCAAGGTCGACGTCATCGTTCGCGGTTCCGGCTCCGGCCGTGAGACCGCCGTCCGCACCCTGCAGGCCATGGGCCTTGAGGTAACCGGGATCAAGGACGTCACCCCGCTGCCCCACAATGGTTGCCGACCCAAGAAGCGGAGGCACGGCTAGTGGCTCGCTACACCGGACCCGTCTGCAAGCTGTGCCGTCGTGAGCGCACCAAGTTGTTCCTCAAGGGCGCCCGCTGCGAGTCGTCCAAGTGCGCCATCGAGACTCGGCCGTATCCACCGGGTGAGCATGGTCGCGGCCGCATCAAAGAGACGCAGTACCTCATTCAGTTGCGGGAAAAGCAGAAGGCCCGCCGCATCTACGGAGTGCTCGAGAAGCAGTTCCGCAACTACTACAAGGAGGCGGCCCGCCGGGGCGGCATCACCGGTGAGAACCTGCTCCAGATTCTTGAGAGCAGGCTCGACAACGTCATGTACCGCTCGAACTTCGCCACCTCCCGTGCCCAGGCCCGGCAGCTGGTATCCCATGGGCACGTGCTGGTCGACGGTCGACGGGTGGACAAGCCGTCTATCCGAGTCCGTCCCGGAACCGAACTCGAGTTGCGTGAGCGCAGCCGGGACATGGTGACCGTAGATCACGCTATCGACACGATCGGCACCACCGGTATCCCGGAATGGCTCGAGGTTGATGCCGAGAACAAGAAAGTCACCGTTCGGGATCTCCCGGATCGGACCCAAGTCGACACCCAAATCCAAGAACAGCTCATCGTTGAGCTCTACTCAAAGTAACGGAGGGAGCCAAGTGCTCATCGTTCAGCGCCCACAGATCCACGAGGAGCAGGTCAGCGATACCCGCTCCCGGTTCGTCATCGAGCCTCTCGAGCCGGGCTTCGGCTACACCCTCGGCAATACGCTCCGGCGGACCCTGCTCTCCCGTATCCCGGGAGCTGCCATCACGTCGGTTCGGATGGAGGGTGTGCTTCACGAATTCTCGACCGTCGAAGGCGTCAAAGAGGACGTGGTCGACATCATCCTCAACCTGAAGCAGATCGTTCTGCGCATGGAGGTCGAGGACACCCAGACCATGTTCCTTTCCGCCAAAGGGGCGGGACCGGTGAAGGCCAAGCAGTTCAAGCTCCCCGCTGGTGTTGAGATCGTCAATCCCGGCCAGGTGATTGCCAGCCTGTCGGCTTCGGGAAAGCTGGAGATGGAAGTCACCGCCGAACGCGGCGTTGGGTACCGGACCGCCGAGAAGAACAAAAAAGGCGACACCATTGGAATCATCCCCATCGATTCGATCTTCTCGCCGGTGCGCAAAGTCACCTACGAGGTCGGTGCCACCCAGGTCGGGCAGATGACCAACTTCGACAGTCTCGTCGTGGACGTGGAAACCAATGGTTCCATGGACCCCACTGAGGCGATCTCGTCCGCCGGCAAGACTCTGCGAGAGCTGCTTGGTCTCTTCGCCGACGTCGGCGAGGGCGAAGGTATCGGCCTCGAGCTCGGAGATGTCGTGGAGGCCGAGTCCGGCTCACCCGACCTGGATCTTCCGATCGAAGCCCTCGACTTGTCCGAGCGCCCCCGCAACTGCCTGCGCCGGGCGCAGGTCAAGACGGTTGGTGAGCTGGTGATGCGGACCGAGGACGACCTCCTCAACATCACCAACTTCGGCCAAAAGAGCCTTGAGGAAGTCGCGGCCAAGCTCGACGAGCTGGGTCTTTCGCTCCGTCAGTCACGCGACGACGATCCCGCCGCTCAGACAGAAGAGGAAGGGATCTAAGGCGCTATGCCTCGTCCCAGGAAGGGTAAGCGGCTCGGCAAGAGCCCCTCGCACCAGAGGCATATGCTGGCGAATCTGGCTGCCTCCTTGTTCTGGGATGGCCGGATTGAGACCACCGTCACCAAAGCCAAGGTGCTGCGGCCGTACGCGGAGAAACTCATCACCAAGGCCCGTAAAGGCACGCTCCACGACCGACGGATGATCCTCCGTCACATTCACGACATTGAGGTTGTGACGAAGTTGATGGATGAGGTCGCTCCTCGCTACGTCGACCGACCCGGCGGCTACACCCGCATCCTCAAACTTGGCCCCCGCCGAGGCGACGGGGCGGAGATGGCTTTGATCGAGCTGGTCGAGGGATCTTCGGTCTCCGAGTAGCGGGCGGCTACCAGCTACCAGCTACCAGCTCTCCCTGAATTGCCTTCCTTCTGTCGGGGTCATCAATCTGAGCGGTGCTCGTTGAGCTGGGTCGAGGGGTCGCCGTCGAGTAGGCCGGCCGGCTACCAGCTACCAGCTACCAGTTCTCCCTGAATCGACTTCCCTCTGTCGGGGTTATCAATCTGAACGGCGTTAGTTGCCTCTGCGGAATCTGGTTGCGACATTGAAATAACTGGCGACTGGTAGCTGGTAGCCGCGTCTCTCCTCGGTCGGCAGGTTCCCCAGGGCTCCCATTGCCCCGTAGACCGCGAAAAACTAGTCTGGACTCTGCTACATCACGGAAAAGGAAAGCCAATGCTTCAACGCATGATTCGGGCGGCCAAGCTTGACGCCGACCTGTATGAGACTGTCGAAGCCGATCGCGGTTATACCGGAGAAGGCGGTCGGCACCGTTGTCATCGGTTGGATTGTCTACGTCGTCGCCCGCGGCATACTTGGCTTCATCTTCTAGGGAACTGATGGAAACACAACGCCTTTGGCAGGCCCTCCAGCTCAAACGCGACGCCTACGTGTGGATGCAGTTCAACCAATCCGCCAATGGTGACGCCGTGCTCATCGTCGGGCTCGTGTATGCGGTCTGGGTCCTGTTTGCCTCGGTACTCAATACCAGTGGTCTGCCTTTCCTGGACACAGGATTTGATGCGGTCAGCCAATTCATCCAACTGTTCATTGCAGGCGGGTTCGCTTGGATCATTGGGTCGGGTGCGGTGTATGCAATCTCAACCTTCATCTTCGAAAGCCGGGTCAACTTCGGGGCGATTGTGCCCATCACCGGCTACGCCCACGCACCGCTGGTTTTGGTCCCACTCGTCGCCCGTTTGAGCTTTCCGATTGGGGCAGCCCTCATCTTCCTCGGCATCTGGTCGGCGGCGATGATGGTCACAGGTTTTCAATCCAACCTCGACATGACCCAGGAGCGAGCGATCGGCTCGGCGCTAACGGCGATGTTTGTGTGGGTGTTGCTGGTCGGCATTCCCGGCTTCTAGTGGTCGCCGGGAACAGGCCCTCTCCGGAGGACGTGATGGCGGTGCCTGTGTGGCGTTGGGGATCCTCACTCTCGGGGAGGCGGGGTGACGCCCCCTCCGCCCCTTCGGGGCACCTCCCCCTTCGGAGGAGGAGATGACCAACTACCGGCTCGACTTCTCCTACGACGGCACGGACTTCCACGGCTACGCCATCCAGCCGGGGCTGCGCACCGTCCAGGGCGTACTGCAGGAAGCACTCGTGCCGGTGCTCGGCCCGATTCGCACCCATGTCGCGGGCCGCACCGACGCCGGAGTGCATGCCCGCCACCAGGTGGTCAATGTCGAAGCGGAGCGACAGGTCGGGGTCGGCACGCTCAATCGATCGCTCAATCGGATGCTGGGCCCGGAACTGATGTTCGAATCGGTGACCGAGGTTGAGCCGGAGTTCCACGCCCGATATGCGGCGGTCGGCCGCAGCTATCGGTACTTCCTCCTCAACCGACGCTGGTCGGATCCCTTCCTGGCCCGAACCAGCTGGCACTACCGGCATCCTGTCGAACTTGACCGGATGAACGAAGCGGCAGCCCACGTCATCGGGGATCACGATTTTGCGGCGTTCTGTCGGAAACGTGCCGGCAAGTCGACTATTCGCTCCATTTCTGAGGCCAATTGGCGGGCGGAGGAGGATGACATGATGGTGTTTGGGGTCACGGCCAATGCCTTCTGCCATCAGATGGTGCGCTCGATTGTTGCGATGTGCGTCGAAATCGGCCGCAGCAATGGGGAGCCAGGCGATATGAAGGAGTTGCTGACAGGCGGCGACCGCAATGCGGCCCAGGGGGCGGCTCCGGCCCGTGGACTCTTCCTGTGGAAGGTTCACTACCCGCATGACCAGGGTCTCTAGGTCAGATCGGGCCGGCAAGGCAATAGGCAATAGGCAATTAGGCAATAGGCAATAGGCAATAGGCAATTAGGCAATAGGCAATGGGCAATAGGCAATAGGCAATAGGCAATACCTTGCTGGTGCACGGCCTCGGACCTCTGCCTTACTGCGTCCGGCGTCCTGCGTCCTGCGCACCGGCGACAACTGCGCGGTCCGTGGCCGAATAGCCCTCTTCCGCTGGCGGTGGGCGCAGATCCCGCTATCATTCCTGCGTTCCCGCATCCTTTTGGGAGTTCCGTGCGCGTGAAACAACAGAAGACCTATATCCCTCGTGTCGACGATATCGAGCGCGTCTGGTGGACCGTAGATGCCACCGATTTGCCGCTCGGGCGCCTGGCCTCGGAGGTTGCCTCCATACTCCGCGGCAAGCACAAGCCGCAATACACCCCCCACCTCGACGTCGGCGACCACGTGATCATTGTGAACGCCGAGAAGGTGGCAGTGACGTCGGCCAAATCCGAACAGAAGATCTACTACCGCCACAGCGGGTTCCCGGGTGGCATAAAGGCTGAGTCCTTTGAGCGGCTTCAGGCTCGCAAGCCGGAGGCCATCATCGAGCGAGCGGTTCGCGGCATGCTGCCCAAGAATCGGCTCGGGCGGGCCATGTTTCGCAAGCTGCGGGTGTACGCCGGCCCGGACCACGGACAGAGTTCGCAGAAACCCCAGCCGCTGGAATTCAACATCGCACGAGTGGAGAAGTAATGACTGATACGCAGGAGCAACCGGTCGCCGAGAAGGCCTCCGCCGACACAAAGATGGCCGGCGGTATGAAAGTCCTCGCGCAGGCCACTGGTCGCCGCAAGCGCTCGCGCGCCCAGGTCCGTCTCTTAGAGGGCGAGGCCGGGTTCACGCTCAACGGCAAGCGTCTCGAGGAATACTTCCCGACCATGGCGATGCGGGTTCGCGTGCTTGAGCCCCTGCGGGCTGTTGAGCTGGAGGGCCGCTACGCGATCCATGCCAAGCTCCAAGGTGGGGGCACCACCGGCCAGATCGACTCGCTCCGGCTCGGCATCGCCCGAGCGTTGGAAAAGGTCGATCCCGAGCTGCGGGACGTCCTCAAGAAGGGTGGCTTCCTCACCCGCGACTCCCGGCGCGTTGAGCCCAAGAAGTACGGCCTGCGCAAAGCCCGGCGAGCCACCCAGTACACCAAGCGCTAAGTGCTCACCGAGGGTCAGCGGCTGTTCGGGACCGATGGGGTCCGTGGGATTGCAAACGACGAGTTGACGGTCGATTTCGCCATGGACCTGGCGAGAGCTGCCTCTGAGAACATCAACGGTCCGGTCGTAATCGGTCGTGACACCCGTCGCTCTGGCGAGATGCTGAGCCTGGCGATGCAGGCCGGATTCCACTCGGTTGGCCTCGACACGATCGACGTGGGCATTCTCCCAACGGCGGCCATCGCTCACACCGCCGCCGAGCTCGACGCCTCCCTGGGAGTTGTCGTCTCCGCCTCTCACAACCCGGCGGCGGACAATGGCATCAAGTTCTTCGGTGGCGACGGTGGGAAGTTGACCGACGAGTTGGAGGACCGGATTGAGGCCAGACTTCGGACCGGCCCGCCGTGGAAGACTCCCAAGGCCGGAGTCGGGATCCGCATGCCGCGCCCCGAGGCAATTGACGACTATCTCGGATGGCTGCGAGCCGATGTGGCCTACACCCTGCGAGGCATCGATGTCGCCATCGACGGGGCGAATGGGGCCGCCTTTCTCGCCGCCCCCCGCCTGTTCACCGAACTAGGGCTGGATGTGCGGACCGTCGCCTGCGAGCCGGACGGCCTCAATATCAACGACGGGTGTGGGGCCACCCATCCCGAGTTCTTGGCTTCGCAGTCGGCGGGCAGGATTGGCCTGGTCTTCGACGGGGACGCCGATCGTTTCGTTGCCATCGACGAAGACGGCATACCGCTCAACGGTGACGAAATCATGGCCATTATCGCCAGCCACCTCCACGAAAAGGGCGGGCTGAAGAACAACACAGTTGTCGTGACGGTGATGACGAACATTGGATTCCGTCGAGCCATGGCCGAACTGGGCATCACGGTGGTGGAGACCGACGTCGGCGACCGATACGTGCTCGAAGCAATGCGAGCTCACAAAGCCAACCTGGGTGGCGAGCAATCCGGCCACGTGATCTTCCTCGACCACATCTCGACGGGCGATGGATTGCTGACCGCCCTGCGCCTACTCGAGGTGGTGGCCGCCAAAGGGCGGCCGCTCACCGAGCTGCGGAAAGTCATGACCAGCTACCCCCAGGTGCTTCGTAATGTGAAGATCGAGAACCGGGCGGGGCTCGAAGGAGCCGATGCAGTGTGGGAGGCCGTTCGCCACACCGAGGAACAGCTCGGCGACGGCGGCCGGGTACTGATCCGACCTTCCGGAACTGAGCCACTGGTGCGGGTGATGGTCGAAGCCCAGACCAAAACCGAGGCGGCCACTTTTGCCGACGACCTAGCGTCGGTCGTGCGCACCGCGCTGGGGGATTAGGCAACGCCTGGGGCGCTTTTCGGCGCTCGCTTTGCTCGCTTTCCGGTGTCCGGCGCTCGCTCCGCTCGCTTTCCGGTGTCCGGCGCTCGCTCCGCTCGCTTTCCGTCCGTGCGTCAATGAGTCGAGGGGGGGACGCTTGCCGGATGCCGGATGCCGGATGCCGGATGCCGGATGCCGGATGCCGGATGCCGACTGACGCTCCTGGCGCCAAGCCTGACGGGAACCGCAGGATCAGTGATACCCTCTAATACGACATAGGTACGCGAGTACCGGAGATACATACAGCGCCTGCCCTCGCTTGAGCGAGGTGACGAGGAAGAGGGTTATCGAAATGTTCGGCGGATGCCCTCTCGGCCGCTCACGGTCGTAATCGACGGGACCAAACCCCGGGAGTGATCCCGGACCCAGAGGCCCGGCGGATGTGAGCCCACTCAGGTGGGACCGCGCAACCGCGCACACTCCGGTACTCCAGAACAGGAGCTTTGGTATGTGCGGAATCATGGGATACGTCGGGCCCCGCCCGGCCAGTCCAATCATCATGCAGGGGCTCAAGCGGCTCGAGTACCGGGGCTATGACTCAGCCGGCATCGCTGTGGCCGCCGACGGGGTCATTCAGATCCGCAAGGCCGCCGGCAAGCTTGATCGCCTGGTCGAGGCCATGGCCGCTTCGGAACCATCCGGAGCCATTGGTATCGGCCACACCCGCTGGGCCACCCACGGGCCCCCGACGGACGCCAACGCCCATCCTCACGCTGACACCACCGAGAAGTTCGCCATCGTTCACAACGGGATCATCGAGAACTTCTTCGAGCTGAAAGAGGAGCTCCTGGCGGCCGGCCGCGAGTTCACCTCTGACACCGACACCGAGGTCCTGGTCCATCTCATCTCCGACGAGTACGACGGAGACCTGGCCGAAGCAGTGCGTCGAGCCGTTAAACGCGCGACCGGTGCCTATGCCTTGGTGGCTGTCGCTGCCGAACAACCGGACACCATCGTGGCGGTCCGAATGATAAGCCCGCTGGTCATCGGATTCGGCGAAGGCGAGACGTTCCTTGCCTCCGGCATCCCTGCTTTGCTCGATCACACTCGTGATGTGCTGGTCATGGAAGACGGTGAGTTGGCAATCATTACGGCCGAGGGCATCACTCTTGAGAAGCTGGACGGCACACCGGTCGATCGTCAGCACATGAAGGTCGATTGGGACGTTGAACAAGCGGAGAAGGGGGGCTATCCCCATTTCATGCTCAAGGAGATTTTCGAGCAACCCCGGGTGGTCGCCGACTCTTTGCTTGGCAGACTCGACGGCACTGACGTCATCCTTGAGGGCGTGGCCTGGGGCCCAGCCTTCGAACAGTCGATCGAGAAGATCTGGATCACCGCCTGCGGAACCGCCTTCCATGCCGGCCTGGCCGGCAAGGAGATGTTCGAGGGCTTGCTGCGGATCCCGACCGAAGCCGTGTACGCCCACGAGCTCCGCTACCGGGACCCGATTGTCGAGCCAAACTCCCTGACGCTGGCCATAAGCCAATCAGGAGAGACGGCCGACACCCTGGCCGGCGCCCGCCTCCTGCACGAGCGAGGCTCTCGCCTGCTGGCCATTACCAACGTGGTGGGCTCGGCCCTCACCCACTATTCAGACGACGTCATCTACACCCGGGCCGGCCTGGAGATCTCGGTGGCATCGACCAAGGCCTACACGGCCATGCTGGTCGCCCAATACCTCCTGGCCCTGCGGCTCGGTCAGTCGCGCGGCGTGCTCGATGAGGCTCGAGCCCGGAAGGTGGCCGCGGCACTCGAGGCTCTGCCGGGACAAGTGGAGTCGCTGCTCAAGCGAGAAGAAGGTATTGACGAGATGGCCCGCTTTCTTGCCAGCAAGCTGGCCGACGAGAACGACATCTACTTCATCGGCCGCGGTCTGGACTACGCGGTCGCCACCGAGGGCTCTCTCAAGCTCAAGGAGATCAGCTACCTCCACTCCGAAGCGATGCCTGCCGGCGAGCTCAAGCACGGGACGCTGGCGCTTATCACCGAAGGGACACCGGTCATCGTTGTGAACACCCAGGCCCATGTCTACGACAAGACGGTCTCGGCTCTCCAGGAAGTGAAGGCCCGGGGCGCCAGCGTGATCGCAGTTGCCTACGACGACGACACCGAGATCGAGCACTACACCGACCATGTGCTGCGCATCCCGCGCACTCTGGACCTGTTGAGCCCCGTGCTGTCGATCGTCCCCCTCCAGCTCCTGGCCTATCACGTGGCCGACGCCCGCGGCCTCGAAATCGACCAACCCCGGAACCTGGCTAAGAGTGTGACGGTGGAGTAGCGGGGCTTCGCCCCGCAGCGACCAGCTACCCGTCGCCAGTTTTTCGCCTCTGTGGTGACAGAGAGCGGAGGGGCAGCGTCCGTTTCTTTCAGAGTCGGGACGGAAAGCGGTAGGTACCCCCGCATTCGGGAACCCGCTATCGCGGAGAACTGGTATCCGGTAGCTGGGAGCACTCCCTGCCCCGCGATGCGGCACGCCCAATCCCTAAGCTCGACCACTATGAACATCGTTGGCATTGGGATCGATCTGGCTGAGATCGATCGGGTTGAGAAGGTGTATAGGAAGTACCCTGACCGCTTTCTAGAGCGGTGCTTCACCGAGCACGAGCAGGCCTACGCCGCACGCTTTGCCAACCCCTCTCGCCGTCTGGCGGCCCGCTTCGCCGGCAAGGAAGCGGTCATGAAGAGCCTGGGACGGGGATGGCGCCAGCTCCGTTGGAAGGACATCGAGATCACCGGCGGCGGGAAGCCGACGGTCAAGCTGTCGGGCACCGCCGCCCGGCGGGCTGAGGAGCTGGGTGTGACCGAGGTGCACGTGTCGATCACCCACACCGATGTGCAGGCGATGGTTCTGGCGATCAGCGTCACCTAGAGCCTGTCGGGACCCCCGCCCACCGGTACTCTTGCGGTATGCGATCGGTGATCACTCCTGAGGAATCGGCGTCCCTCGACGCCGCCGCCGCGGATCACATCGACGCTCTCATGGAGCAGGCCGGCCTATGGGTGGCGCTGGCGGCCGTTGAGATGGGTGCCGGGTACGGCTCGCGGGTGGCCGTGCTGGCCGGTCCGGGCAACAACGGTGGCGACGCCTATGTCGCGGCCAAGTATCTGGCACGACGGGGGGTGGCTGTCATCGTCTATGCCCGTGGCTTCCCCAAGGGTGATTTCTCGGCTGCCAGACGGGCGGCCAGCGCAGCCGCCAATGCCGGTGTCACGGTCGTCCCGCTATCCGAGCCCGTCGCGGCCGACCTCGTTATCGATGGCCTGTTCGGCTCGGGATTTCACGGGAGCCTTCCCGATGACGTCCTCCCGTGGCTGACCCACACCGCCCCGGTCCTAGCTATTGATGTTCCTAGCGGGCTCAACGCCGCCGACGGATCGGTCGAGGGTGAGAGCTTCCACGCCGAGCGGACTATCACCTTCCACGCCTTCAAGGTTGGGCACCTGGTGGGGGAGGGCCCCGATCGCTGCGGTCTTATCTCCGCGCGCGACATCGGACTCGTGGGCGGCGAGCCAGAGCTGCGACTGGTTGAAGAGTCAGACGTGAGGATCCCTGCCAGGGAACGCACCGCTCACAAATGGTCGTCCGGATCGGTGATGGTGGTGGGAGGCTCGCCCGGCCTCACCGGAGCGTTGATGCTGGCGGCCACCGGAGCATTGCGCTCGGGAGCCGGGGCAGTTGTGGCGGCGGTACCCGGCCGGTGGCAGGCGGCTTTGGCCGGGATGAGCGCGGGTGTGATGACCCGTGGCATTGGAGCGGGAGAGCGCTTCGATGCCGTCGACGCGGCCGAACTACTCGAGGGAGCCGACCGTTTTGACATCATTGTGCTCGGGCCCGGGCTCGGCCCGGAGCAGGACAAATTCGTCCATGAGGTGATGACGCGATGGCCCGGCCGTCTGCTAATCGACGCTGACGGCCTCAACGCCATCGGCGACCCGGCCCAGCTCCGGCGGGAGGGCGACACCATCATCACCCCCCACGCTGGGGAATTCTCACGACTGACCGGGGAGGACGGCTCCTATCGAGCGGCCGCCCATCTGGCCGAATCCCAAGGAATCACGGTCCTGTTGAAAGGGAATCCGACCATCGTTGCCGGGTCGGGTGCACCATTTGTCGTCACCGAAGGGGGACCAGAGCTGGCCACCATCGGTACCGGTGATGTCCTGGCCGGGGCCGTAGCCGCCCTATGGGCGAGAGGGCTGGGAGCCGAGATGGCCGCCTGCGCCGGAGCGTTCTGGCACGGCCGGGCCGGGCACCGCTTGGCCGAGCGCACCGTCGTCACCGCCGAGGGGCTCGTTGACGAGATTGGCTCGGTGCTCCGATGAGGCCTTCATGGGTGGAAGTCGATCTCGACGCCATCCGCCACAACGTTGCGGAGATCGCCAAGTTGGTGGCCCCTGCCAAATTCTGCGCCGTTGTCAAGGCTGATGGGTATGGCCACGGCGATGTGCCGGTCGCCGAGGCCGCCCTCGGGGCGGGAGCCGACTGGCTGGCCGTGGCCACGGTCGGCGAGGCTGTGCGGCTGCGAGAAGCCGGTATCGAAGCCCCCATCTTGTTGCTGTCGGAGGTGGCCGAAGAGGATGCGGCCTCAGTCGTGGCGCAAAGCCTGACCCCCACCGTCTACTCGCTTCCGGCCCTCGAAGCCATCAGTGCTGCCGTCACCGCTCCGCTGGCGGTCCAGGTGAAGCTCGACACCGGGATGCACCGCGTCGGAGCCGACCTGGAGACCGCCTCCGATTTGGTGACCAGGATCGCAGATCATGAGTTGCTTGAGCTGGGCGGAATCTGGACGCACTTCCCCTCTGCGGAAGGCGAGACTGACTTCACTGAGGGGCAAGTCAAGCAACTGAGCGAATTCGTGGCCGGAGTAGGCCCGTCGCCGAAGCTGGTCCACGCCGCTAACTCGGCTGGAGCCTTGCTCTATCCCGATGCCCGGTTCGACATGGTGCGCATTGGTCTGGCCATGTACGGCTGTCTGCCTTCGCCAGCTTGCGGAGATGTCGTGTCGTTGCAGCCGGCCATGCGAGTGGTGTCGAAGGTCGTCCACATCAAGCGGCTTCCGGCCGGGGCCCGGCCCACCTATGGCCGCATCCGCCCGCTGGAACGAGAGTCCACCGTGGCCACCATCCCCATCGGCTACGCCGACGGCATCACTCGGCGGCTCGCCAAGATCGGAGGCGCGGTGCTCATCGGCGGAGTGCGACGCCCGTACGCCGGGATCGTCACCATGGATCAGATCGTCGTCGATATGGGTGATGATCCCGTCGAAGTGGGCGACCAAGTCGTCCTGCTGGGTGCCCAGGGTGACGAGGAAATCAGCGCCGATGAGTGGGCCGAGCGTCTCGACTCCGTCAGCTGGGAAATCCTCTGCGGCTTCGGCCCCCGGCTGCCGCGGCGCTACCGCGGATGACGCTCACCTCGGTGCCGGGGATCAAGGTTGGTCACTACACCGACCCGGTGGCTCGCACCGGCCTAACCGTCGTCACCTTGCCGGAGCCCAACCGGGTGGTCGCCGAAGTCCGCGGAGCGGCCCCGGGCAGCCGCGAGCTGGCCTTGCTGGCGCCGGGCATGCGAGTCGAACAGATTCAAGCGATCGTCCTTACCGGGGGCAGCGCTTTCGGCCTGGCTTCGGTCGACGGGGTGGTGCGGGCCCTGGAGGCCGATGGCCGCGGTCACGAGACACTCAAGGGCCCGGTCCCGATCGTTCCCGCGGCCGTAATTTACGACCTCCTAACCGGCGATTCAGCCGTCCGTCCTGGTCCGGACGAGGGGGCGGCCGCCTACCGAGCCGTCTCAAGTGACCCGGTTGAGATGGGATCGGTGGGGGTGGGAACCGGTGCCCTGGTCGCCGGGTGGAGAGGCTTCGAGCACATGCGGCCCGGTGGGGTTGGATCGGCGGCGGTGCCCGCCGGCGACGCCACAGTCGGGGCCCTGGCCGCTGTAAACGCCGTCGGCGATGTCTTCACCCTGGAAGGCGAACCGCTCACCGGCGGCCCCGTCCGTCCGGGCCCGCCAGCCGGGCCTCCGGCCCCGCTCGAGAACACCACCCTGGTGGTGGTGGCTACCGACGCCCGGATCGAACGCAACGATCTATTGCGGCTGGCGGTGCGGGCCCAGGACGCCCTCGCGGCCTGCATTCGGCCCGGCCATACTCGATATGATGGCGACGTTGCCTTTGCCGTCTCATGCGGCGAGACGGAGGCGGATCTTGACACGATGGGCGAAGCGGCGTTTGTGGCCGTGGGTGAGGCCATCGAAGCCGCAGTGAGGTCGGCCGCCACCGAGGAAGAGACATGACCATCGAAGACCGCGCCGCCCGGCTCCGGGTGTTGGAGAAAGAGGCGTCTGCCTGCATCTCCTGTCGGCTGAACGAGACGAGAACCACCGTGGTGTTCGGAGACGGAAACGCAGACGCCGACCTCATGTTCATCGGCGAGGGCCCCGGTCAGCATGAAGATGAACAAGGCGTTCCCTTTGTCGGCCGTTCCGGGCAGTTACTGTCGACGCTGCTCGAGCGGGTCGGGCTGAGCCGACCGGAGGTGTATATCGCCAATGTGGTGAAGTGCCGGCCTCCCGGCAATCGCGATCCTCGCCGGGATGAAATCGATGCGTGCAAGGGGTATCTGGCCGAGCAGATCAAGCTGATCGACCCGGCGGCGGTTGTGACGCTGGGCAACTTCTCGACCAAGCTGCTCCTCAAGACCGAGGTCGGCATTACCCGCATGCGGGGCCAGGCCTATCCGTGGTGGAGGCGCCACGTCGTACCCACATTCCACCCCGCCGCCGCTCTCCGCAATGGGCCCCGCGTCATTGAAGAGATGGTCGCCGACCTGCAATTGGCCGTTCAAGTGATTGAACAACGCACCGGGGCGTCCGGTCAGGTTTCACAACCTGAGCAGATCGGGCTGTTCCCATGACCGTGCAGATTGAATGCCCGGATGCCGCCGAGACCATGGCGGCCGGCCGCCGTCTGGCCGGTTTGCTGTGGGCCGGCGACATCCTGCTCCTGGACGGCGACCTGGGGGCAGGCAAAACCACCTTCGTGGCCGGTCTGGCCGAAGGGTTGGGAGTAGACGAGCCCATCACCAGTCCGACCTTCATACTCATGCGGACGTATTCGGGCTTGATGTCGTTGACGCACGCCGATGTATACCGGGCTGAGACCCTTTCGGAGATCGAGGACCTCGATTTGCTGGAAGCCTCGGCCGACGGCGTGCTGGCCGTTGAGTGGGGGACCGCGATAGAGCAGTGGCTGCCCGCCAACCACCTGGTCGTGCGTATTCGGGTCGGCGAGGGCGAGACCCGCAGCATCGAGTTCTTGCCCCGCGGTTCCTGGTCAAGTCGCCCGCTCTCGGAGCTACAAGCATGAACATTCTCGCCATCGAAACCTCCACTCCTGCCAGCTCCGTCGCCCTCGGCACCGACCAGGCGCTCCTGGCGATGTCGCTGCAGGTCGATCGGCGCGGTCACGTGGGGTTTCTGACCCCGGCTATGGAGTATTGCTTTCAGCAGGTGGGCTGGACCCCGGCCGAGCTCGACGCAGTGGTCGTGGACATCGGTCCCGGCCTCTTCACGGGTATTCGGGCCGGTCTGGCCGCCGCCCAGGGAGTGGCGGCAGCGACCGGAGCCCAACTGCTCGGGTTATCGTCACTGGATGCGCTGGCATACCGGGCTGCCACCGGGCATCGCATGATCTGGCCGGTGGTGGATGTCCGCCGCCAGGAAGTGGCCACCGCCCCCTATCGACCGGTTCCCGGCGGGGTCATCAAGGAGGGTGCGCCCGAAACGGTCGGCCCCGAAGGGTTTGCTGCCATGCTCGATGCCTCCGTTGAGGATGTGCTGGTGGTTGGGGACTATCAGTCGCTTCCCGAGGGGGCGCTACGCGGCCTCCACCGTGCCAAGGTTGGGCGTCCCCGCTGGCCGAGTGCCGATGTGTTGCTTGAGTTGGCGGTTGCCAGGATGGCAAAAGGCGACCTGCCGTCGGTTGAGGATGTGCGGCCGCTCTACCTGCGCGAGCCGGATGTCACCATCAACTGGAAGGACTACCGGGAGGAGGCGGAATGGCCAGACCAGCCGTGACCGTGCGACCTCTGGTGAAGGACGATCTCGATGCCGTCATGTCGATTGAGGAAGCTGCCTTCGTCCAGCCCGGGACCCGCCCCCTCTTTGATGAAGAACTAGCCCAGCCGACTCGCCGGTATCTGGTGGCCGAGCTGGACGGATCGATCGTCGCCTACGGTGGGCTCATGCTGGTGGGTGAGGACGCTCACCTGCTGACCGTGGCGGTGGCCGACTCATTCCGGAGATCGGGGCTTGCCTCCCACCTCCTCACCGAACTCGTGGCGCTTGCCCAAGCCGGCGGCGCCCGCCACCTGACCCTGGAGGTCCGTGAGTCGAACGCCGCCGCCCGAGCCCTCTACGGCAAGTTCGGTTTTGAATCGGCCGGCAAGCGCAAGGGGTATTACACCACCGAGGATGCCGTTGTCATGTGGGCAATCGATATCGACTCGGCCCACTACCAAGACGTTTTGGCCATCATTCGAAGGGAAGCATCGTGAGCGATGGACCTGTCGTCCTCGGCATAGAAACCAGTTGCGACGAAACGGGCCTCGGAGTCGTGGCCGGAACCACATTGCGAGCCAACGTCCTTGCCTCCCAGGTCGACCTGCATGCCCGGTTCGGGGGAGTGGTGCCGGAGGTGGCGGCGCGCGCCCACGTCGAATCCGTCCGCCACCTGGCGCATCGAGCGTTGCAGGAGGCAGGCGTGCATCAAGCCGACCTCGATGGGGTTGCGGCCACCCAGGGCCCTGGCCTGGTGGGAGCGCTGGTGGTTGGCTTCACCTTCGCCAAGTCGTTGGCATGGGCGCTCGGCAAGCCGTTCATCGGGGTGAACCACATGGAGGGGCATCTGTTTGCGCCCCTGCTCGGAGACCCGGCCTTTGCTCCGCCGGCCGTCGTCCTGCTCGCCTC
>JAOTYB010000186.1 GCA_029862065.1 Acidimicrobiia bacterium | reverse complement strand
CGTCACGCTCATCGGCCTGACCGTCGTTCAGTACCTCGTCGTTCGTTACGCCATCGTCACCGACCGCGTCGATCAGGACCTGAGCCGTTCGGCCAACCTCTTTCTGTCGCCGGCGGCGATGTGGAAAGTGACGTTCGGCTGGCTGCGGGTCTATCCGTTGAACATCATCCCCTGGGTGGTATCGGCGGTCGCCGCCTTCTGGCTGCCGGCCGGTGCCGACGACTCGATCACCCCCTCAAGCACCTTCCAGTCGGCGGACGCCTAGCGGTCGACCGCACTCCCGACGTCGGTGCCGCTCTGCCACGAGGCGTAGAGCCGGCTGTAGACCCCGCCGTCGTTGACCAGCTGGCCGTGCGACCCGTCCTCGACCAGGCGCCCCTCGTCGAACACGAGCACCCGATCGGCAGCCTCGGCGGTCGACAAGCGATGGGCAATGGTCACCACCGTCCGCTCAGAGGTGAGTTGGTTTAGGGCCCGGCTGATCCGGACTTCCGTGGCAGGATCGACCGCTGAGGTGGCCTCGTCCAGCACGAGCAAATCGGGATCGGCGATGGCGGCCCGAGCCAGGGTCACCAGCTGGCGCTCCCCAACCGACAGTGCCCCACCCCGCTCACCGACCGGGGTGTCGAGGCCGGCCGGGAGCTCGCCGAGCCAGTCGTCCAGCCCCAACTCCTGGCAGGCCGCCAGCAGGTCCTCGACGGCCGCTTCTGGATGACCCATCCGGATGTTGTCGGCAATCGAGCCACTGAATAGCACCCCCTCCTGGGGCACCATGACGACCCGATCGCGGAGCGAGTCGAACCGGATCGTGCGCAAGTCGATGCCGCCCAGCTCGATGCATCCTTCGGTGGGGTCCATGAGGCGTGTCAGCAGCTTGGCGAAGGTGGTCTTGCCCGAGCCGGTTTCCCCAACGACCGCGATGCGCTGGCGAGGCGGGATCTGAACGGACAGGTCGATCAGGGCAGGCGTGTTGCTGGCGGCGGCGGCCAGCTCCCCCGGGCGGGGGTACCGGAACGTCACGTCGGTGAAACGGGCCCCGACCGGCTCATGGGGAAGGTCCACGCCGGCCGTTCCCGGATCGGCGACGTCGGGGGCGATGTCGAGCACGTCGAGTACCCGCCGCCACCCAGCGATTGCCGTCTGGGCCTGGTTGACCGCCTCACCCAGGATCTGGACCGGCTCGATGAACAACTGCACCAGGAACAAGAATGCGACGACCGTTCCCACGCTCACGGTGCCGTTGGCGGCCAGCACCGTTCCGGTCACGAGGACTGCCGCCAGCACGATGGAGGAAAACAACTCCCCGAAACCCGAGAAGGTGGCCGACAGCCGCCCGGCCTTGACGGCGCTCACCCGGTGGTTCTCAATCGCTTCGGCCAACTGCATCCGGGTTCGGTTCTCGATGCCGTAGGCCCGGATCACCGGAGCGCCGACGACGGTTTCGGCCAGCAGAGCGAGCATGCGTCCCACCCGTTCGCGCACGGCCAGATAGGCGACTTCGAGACGGCCCTGGAACCAGCGGATCATCAGCATCACGAGCGGAATCAGGGCAAGAACCACCAGGCCGAGTTGGAAGGACAGGATCATCATGACCACCAGAGCCAGGATCGCCTGACCCCCGTTGATGATGAGCATCAAGCCGGCCCACTGCATAAATTGGCTTATCTGGTCGACGTCAGAAGTGACCCGGGAAACGAGCACTCCCCGTTGCTCGGAGGCCTGGTGCAGCATCGAGAGGTCGTGAATGTGACGAAACGCTCGAACCCGCAATCCCGACAGCGCGGTCTCTGAGACCCGAGCCAACCGAAGATGCATCCAACCGGTTGCCCCGCCGGTCAGCACCACCGCCCCCAGCGCGATGAAGATCATCGTCATAACAAATCCCATGTCGACCTGAGTGCCGTCAATACCCCCGTCGATGATCTGCTGAACGGCAATTGGGACAACCACCCGCCCGGCGGTGGCCACCAGCGCTATCACCAGCGTCCCCGGCAGCCCCCGCCGGAGCTCCGGAGAAAGGCTCAGGCCGCGACGCACCGTCGCAACCGCTCCTACCGGGGTGGTCTTTGGGGCCGTCATCCGTCGTCCTCGGCCAGGGCGTAGGCGTCGATCAGGGCCCGGTATCCGGCGTGCGTTTCATAGAGCCGGCGATGCGGGCCCCGGGCGGTAGCCCGGCCGTCGGCGATGAAGATGACCTCGTCGGCCAGGACAATGGACGAACGGCGATGGGCGACGATGATGACCGTCGTATCGAGCAGGCGAAGGCCGGCCAGGATCTGCCCCTCGACCGACGGGTCGACGGCCGACGTGGCATCGTCAAGCACCAGCAGCCGCGGCTGGCGGACCAGAGCCCGGGCCAGTGCCACCCGCTGGCGCTGGCCACCCGACAAAGACGCTCCCCGTTCGCCGACCAGCGTCCCGTACCCCGCATCGAGCTCAGCGATGAATTCATGGGCTTGGGCGACCCGAGCCGCCTCCAGCACCTGCGCCTCCTCGAATGGCTCGCCAAGAGTGATGTTGTTGTAGATGGTGTCGTCAAAGAGAAAGGTCTCCTGGAAGACGATGCTGACCGCATCGGCCAGCGAGGTTCGGTCAAGGTCGAGCAGGCCGTGGCCATCGAGACTGATCTCGCCACGGTCGGGATCGAATAGCCGGACCATCAGGTGAGCGAAAGTCGATTTGCCCGACCCGGTCGCACCAACCAGCGCAATCGTTTCGCCCGACTTGGCGGAGAGGGTTATCGACTCGATGCCGCGGCGATCGTCGGGATCGGAATGGACGGGGCTGGCCTGCACGGTGGTGAGATCGGCGTATTCAGTCTCAGGATGCATGTAGCCCACCGACTGGGCGTTGGCGGCGGCACTCCCTTCCAGGCCAAGGTTGCGGGTGCCGTACTCCACCCGGTCGTCCTCTCGCAAGACGGACTGGATTCGATCGAGACCCACCACGCTACGCGGGAGCTCGCCGAGCAGCCAGCCGAACACCCGCATCGGAAAGGCGACCAAGCGGAACAAGTAGGCGAACGTCACGAGGGTTCCCGGAGTGATCACTCCTTGATCCACCCGCCAGGCCCCCACCGCCAGCACCGCCAGGATTCCAACGTTGGGCAGCGCTTCCATGAGCGGATCGAAAACCGCCCGCAGCCTGCCTACCTCAACCATCCGGTCACGGAGATCCTCCGACCGGGCCCCGAAGCGGCCCACCTCGGCATCTTCCCGCCCCAGCGTCTTAACCACCAGCGCCGCGTCGAATGACTCGTGGGCGATTTCGGCCACCTCGGCCCGCAATCGCTGGGCACCGGCCGCGACCGCGTGCATGCGACGTTGGTAGAAGAAGTTGGAGATCATGATGCCGGGAGCCACCAGGAAGCCGATGACGGCCAGAAACGGGTCGGTGAGCACCAGCAACACTGCGGTGATGACCAGCATGATGATTACGCCGAACGCCATCGGCAGCGGAGCGGCCACGAAG
>JAOTYB010000185.1 GCA_029862065.1 Acidimicrobiia bacterium | reverse complement strand
ATGGGTGCGGTCGAGCGCCCGCTGCACCGCCACGGCCAGCTCGGCATAGCTGCGGACCATCGGCAGGCTGCCGGCATCGAACAGGTCGACGAGCTGGCCAAAGAGGTTGCCCTCGGAGATCGAATAAAGCGTGTTCATGAAGTCGTACCGGCTTTCCGCCAGATCGACCAAGGTCCCGGAGTAAGCGTTGCGGACCTCTTCGTAGCTGAGCATCCGGGTTCCGTGAGCGGCACGAATGACGTAGCCGAACCGGGTCGCTTTCAGCAGGTTGCCGAGCTCGAGATCCACTGCCAGTCCGCGAACCACGCTCCCCGGATCGAACTCGAGGTCGGCCACCGGCCATCCGTTCGCCGCCAGCCGATCGCGGGTGATCTCGTAGGCACGACGCTCGAGATCCTCGGTCCGGTAATGAATGAGGGTGTAGTCCATGTCATACCCGATGGCTTTGATCGAGCGCAGGTTGAGTGTGCGGTTGGTGAAGATGCCCCGCACCAGATCGATGGTCATGACGCGAGGTTAGGGAGCCGTCCCCGACACGATGACCTGTTTGTCGAGCTTGGCCACAGCAACTTCGCCAAAGCCAAGTCCCTCGAGCTCGGCGACCACCTGCTCCGCCTGGGCATCGTTGAGACCGTGCGCCTTGCCGTCCTGTTCGAGGATGTGGACTCTCCCCGATGCGGCCAATACCCGCCTGACCTCCGTGAGCCCGGCGGTCGGGTCCTCCCAATGGTGATAGGAGTGAGCGGACCACACCACGGTGAACGAGCCGTCCGGGAACGGCAGCGATTCGGCCGACCCGACCTCGAACCGGGCGTTGGCATGCTTTCGTGACCGCTTGCGGGCGATGTCGACCATGGGCTGAGCACGATCGACCCCGACGGCTTCCGCGGCCACCTCCGCCGCCATCCGGACCGCAGCTCCCGGGCCACATCCGATGTCGAGGGTCCGGTCAGAGTCTGTTAAACCGGCGTGCTCGACCACCAGCTTGTTGGTCTTCGGAGTCCTAAAGACCAACGAATACACCCACGATTTGAAACCCGACCAGGGTTTGTCGTCCATGTGGGGCATTGTGCCACGCCGGGTTGTCAGCTGCGAGGCCCGACCAAGCGCGCCCGTTCCAGGGCCGCCGAGAGGCTGGCGCGGGTAACCACGCCCACCGGCTGCCCGGCATCGACTACCAGGGCCAGGATCGGCGAAATCGCCTGCCGAGCCGTGAGGATGCCGGCAGCAGCCTCACCGGGCGCCACCACCGGCACTTCGGCCAGTGAATGGGCGTAGGCCCGGACCGGCTGGGTGAGGCGATCGTCCTCGTTGGCCCGGGCGAGGTCCTTGAGTGTCACATAGCCGCTCGGGCGGTCATCAAAACCGACCAGCAGAAAAAGGGACTGGCGGGTCGACTGCACATGGCGCCGGACGAACTCATCCACCACCAGCCAGTCGGGAAAGAGCCCCATTGGGTCCATGACCCGGTCGGCGGTGAGCCCGGCCAGGCCACTTTGCGTCGCGCTGTGGCGGGCCTCAGTTTGAGCGGCCGTGACCAGTACCCAGCCGATGGTGGCGGTCCACAGGCCACCGACCACCCCACCGAGCATCAGCTCGAGCAGGCCAATACCCATGAGCCCGTAACCGATGACTCGCCCGGCGGTGGAGGCTGTCCGCGTGGCTTTGTGGCGGTCGCCGGTGCGGCCCCAGATGAAGGCGTGAAGCAACCGGCCGCCGTCGAGGGGTGCGCCCGGCAAGAGGTTGAACACGGCCAGCACCACGTTGACCAGCCCGAGCCACCCGACGAGGACGCCGGCCATGGTGGAGGTCCCCAGAATGAAGGCGCCGCCCACCCCGACTACTCCGACGAACAGACTGATTGCCGGACCGATGCCGGCAACCTTCGCCTCGACGCGGGCGCTTGGTAACTCGCCCTCGAGCTGGGCCAGCCCACCGAACAGCCACAGGGTGATCGATTCGACTTCGAGGCCGTGACGCCGGCCCATCAACGCGTGGCCCAGCTCGTGAGCCAGGATCGACCCGAGCAGACCTAGGGCGCCGATGACGCCGCCGATGAGGTATTCGGCATTGGAGCGGCCTTCAACGGCATTCGGCAGGATGCCGCTGGCCAATGACAAGGTGATCAGACCGGCGATGACGAGCACCGTCCAGCTGATTCCAATTTTCACACCGCCGATTCGGCCGAGTGTGAACGTAGATCGCATGTTTCTCCTTCGGCGGATTCCCCGCCTTCATTAGAGGGAACGTCGCCGCTCCCCCCAGTATGCCGGTTGTAGGTAAGAGCGTCATGAGACTTCTCGTGGTTCCCGCGGCGCAATCGGCATCCGGCATCCGGCATCCGGCATCCGGCATCCGGCATCCGGCATCCGGCATCGGGCATCCGGCTCAACGAAGCTCCAGCGCCACAAAGGGGTTTCTCCGGGCCTGGCGCCGGCGGCGCCGGCCTTCGATCAGCTAGCCATCCGGCGGCAGCGATCGTATTTCTCGGCGATTGACGCCCGGAAACTCAAGTCACGGCCGAGAAATCGAAAAAATGAATCGCGAATTCTCTAATCAGCGAAGCTGATTAGAGAAGGGCTTCCTCGGACATGCCGAAGCTGGGATGGCGGAGGCGGCAGAGGGCGACCTTTTCGATCTGGCGGATGCGTTCGGGCGTCAGATTGAGCTCGGCGCCGATGTCGGGGAGGGCCTTGGGCTCACCGTCGACAAATCCGTACCGGAGCAACAGGATGCGGCGCTCACGAGCGGGCAGGCGGTCGATGGCCTTGCGCAGGTCGTCGCCCACCGCCATGCTCTCGGCTCGGGTGACCGGATCGTTGTCGTCGTCTTCGACCACAACGAAGTCGCCGAGCATGGCACCGTCTTCGCCGACGGGGCTCTCGAGGCTCACCGAGTCCTTGACGGCCAGCGCTTCTTCTACGTGGATCTCGCTCAGGCCACTCTCCTCGGCGAGCTCGGGAATGGTGGCGTCGCGGCCCAGCTCAGCCTGTAGACGGTTCTTGATGGCGTGAACGGTGGCGGCGGCATCGGACAGCCGCCCCGGAACGCGAATCGTCCGCGACTTCTCGGTTACAGCGCGACTCAGAGCCTGGCGGATCCACCAGGAGGCGTAGGTGGAGAACTTGAAACCCTTCCGCCACTCGAACTTCTCGACGGCGCGGATCAGGCCAAGGTTGCCCTCTTGGATCAGGTCGATGAAGTCAATGCCGTCGGCACCACGGAACTTGCGAGCATGGGCCACCACCAGGCGCAGATTGGAGTTGAGGAAGCGATTGCGGGCATCCTCGGCGGCCCGTACCTCGCGCTGCAGGCGAACCCGTTCCTTCTGAGGGATACGCTTCTCGGTCTCGAGGCGCGCAGCAGCGTCCCGCCCAGCCTCGATGGCCTGGGCGAGCATGACTTCGTCTTCAGCGGTCAACAGGTCATGGCGCGCGATGTTGTTGAGGTAGTACGTGACGTCGTCCACCGCGCCGCTGACTTGTCGCTGAGCTGTAACCATTTG
>JAOTYB010000102.1 GCA_029862065.1 Acidimicrobiia bacterium | reverse complement strand
GCAGTAAGCAGTAAGCAGTAAGCAGTAAGCAGTAAGCAGTAAGCAGTAAGCAGTAAGCAGTAACTCGGAGATCCGAGGCCGTGCAACCAGCAAGGTATTGCCTATTGCCTACTGCCTATTGCCTATTGGCTACTGGAGCACCAAAGCAAAACGCCCCCGTGAGGGGGCGTTTTGTGTGAGTAGGTGTTGGTTAATTGCCGATCTTGGCCGCGATCTCCCGCAGCAATACCGTGTCCTCGGGGGGCGGGGCAGGCTCTTCCGAACCGGCCGCTACCCGCGCCTTGTAGGACTGGTAGGGCTTTACGACGAAGAAGAACACGCCCAACGCAATGGCGATGAACGTGATGACCGCCGTCAAGAACGAGCCAAAGCGGATCTCCGAGTCGTTGATCGTGGCCACCAGGGCGCCGTCGAAGGACGGCTCCCCGAAGATAATGCCGATGATCGGCATGACGACGTGGTCGACCAGACCGCCGACGAGCTCGACGAGCGCCAAGCCCATAACCAAACCGACTGCAATGTCTACGAGATTGCCTCCGAAGGCAAATTCCTTGAATTCCTTGAGCACACATCCTCCTCGATGCTTATGAACTTGAAATGCTAGGTACTGGACACTCCCAGTTGCAAATAGTTTCGCGTTCTCAGGAAGAGTGCCGCCCTCCGATGAAGGGCATCAGAAAGCTAAGTGCTGCCTAGCTTTCGGGCGATAACAACCTGTGGATAACACCTCAGATCTTCGGGTTCTACTGGGTTCTCGCCACCCTTTGCTGTTCGTTGAGAGCCAGGATGAGCAACGTCTTCTGGCGCTTCTGCGCGATGCTGCCTGGGATCTTGACCTCCCTGTGTGGACGTGGACAACCACGCAGGGTCTGGCCCGAGACGAGAAAGACCCGCAATATGGCACCCGTGACCCGGCCAGGGCCTTCGAATGGATCAAGTACCTCGATCAGCCGGCGGTATTCGTGTTCGCCGACGTCCATCCCCATCTGGACAACCCTTCAGTTGTGCGGGCCGTGAAGGAGCTGGCCCAGGCCGCCCGCGCGGGGCAAACCATCGTGCTCACGACCCCCACCCGCACCATCCCTGCCGAGCTGAATGGGCTGGCCCTGCCCTGGAACCTCAGCCCCCCGGGTAAAGAAGAACTCATGCGCCTGGTGCAGCGCACCCTCAAAGATCTCACCGAGCGGAAGTTCACCCTGGAACTCGACGACGCCGACGTCGACGGGCTGGTGGCGGCCGTCCGCGGCCTGAGCCTGCGCGAGGCCGAGAACCTGATCCAGCAGGCTGCCTTCCGAGAGGGCCGGCTCACCTCCGATGACGTGGCCGAGGTCCGCCGGGCCAAGGCCGAGATGCTGTCGGCCGATGGGATCCTCGAGTTGGTCGAAGCTGAAGTCGGAACGCTCGACGAGGTCGGCGGCCTGGATGGTCTCAAACAGTGGCTCAACCTGCGCCGCTCCGCCCACCACGACGGCGGAATGGAGGCCGCCCGCGGGATCCTGCTCACCGGTATCCCCGGGTGCGGAAAATCGTTCGTCGCCAAGACATTGGCCCGTACCTGGGAGCTGCCGTTGGTGCTCCTCGACCCGTCGCGGCTCTACCGCCCCTATATCGGGGAGACCGAGCAGCGACTGCACGAGTCGCTCCGCAGTATCGATGCACTCGCTCCCGCCGTCTTGTGGATCGATGAGATCGAAAAGGGATTCGCTTCGGGCGGAACCAGCGACTCGGGAGTCAGCCAGCGACTCCTGGGGACGTTCCTACGGTGGATGCAGGAGCGCCAGCCGGGAGTGTTCCTGGTGGCAACCGCCAACGATGTTTCAGCACTGCCCCCCGAGCTGCTGCGCAAAGGCCGCTTCGACGAGATCTTCTTCGTCGGCCTTCCCGATGCCGAGGCCCGCCGCGACATCCTCGATATTCACCTGGCCCGACGCAGCATTGTGCTCTCGAAGAACGAGATCGAGCATGCTGTGTTGCTGTCCGAGGGTTTCTCCGGAGCCGAGATCGAGTCGGCGGTGGTTGGGGGCTTGTATCGGGCATACGCCGCCGAACGCCCGGTCGGCGGGAGCGACATCGACGCCGAGATCGAGGCCACCGTTCCCCTGTCGGTGGCCCGATCCGAGGAAGTGGCGGCGTTGCGGGCGTGGGCGACAGATCGGGCGGTCGCCGCATAACTTCGCGACTTTCGGCGACCTGAGGTGTCCTATTACAGCTAACTCGGAAAGGGAGTTTCTAAATGAGTTTCTGGGACACACTGACGGATCGACTCGAAGGAATTGGTGCCGACATCGGCAACTGGGTGCCGAAGATCATCGGCGCACTGCTCATCCTCTTCGTCGGTCTCTTCATCGCAAGAATTATTCGCCGCATCGTTAGGAAGATTCTGGAGAACGACGCCGTCGAAGGAGTACTCGACAAGGCCGGCATCGGGCCGGCTTTGCGCAATTCCGGGTATTCAGCAGCCAACCTGGGCGCCACGCTGATCTACGGCTTGATGGCCGTGATCGTGTTGCTCCTGGCGGCCACCGCCCTTGAGGTTCAGTCGCTTGTCGATTTGCTCGAGCGTTTGATCGGCTTCATACCGGTGGTGTTCGTGGCCATCATCCTGGTCGTGATCGCAGCCGCCATCGGAACCTTCCTCGCCGATCTCGCCCGACCCTGGGCCCAAACCCACAACAACACCTGGGTGCCATCGGCCGTTCGATGGGGTGTGATCGTATTCGCCCTCCTGACCGCCTTCGATCTGGTCGGCATTGGCCAGGTGTCCGAAGATGTGCGGCGAGCCGTGCTACTGACGGCAGGGGTAGCGTTCGCCATCGCCTTCGGCGTCGGCGGCATCGATACGGCCAAGAAGTGGTGGGCCAAATACTTGAGCCCCAAGGGCGTCTAGCCCAACACATCCACTTGTGAGAAATGGGGCCCGATACCGGGCCCCATTTCTCTTGGCCACAGCCGATTGTTGGGTGGAGGAGGATGACTCGTGTCATCCACGATAAAGCGGTGGTCGCTCCGGTAGAATGGCCGCCATGGATATCGATACAGAGGCGTGGCGCTGGTTCTGGACCGTTCTGGCAGCGATCTTGATGGTGGGCGAAATCTTCTCCCCCGGGTTCTTCCTGCTGCCGTTTGGGATTGGTGCAGCCGCCGCCGGGATTCTGGCCTGGGGAGACATCGGAAACGCCGGCGTGCACTGGGCCGTATTCCTGGTGGTGTCGGTAGGGGCGCTCCTCAGCCTCCGGCCCCTCATCCGCAAGCAGGACGAGGGCGAAAAAGACGCCGTCGGCGCCAACCGCTACCTGCGGAAGTCCGGCGTCGTGCTCGAGGACATCGACATGCGGGCCGGCACCGGCATGGTGCGCATCGACACCGAAGAGTGGCGTGCCATCACTGAGGGGGAGTCGATCCCGGCGGGGACCGACGTCATTGTTTCTGGAATAACGGGCGCGCGCTTGATCGTGAAAGCGATCAACGGCACGTCGAACTAGGGAGGTTCTGTGGGAGCTGTTGTAGCACTACTGGCGATCATTGTTTTTGGGCTCTTCGTCGTCGCGGCGACGGGTCTGAAGATCGTGCGGCCGTACGAGAAGGGCTTGGTCGAACGGCTCGGTAAATACCGCGAAACCCTCGACCCGGGCTTGCGCTGGATCATCCCATTTGTAGAGCGGATCATCAAGGTCGACATGCGTGAGCAGGTCGTCGACGTCCCGCCTCAGGAGGTCATCACCAAAGACAACGTGGTGGTCACCGTTGATGCCGTCGTCTACTACCAGGCGACCGACCCGGTCAAGCTGAAGTACAACATCAACAACTTCATCCAGGCCGCCACCAAGCTGGCCCAGACCAACCTTCGTAACCTGGTCGGCGACCTCCAGCTCGACGAGGCCCTCACCTCCCGCGACATGATCAATACCGCCTTGCGGGAGATCCTCGACGACGCCACCGACATGTGGGGCACCAAGGTAATCCGCGTCGAGATCCAGAGGATCGAGCCGCCACCCGACGTCACCGACGCCATGCACCGCCAGATGAAGGCCGAGCGTGACCGTCGTGCTCTCGTCACCGAAGCCGAGGGTGACAAGCGGTCCCGCATTCTCCAGGCTGAGGGCGTCCGCGAGTCGGCCATCCTCGAAGCCGAGGGTCGGGCCGAGGCCATCAAGAAGGTGGCCGATGCCGACGCCTACCAGTTGGAGATCGTGGCCGAGGGTGAAGGACGCGCCGTTGAGCGGGTGTTCCGGGCCATCCACGAAGGTGACCCCACCCCCGACCTGATTGCCATCAAGTATCTCGAGGCGCTTGCCCAGATCGCCGACGGCAAGGCCAGCAAGGTGTTCATTCCGCTCGAGTCGGCCAAGATTCTGGGAAGCATGGGAGCGGTGGCCGAGCTGTTCGGTAACGAAAACGGCGACGGCCAGGCAGCCCGTCGGGACACCGACACTCCCGCCTAATACCCGGGTCGCGACCCTAGGGTGGTGCGATGTTCTGGGTAGCTTCCATCCCCTCGCCGGACACAAACGGCTTCGACATTGGGCCGTTGACGGTCAACTTCTACGGCGTGGCCATCGCCCTCGGCGTCATCGCCGCCATTTGGCTGGCCACCCGCCGCTTCGAAGCCAGGGGCGGAGACCCCAAGACGCTCGAACGCGCCAGCATCATCGCCGTGGTGGTTGGCATTCTCGGCGCCCGCACCGGATATGTCATCACCCATTTCGACGAGCTCAGCTTTGTCGATGCCCTGCGGATTTGGGACGGAGGCCTGGCCTTCTTCGGCGGCTTGCTGGCCGGAGGCATCGCCATGATCTGGGTCATGAGGCGGGAGGGAGCCAGCATTCCGGATGTGGCGGACTCGGTGGCTCCGGCTGTTCCTCTGGCCCAGGCGATCGGCCGCTGGGGCAACTACTTCAACCAGGAGCTGTACGGAACGCCGAGCGACCTTCCCTGGGCCGTCGAGATCTCCGAGCCGAATCGGATCGGCTTGCCGTTGGAGTACGTGGAATTCGAAACCTTCCACCCAACCTTCCTCTACGAGTCTCTGTTGAACCTCGTGGTGGTCGGGTTGATTCTGTGGATTGAGAAGCGATTCAGACCTGCCCCGGGAAGCCTGTTCGCTGTCTATCTGGTCCTCTACGGCATCGTGCGCTTCTTGATGGAGCTGCTGCGCACCGACGTCCAGAACGAGTTCCTAGGTATTCGCAACAACGGCTGGATTGCACTTCTGGTAGCGACCGGTGGCGTGGTTGCCTACGTCGTCATGCAACGCCGGGCACGCGCCACCTCGTGAAACGGATCCTCATCGGTGCACTGCTGCTCGCCGCCTGTGGTGGCACCGACAGCAGTGCGACGCTGTTGACTCCCACCACCGCCGAAGTGCCGGACCCGACGAGCACAACGACCAGCACCGCCACCCCGGTTCCGACGATTGAGGCGTGTGGGCCGAGCCCGTTCGTGCCGACCGTGCTGCCCGACCGGGTGTCCGACCGGCCCCCGACCCAAGACGTCCCCTACGACCTGTACACGATCATCTCCGGCACCTCCACCAGCGTGTGGACCCAGGAGGACGGTGCCCCGGTGGTGGCGGTTGTGCGTGGGTCCTTTCCTCCGCCTCCGGCCCGCTGGCAGGAGACCCCGGAAGTCATCACCGTCCGCGGCGTGGACGCGGCCCTTGCCCCTCTGCCCGACGGCATCTACGGCGTCGCCTGGTTTGAAGGCCCCGACCGGTGCGATGAGTACACGATCGTGCTGTACCCACCCGCGACGCGAGACGAGCTGGTGGCAGTGGTCGAGAGCCTGGTCGAGGGGGAACGGGCGCCGTAGGGCCATCCGGCATCCGGCATCCGGCATCCGGGATCCGGCATCCGGCATCCGGCATCCGGCATCCGGCATCCGGCATCCGGGATCGACTACCACGCCTGGGTCTTGGTCGCGAAGCCGTGCACCATTCGACGAACGGTTCTGATCTCGGCGCGAGAGGACCGCAGCTCTTCTTGGGAGATCAAGCCCAAGTCGCTGCATATCAAGAGGTGGCTTTCCAGCTCGCTGAGTGATCCGGCCGAGATATGCAAGAACCGGCGAAGGTCGGCGGGCGTTTCCCGGCCGCACCCTTCAGCGATATTGGCGGCCACCGAAACCGCACAGCGGCGGATCTGAGACGTGAGTCCATAGCGCTCTGACGCGGGGAACGACTTCGTGATGTCATGGCAATGGGAGCTGAGGCAGCGCGCTCTCTGCCATACCCGGAGATCGGTAAAGTCTCGCATGGGCAACAGATAGCAGCCGTATACGACACACCTAGACGGACCGGATGACGGAAAGGTCGCCGCAGGCGACCGCCGGATGCCGAACACTCAACGTGAAAGGCTGCCGCAGGCGACCGCCGGTCGGCGGTTCGCTGGTGGCTCAGGTTCTTTGAGCTTCGCTCAGAGAATCTGGCTCAGGAACAGCTTGGTGCGGTCGTGGCTGGGGTTTGTGAAGAAGTGCTCGGGGGTCCCTTCCTCGACGATGTCGCCGTAGTCAAAAAAGAGCACCCGGTCGGCAACTTCTCGGGCGAAGCCCATCTCGTGGGTGACCACGATCATGGTCATACCCGAGAGGGCCAGCTCTTTCATGACGTCGAGCACTTCCTTAATCATCTCAGGGTCGAGGGCCGAAGTCGGCTCGTCGAAGAGCATGATTCGAGGCTCCATGGCCAGAGAGCGGGCGATGGCCACGCGCTGCTGCTGCCCACCGGAAAGCTGGCCCGGGAATTTGTGAGCCTGCTCCGGGATACCGACTCGCTCGAGCAATGCCATGCCGGCGGCCTCGGCCTCTTCACGCGGCTTCTTGCGCACCCACATGGGAGCCAGCGTGATGTTCTGCAAGACGGTCAGATGCGGGAACAGATTGAACTGCTGGAACACCATGCCGACCTCGGAGCGGATTTTCTCGATGTTGCGCAGGTCGCTGGTGAGCTCGGTGCCATCAACCACGATCCGGCCTTCTTGATGGACCTCCAGGCGGTTGATGCAGCGGATGAAGGTCGACTTGCCCGAGCCGGATGGCCCGATGACGACGACGACCTCGCGTTCCTTGATGGTGGTCGTGACACCTTTGAGCGCTTGGAAATCACCAAACCACTTCTTGACACCATCGCACACGATCATGTCGGTTGTGCCAACGCTCTTCTCAGTTGTCATGAGGCCTCCTTAGCGCTCACCCACGCCGAGCTTCTTCTCCAGGCGGAGACTCGCGCGTGACATGGCGAACGTGAATATCCAGTAGAACACCGCCGCGAACAGCAGCGTGGTGCGGACCGAGGCTCGGCCCAGGGTTGAGTTGGGAATGACAAACCGTGAGATGTGGAGGAAGTCGAACAGCGAGATAATGGTGACGAGCGACGTGTCCTTGAAGGTGGCGATGGCACCGCCGACCAGGGCCGGGATCACCGTGCGCAGGGCTTGGG
>JAOTYB010000005.1 GCA_029862065.1 Acidimicrobiia bacterium | reverse complement strand
ATCGGGGCCCATGTCTTGGGGGCGCCGAGCTCCAGAACCTCGGGAACCGGAACTTGGATCACCCACAGCAGCCCGGCCATGGCCACAACGATCACGCCGAGTACATTCACCAGGGGGATGTTCTCGTTCTTGGAAGCGTCATCACGCTGCGCCAGCCACCCGAGCCCGACGAGCACAGCACCGGCCAGAACCGTCCAGAAATGCACCGTGGTCGAGAATTGCCACGACCAGCCGCCGAAGTCGAGTGTGGCGATGCCGATGGCGATGAGCGCCGCACCAATAGGCAGGTTGACTAAGACGGCCAGAGCGATGTCGCCAAGAAGCCGGCTGGTGCCCAGTGCCTCTCGTACGGCAATTACACCAAGATAGAACAGGCCCAACCCTCCAATGATGAGAAGGAATGGGAATGCGTAATCGAGGATGGGAACGCCCAGGAACGTGAAAAGTATGAAGCCGCCAATGCCCATGAAGATGCGGGCGATCTTGCGGCGAGACAGGTTGCTGCCCACCCGCCAAAACACGATGCTGAAGATGGACAACGCGACGACGATCGCCAGACTGATCCAGATCCGATGGAACTGGTCGATGGGAACGCCGGCTGCGTCGGCGATCTGCTCGTTGTCGCCAGCCGGATAGGCCTGCACCATCAGCAGCCGCATGTTGAGGGTAACCATGTCCCAGCGGCGGGGTACCCAGTCAAAGACGAAGCCCGCCGCACCCTTGATAAAGGCCCAGGCGATGAGGAGGCCGAACAGCGTGAGGACCGTAGAGGCGCGGGTGGAGAACAGGTTGTTCTGCATCCACACCATCGGGCCCTGCGGCGGACGCTCCGGGGCCAACTCGGGAATCTCGGGGAGCTCTACGCGACTCGTCATCGTTCCACCAACTGCAATCGACGGTTATAGAAGTTGACTATGGAGGACAGAACCAGGCTGCCGGTGAGATAGAAGCCCATCCAGAACAGAATGACGGGAAGGGTCTGTCCAGTCTGGTTGGACGTGGTGAAGCCGACGCTCACGATCTCCGGATAGGCCACGGCGATACCGAGTGAGGTGTTCTTGAACAGGTTCAGGTACTGGTTGCCGAGCGGCGGGAAGATGATGCGGAAGGCCTGGGGCAGGACGATGAATCGGAGCGACTGGGCTCGCGAAAGCCCAAGGGCGCCTGAGGCTTCTGTCTGACCCTTAGAAACAGCGAGGATCCCGGCTCGAACGATCTCGGCGATGAAGGCACCGGTGTAGAGGGTGACGGCGATCCACACCGCGAAGAACCCGGGAGTGATGTTGATCCCGCTGGTGGGTGACAAATCGAGGAAGTTGCTGCCCCGCAACTGGACCTCAGCCCGCGACCAGCGCATTGGGAGGTCGGCCCGGCTCAGATCCTTCTCGAGCTCGGCTTCTAGCTCGGCGATAGTGATATCGCCATTCTCTACCAGGACGTTGAGGTTGAAGGCCTGGGCCTTTGAGAGGCCGTCAACCAGCTTGTGCGGAGGAATGAACACGAGGCGGTCGGTCTTGTCCTCGTCGGGCAGCGCCGCGTACACCTGGGGAGCGGTGAGCCCCTGATCGATGATGCCGTCGACGTCGGCGGCGGTTATGCCCAGCAAGTCGGCGTTGACCAGGAGCTCTTGTCGCTCGGCAATGTCTTCGAGACTCAGGCCGGCGGCAACCTGAGCGGTGATCTCATCTATCGGGACCTCAACCACGTTGGTGGTGGCATCGAACTTGGGAGCCAGCCACCGGTTGAAGAAATCCTCACCAACGTCCAGGGTCGTGCTGGAAATACCGCTGACCACGATGAACAGCCCGGCGAAGAACACCGCGGCGACTCCGGCAGAGATCATACGGAACCAGTCGTCGTCGGTGAGCTTGGCCAGGCCGGCCGGGGTGCGGCGCTCGTCGAGGAAGCCCTTGATCCACCAGAAACCTATGAACAGGGCCACACCTGCCAGGGCTAACTGGAGGCCAATCGTGGGGATGGCGCCCACCACAGTTCCAAAGAACTCGGCGATGTGCCCGACGAAGCCCAGCACCGGATGGATGAACCACCCGATGATGCCGAAGACGGTCACCACCCCCAGGGCCGACAGGTTTGGATAGGTCTCGCGTCCGGTCTCTTCCTTGATCTTGAACCGGTGGCGATGCAGGTAGTACCCGCCGATGGCGCCAACGATGATGAAGATCATCCACTGATAGAACCCGCCCCAAGGCTTGATCCATGACAGGCCAATGCCCTTGCGGGTAGCGGCGATCCAGTACTTGCCCGCCTCCAGCGTGTCGGCCTCGAAGGGGTCGAGGATGCCGAAGGTAGCGCTGATGGCCGACCAGAAGAACATCTGGAGCAGCAACGGGATGTTGCGGATGCTCTCGATGTAGACGGTGGCGAGTTTGTTGACGATCCAGTTGTTCGACAGTCGAGCGATACCGATAAGAGTGCCGAGCAAGGTGGCGGCGATGACACCCGAAATGGTTACCCGCAGCGTGTTGACCATCCCTACCAGCATGGTGCGGGAGCCGGTGGCCGGGTCGGTGTCGATGCCTTCGCGGATGAGGAAGCTCAATCGGCTGGTCAGCCAATCCCAACCGAAGGTGATGTCGCGGCCGGCCAGGTTGTCTTGCACCTGGGGGACGACGACCACGGCTATCCCGATGAATCCAAAGAGGAACGTGATCTGGGCAACCCACTTGAGAATCGTGGTGTTCCGCCAGATCGGCGGTCGCTCCTGCTTTTGGACCGTTACTGCCAAGAGACAGATTCCTCCCTGCTAGCCAACATGATCCGGTTTCGCGGGCCACATTGGAAAGTGACTCTAAACGAAAGAGAGGGGCGCCGCTACGGCGCCCCTCTCTTCGATCGTTTTCCGGTGTCGTTTACCGGAACGGCGGAGCGTAAATGAGCCCACCTTCGGTCCACAGGTCATTGAGACCACCCTGGCGGAACAAGCCGACCGGGTTCAAGTTGCGGTCGAAGATTTCGTCATAGCTGCCGACCTGGCTGATGACGTTGTAGAACGCATCACTGTCCAGGTTGAGGGCGGCCATGATCTCCGGGCTTGAGTCGCCGAACATCCGGCCGAGCTCGGGATCACCAGCGTCGGTGCCGGCGGCAGCCCGTGCTGCATCGACATTCGTCGAGTTGACGCCCTTCTCGAAAGCGATGAACGTCGAGTAGACGGTCCAGTCGACAACATCGGCCCACTCAGAGTCGTTCTGCCGGTAGGCAGGACCGAGGGGCTCCTTGGAGATGGGAGCTTGCGGGAACACGACCCACGAGTCAACGTCGATCTCGCCACTCGTCTCACGAGAGATCTTCTCACCGACGAGACCGGAAGCATCCGTCGTCACCAGGTCGCAACGACCGGCGATGAAGGCGTCCATAGCCTCGGAGAAGTTCTCAACGGTCTCGAGCGTGATGCTCGCTCCACCAAGTGAGGCCCATTCACGGATGTTCTTCTCCGTGGTGGTACCTGCGTTGGTGCAGAGGATGGCGCCGTCAACGTCCGACGGACCAGAAGTGGCCGTGAAACGGTTGGCCGGGCCCATGAGTCCCTGGCCGTCGAAGTAGGTGGTCGGACCGAAGTCCAGGCCTACGTCGGTGTCACGGCTGGCAGTCCAGGTGGTGTTCCTGAACAGCACATCCACGTCACCGGCCTTGAGAACGTCGAAACGCTCAGCAGCGGTGGTCGGGAAGAACACGACGGCGTTGGCGTCGCCCAGCACAGCCGCGGCCAAGGCCCGGCAGTAATCGGCGTCGATACCCGTAGCCGACCCGTCCGGCTGCAACTCGGTGAAGGCGACAGCACCAGTGCTGACACCACAATTGAGCTCGCCGCGCGCCTTAACGGCCGCCAACGTTCCCCCACCCTGACCGGTGTCGGTCGGAGTTGTCGTAGCCGTGGTCGTATCGGTCCCACCAGTGGTGGTGGCCGTCGTGCCCTCGGTTGTTTCGGTACTGCTGTCTCCACAGGCGGCCGCTACAAGAGCGAGCGCAACGAGGAGAAAGCCGAGTCTTTTAATCATCAATAGCCTCCAGCTGTAATTCTGGTCTCGTGACGGCCGGGAGAACCCCCCGACCTGTTGCGACAACCTAATCGGGTTCCTGACAAACGGGCAACTAGTGTCACTTTGTGCGCGATTTACCAAACGCATAAAGTGACACTAGTTGGAGCCTTTAAGCGCCCTGGGTGTGGAGAATGGCCCGCCGTGCCCGCGGCTGGTCGAGTTCGATCACCATGAGACGTTGCCAGCGGCCCAGGACCAACTCCCCCTCAACTACCGGCACTGTCACGGACGTGGAACCGGTCAGCAACTGACGAACGTGGCTGTGACCGTTGATGAACTCGTCTTCCTGCAAGTTCTCGGTCCGCACCTCATGGTCATCGTGCTCGTAGTAGCCCTCGACCGGGACCATCTCGCTGATTGCCCGGCGGAAATCGTTCAGGAAGCCGGTCTCGGATTCGTTGATCGCCAGGGTCATCGTGGTGTGCGGCGTCACCACCGTGACCTGCCCGTGACGGATCCCCGATCGGGCGACATGCTCGCGCACATCATCGGTGAGGTCGAGGAACTGGTTGGCCGCCGTTGTATCGAAGTGCAACACCTCGGTGAGGATGCCGGCCTCGGGGGTCTTGGCGAGCTCGGTTACTTCTGCTTCCGGACGCTTGGTGGCCCGGCGAATGATCTCTTCCACGTGTCTCTCGAAGGTCTAGGAAATCTCGATCACGATAGTCCGCCGAGTGGCCGTAGCTGTAGCTCGTTACGATGCGCTCGAGAGGAGGCTGCAATGCCGGCGACGGTGATCATCGGAACCCAGTGGGGTGACGAGGGCAAGGGCAAAGTGACCGATGTGTTCGCCGAACGGGTGGACTACGTCGTGCGGTATCAGGGCGGCAACAATGCCGGCCATACGATCGTCATCGGCGACGAGCGATTCGCCCTCACGCTCATTCCCAGTGGGGTGCTCAATCCCGGTGTAACTCCCGTAATCGGCAACGGGACGGTGGTCGACCCCAGCGTCCTGCTCACAGAGATGGGCGAGCTGACCGCCCGGGGGGTCGATGTATCCCTCATGCGACTGTCGGCCAACGCCCACCTCATCATGCCGTATCACCGGAAGATCGACGCCTTGCAGGAACGGTTCCTCGGCTCGGGCCAGATCGGGACGACCAGGCGGGGGATCGGCCCTGCCTACACCGACAAGTTCTCCCGGCACGGCATTCGGGTCCAGGACATGTTCGACCCGAAGATCTTTCGGGAAAAGCTCGAGGTGGTTCTCAAGGAGAAGAACAAGATCCTCGTGAAGCTCTACAACCAACTGGCGATGGACGCCGAAACCATCGCCGAGGAATACCTCGAGTACGGGACGGCCCTCGCCCCGTACGTCGCCGACACTTCGCTACTGCTGGCCGAAGCCCTGGCTGCCGGCAAGGAAGTGCTCTTCGAAGGGGCGCAGGGAACATTGCTTGACATCGATCACGGGACCTACCCCTTCGTGACCTCTTCGAGCCCCACCGCCGGGGGGGCAACGATCGGGGCGGGGTTGGGCCCGACTGCCATCGACCGGGTGGTGGGCGTCACCAAGGCGTACATCTCCCGGGTCGGGAGCGGCCCCTTCCCCACCGAGCTCGACGACGCCATCGGTGAAACGATGGTGGACGTGGGCGGGGAGTACGGCACAGTCACGGGCCGCCGACGCCGCTGCGGTTGGCTCGACGCCGTCGCCCTGCGGTATGCCACCCGGGTCAACGGACTCACCGATATCGCCCTGACCAAGATTGACGTGCTCTCGGAGTTCGACACCCTCAAGATCTGCACTGCTTACGAGGCGGATGGGGAAACCTATACGGAGCTCCCCCGTCAGCACCGGGTGCTCTACCACTGCACACCCATCTACGAGGAGCTGCCCGGCTGGAGATCCGACATCTCGCAGGCGAAATCGATCGACGATCTGCCCGAGGCGGCCGTCAGGTACATTGAGCGGGTGGAGCAAATCGCCGGGGTGCCGGTGACCATGGTGTCCGTCGGTCCGCAGCGAAAGGCGACCCTGACTCGATGATTGAGCGATACACCCTCCCCGAGATGGGCACCATCTGGTCCGAGAGCCGGCGGCTCGCCACCTACCAAGAGGTGCAGGCCCTGGCGGCCGAGGCGTGGGCCAAGTTGGGAGTAGTACCCGCTCATGTGGCCGAGGCCATCCGCACGGCGCCGGCAGTCGACCCTGTGGCGATACGCGAGCGAGAAGCCATCACCCAGCACGACGTGGCCGCCTTCGTCGATCTCCTTGCCGGGTCGGTGGCCGAAGGTGGTGAGTGGGTCCATTACGGGCTGACGTCCTCAGACATGATCGACACCGCCCAGGGCGTCATATTGGCTGCCTCGGCCGATCAGTTGATCGCCCGGACCAAGAAGCTGTTCGACGCAGTGAAACGACAAGCCTTCGAGCACCAATCGACCGTCATGGTTGGACGTACCCACGGGATCTGGGCTGAGCCGACCAGCTTCGGCCTGAAACTGGCGTCGTGGGCATTCGAGCTCGAACGAACCCATCAGCGGCTCCACGCCGCCCGTGAGATGGTGGCCGTCGGCAAAGTTTCCGGGGCAGTGGGCACCTATGCCCATGTGCCGCCCTCGGTTGAGGAGCATGTATGCACCGGGTTGGGCCTGGCGGTCGAGCCGGCATCCACTCAGGTGACGGGACGGGATCGCCATGCCCACTACTTGAGCGTTCTCGCCCTGGTCGGGGCTTCCCTCGAGAGATTCGCCACCGAGATCCGCAACCTCCAGCGTTCGGAGATTGGCGAAGTGATGGAGGCCTTCGGTGACGGGCAGAAAGGCAGCTCGGCGATGCCCCACAAGCGCAATCCGGTGCTGTCTGAGAACGTCACCGGCCTGGCACGGCTGCTGCGGGGGTACGCCCAGGTCGGCTTTGAGAACGTGGCCTTGTGGCACGAGCGGGACATCAGCCACTCCTCGGCCGAACGGGTGGTGCTCCCCGATGCTTCGATCGTCGCCGACTTCGCCCTGGCCCGCATGACCGGCATCGTCGAAGGTTTGATCGTGAACTCCAAGCGCATGGCGGCCAACTTGGAGGCCACCGGCGGACTGGTGTTTAGCCAGCGGGTGCTTCTATCACTCGTCGAATCCGGGATGAGCCGCGAGGGCGCATACCACACGGTCCAGCGGATCGCGGCGCAGGCCTGGGAGGAGGGAACGCCATTCCACCAGCTCCTGGCGGACGACCCCGCAGTCGGGCTGTCGGACACTTCTCTCAACCACATTTTCGATACCACCGCCTTCCTGCGCAATGCCCAGGCGGTGTTCGCCCGGCTCGAAGGCTTGACACTGTCGTAACCGACGAGCCGGGTTCACCCGGCTCGAAGGCCTGACGCTGACCTAGCCCCGGCGAGGATTTCAGTTAGCCTCACCGCCATGGCCATCGACCCACAGCTCCTCAGCATCATGGTGTGTCCGGTGAGCCACGCACCCCTGGTTGAGTTTGACGGCTGGCTGGTGTCGACCGACGCCGAAACCCGGCGCCGCTACCCGATTCGAGATGGGATCCCGGTCATGCTGATCGAAGAGTCAGAGGAGATGAGCCCGGAGACCTGGCAGCAAGCCCAGCGCGGAGCCTCACAGTGAGCGAGTTCATCGACAGATTCACCGCCGCAGTCGCACCGGTCATAGCCTTCGATAACAACGTGGAGATGGTGGAGGCCCGGGGAGCCTGGTTGACCGACGCCGCCGGCAAACGCTACCTCGACTTCGGCACGGGTATTTCGGTAACCAACTGCGGCCACAACCACCCGCAGATCGTCGAAGCTGCCCATCGACAGCTCGACCGGGTGTGGCATGGCGGCGGGACCTTCCGCTACGACTCCTATGTCAGCGCCGCCGAACAACTCATTTCTGTGGCCCCTGAGCCAATCGATCAGTTCTTCTTCATGAATTCGGGGGCCGAGGCAGTCGAAGCCGCTGTGAAACTGGCCCGCCACACCACCGGCCGTCAAGGCGTGGTCGCGTTCCGGGGTGGGTTCCACGGCCGCACCATGGGCTCCGTGTCCTACACCACCTCCGCCGTCCGCTACCGCTCCGGTTACCTCCCGCTTCTGCCCTCGGTGTATATCGCGCCGTTTCCCCATCCCTTTCGCGAGGGGTTGACCGAGGAGGAATCCACTGCCCGGGCGCTCTTCGACCTCCGGGAGATGTTGCGCCACGAAGTGGCCCCGGCCGACATCGCCTGCTTCCTCATTGAACCGGTCCAGGGCGAGGGCGGCTACTACCCGGCACCGGCCGCCTTCCTCCAAGAGCTGCGGGACATCGCCGACCGACACAGCATCCTCATCATCGCCGACGAGGTGCAGACCGGTTTCGGACGGACCGGCAAGTGGTGGGGCATCGACAACTACGACATCTCCCCTGACATCATCTCCATCGGCAAGGCCATCGCCAACGGACTGCCGCTCTCGGCCGTTGGAGCATCCCGGGACCTGTTCGGCAAGTGGCCGCCCGGCGTACATGGCACCACCTACGGAGGCAACGCGGTGGCCTGTGCCGCCGCCGTCGAAGTCGTCAACGTCATCGGAGACCTCTTGCCATCGGTTCCCGCCCTCTCCGAACAGGCCTTCGCCGGGCTGCGAGCGATGCAATCCAAGCACCCGTCGGTCGGTGAAGTCCGCGGCCTCGGGTTGATGATCGGCGTGGAGCTGGTGAACGGCGACGGCCAGCCGGACGCCCGGGCTCTCGAGTTCGTCGGCGAGCACCTGCTCGATAGCGGACTGATCTTCCACCCGTGCGGGCCCGACCACAACATCATCCGGTTCATCCCGCCGCTGCTGATTTCGCCCGAAGACCTCGATCACGGGATCCAGCTCATCGACGCTGCCCTCACCGCCTGGGAAAACGCCTAGACCTCGGCGTCGACCTCGCCACTGATCTCAGCGGGCGACCGGCGACCCTCTTGCTTGCGAAGCCAACGGGCAGCACCCACGGCCAGGGCAGCGGCCACGGCCAGGTACTGCACCCAATCGCCCCACCTGGCGTAGAGCGTGAGCCCGGCCGATCGGTAAGCGACCGTGCCGATGAGGACCTCAGACTGGAAGGCCTCGGTCTCGGACAGGATGGTCCCGTCGGCGTCAATGAACGCCGACTTACCGGTAATGGCGGCATGCACGACGGCAGTACCGAGCTCGGCCGCCCGCATCCGGGTCATGCCGATGAACTGATCGGAAACGGGCGAGTCGCCGAAACTGGCTTTGTTGGTGGCCACCACCAGCACCTCCGCTCCCTCCCGCACCTGGGGTCGCGTGGACCGGGGGAAGGCGCCTTCAAAGGAGATGACCGACCCAACCGAGCCGGAAGGGAGCTCAAAGACGGTGTTCTCTGTGCCCCGCACGAGGTCGCGGGGCACCTGATCGAGGGCGGGAATCCAATCGAAGAGCGGGCGCCAGGGAACGTACTCGCCGAATGGTACGGGGTGCCGCTTCCAGTACTCGTCCACGAGCTCCCCATCGGGGTTCACCAGCACGTTGAGGTTGGTGAAGGAATCCTCGTCGATGGTCCGCTGGGATCCGATCAGGAACCACGAGCCGAGGCGCCGAGCCTCGAATGCCACCTGAGCCAGCCGGCCGGGATTGGTCGACAGCTCAACTGAACTGCCGGCCGAGCTCTCGGGCCACACCACCAGTTCCACTCGCCGGGGGTCAAGCGACCGGGTGAGCGCAAGGTGTGATTGGAAGATCTGCTCGTTCTCGTTAGCGCACCGCTCGCCCGGACAGGGACTGTTGCCCTGGACAATGGCCACCCTGAGATCTATCCCGTCGGCTGTGGGGGCGCTGACGGCACCGATCGCCGTTAGCAAGACCAGCACCACCACCGAGGGAGCCAGCCAGGAGGCCGGCCGACGCCGGTCGGTGACGAACAGCGTCAAACCGGCGGCCACGGCCATGAATATCACCGACCAGCCGGTAGTACCGACCAGGTGGGTGGCCCCCCGCAGCCACTGATACTCGCCTGCCGGGTAACCCAGCAGGCCCCAGGAGAATCCTCCGAAAGGAAGGTGGAGTCGGACCAGCTCGATCAGAGCCCATCCACCGACCGCCATCAACCACCAGGAGGTGCTACCCCAGTTGCGTGCCCGGTACACGAGCAGGGCGTAGACCGTCGAGTAGCCCGCCAGGAGCAGCACGAGGGCCGTCAGAGACAGAAACCCCGTTTCCTTGACCCAGAACACGAGCAGCGAATAGAACACCACCCCGTAGCTGAAGCCGATCAGGGCGGCTCCCCGCCGGGTTTCGACGCGGCGAAGCGCGGCCAGCAAGGGGGTTGGCGCCACAATCGCCAGCGCTCCCCACCCCAACGGCGGGAAGGCTGCCCACATCAGAAGAGCAGAAAGGATGGGCGCCAGTTCGATCAGCATGGCCGAGAGAGTAGTTGCCGGTAATAGGGTTTCCTCGTGAACGATGCAGCCGTCGCCATAGCCGCCGCCCAGGCCGGCGCCGCCATCGTGGGGGCGGGCTTCGGACAGCCACATACGGTGGAGTTCAAAGGCACCGTCGACCCGGTCACTGAGATCGACCACCGGGCGGAGGAGGCCATCCTCGCCATCCTGCGTGCCGAACGGCCGGATGATGCGGTGCTCGCAGAAGAACGCGGTGGCTCGCGGGACCTGAGCGGCCGCCATTGGATCGTCGACCCGCTCGATGGCACCGTCAACTTCCATCACGGGATACCGCAGGTCGCGGTGGCCGTGGCTCTGTACGAGGACGGGCAGCCGCGGGTGGGTGTCGTCGTCGACCCGCTTCGAGAGGAAACCTTTGTGGCCGAAACGGGATCGGGAGCCTGGCTGAACGGCGAGCCGATCGCCGTATCCACGAGGCCGCTGAGCGAAGGGGTGATCGCCACCGGCTTCCCCTATGACCGGCGGGAGCAAGGGAGCCGCTATGCCGCCATCGTCGGTGCGGTACTCGAAGAGGTGCGGGGGATACGCCGGCTGGGTTCGGCAGCCCTTGACCTGGTCTGGGTGGCGTGTGGTCGACTTGATGGGTACTGGGAGTTCGGTCTGGCACCATGGGATATCGCCGCCGCCATGGTCGTCGTCCTGGAAGCGGGAGGTGTCGTCACCGACCACACCGGAGTCCCCAGCACGGTCCTCGACTCCCTATATGTGGCCGGTGGGCCGGCGCTCCAGCCAGAGCTGCGGACGGTGGTCGGCGCCCATCTGCCGGTGGGATGGCCCGAAAACCGCTGAAGCCGTGCCCGGGCCGAGTCGATGGCATGGCCCATGGCAACCTTTACTCGTCGAGCGGCCCTCATCGTGGTGGCGGTGCTGGCAACCGCCTGTGCTGAGACTGCGGAGCCACCCGAGATCACCCGCGCCCTCCTCCCGCCGGCTCCGGCGACTGCTACCACCACGACAACAGCACCGATCAACCCAACCGAGGCCGACCTGTTGGCCCAGGCCGATTTGCGCAAGGTACTGAGGGCGGCCCACGAGGCCAGGGACGAAAGCGGCAGCTTCGAGAACACTCAAGCCGACATCGATCGTCGCGTACCAACGGTCGACGTCATCTCGCTGCAAGAGGCGGCTCTCAAACCCGGCGTGGCGTTCGACGGTTCCAACCAACGAGCCACCCTGTATGCCAGGAGCGAAAGCGGAACCTGGTTCTGTGTCGGGGCCTCCCCCTCGGGCGATGACTACGGCTTCGGGGACAGCTTCGAGGGGGCGTTGTCGGCCTGCACCGACGGAGCTACTGCCGGCGGGTGGGGTAATCCGTTCTCAGCGTCCGGCCCCGACGAAGCCGCGGTTGCCGCGACGTTGCAGTCGCTGGCCGAGGCCCTCGCCACCGGTGACGGGGTGGCGGCGGCCGACACCTTCCAGCCCGACGCAGCCTGCCGCTCCGAAGAGCTGGCCTCCCAGTGGCCGGAGGGTCTGGTCCTCACCGATAGCAACGAGCTGGCACTCACCTCCCTTGCCATCGCCGGGGAACGGGCAACCGTCTCGGCCCGGTTGGGCTCGCTCGAGCAGAGTGAGTGGGAGTTGGTCGGCGGGCAGGGAGTGTGGCGGGTGGTCGGCAATCCCTGCCTGGCATTTGAAGCTCTCATCGATGACCGCATGACCGCGGCGGCCAATGAGCTACTCGAGACCGCCCTCTTCACGGTGCGGAGCGTCTTCGTCGACAAGGACGGCTTCGGGTTCGGGGACGAAGAGCTTGCCAATCGCGACGGTGGCCTCATCTTCGTCTCGCGCCAGGAGGTGGGGTTCGGCACTCTGTATTACCGGGGCAGCACCTCGTCGGGATTGCTGGTAACCGGTGGCCCATCCGGAACGTTCTATTGCGCAGTTGAATCGCTGTCGGCCGCAACCGTGTACGGCACCGGGACCCGAGCAAGCGACGTCTGGACCGTCGGCGGCTGCCGGTCCCATTCCGCCGGTTAGGCCTACAACAGTCCTGGGACGAGGCGACGCGGGACTCGCTGCCGGTAGGCCGGGTAGTCCGGGTAGTGCTCGATCAAATGCCGCTCCTCGAAGCTGCTCTTGGCGAAGAAGAACGGTATGAGCGTGAGCGCCAACAGCAGGCTCAGCCAGTCCTCCGCCCTGATTGCCACGCCGAACATCCCGACGATGACGGCCGTGTACATGGGGTGGCGGACCACTCGATACGGCCCGCGCTCAATCATGGTGCCGGCTTGCACCGGTTTCGGGTAGGGGGTGAGATTGCGGCCGAGCGACAACGAGGCCGCCACCCCCACCACCAGAGCGATGCCGATCAAGACCCAGGCGATGGTGCCGCTTCCCGTCAAGCTGTAGGAGGCAAGATCGAGGCGCCCGATGAGCACGATGGCCGCCAACAACGCCACCTGCACGGCCACCCACACCCCTCCCCGTTCAACGAACCCGCTCACTGGTCGGCTACCCGGACAGGGCTTGGTCGAGGTCTTCGATGAGGTCATCGACATGCTCGATACCCACCGACAATCTGACCAGATCCGCCGGCACTTCCAGATCGGTGCCGGCCACCGACATGTGTGTCATGAGGGCAGGGACCTCAATCAGCGACTCAACCCCGCCCAGACTCTCGGCCAGGAAGAACAGCTCGGTACGAGCCACCACCTTCTCCGCAACATCGGGGCCGGCCTTAGTGCGGAAGGAGATCATGCCGCCGAAATCCGCCATCTGAGTGGCGGCCAGCTCGTGCTGGGGATGTGATTCGAGGCCGGGGAAAAACACCTCACCCACCGCCTGGTGTCCCGTCAAGAACTCGGCGATCGTGCGGGCGTTTGCACAATGGCGATCCATGCGCACTGCCAGAGTCTTCAGGCCACGCAAGGTGAGATAGACGTCAAAGGGGCCGGGAACCGGTCCGGCCGCGTTCTGGTAGAACCGCAGCTGCTCGAGCAGCTCGGCGTCGTCGGTCACCAGCGCTCCCCCGACAACGTCGCTGTGGCCCCCCACGTATTTGGTGGTGGAGTACAACGACATGTCGGCGCCCAGTGCCAGGGGCTGCTGGAGGTAGGACGTGGCAAAGGTGTTGTCGACCACCAGCCGGGCTCCGCCGGCATGAGCAAGGCCGGCGATGGCCGCGATGTCGACCACCCGTAACAGGGGGTTGGTTGGCGTCTCGGCGAGCACCCAGGTGGTCTCGGGGCGGAGTGCCTTCTCGACCGCCACCAGGTCGGTCTGGTCCACCACGGTCCACTCGACACCCTGCTCACCAAGGACCCGGGCGATGAACCGGTAGGTGCCTCCATAGGCGTCGTTGGGAATCACCACGTGGTCACCCGGCTTGTGCAGATACCCCAGCAGAGCCACAGCCGCCATCCCCGAAGCGGTGGCAACCGCTCCTCCACCATCCCCGACACCTTCGAGTTCGCCGAGCGCAGTCTGCAAGGCGGTGCGGGTGGGGTTATCGGTGCGCGAGTACTCGTAGACCGTCTTGCCCGGTGCCTCCTGGGCATAGGTAGAGGTTGCGTATATGGGGGTGACTACCGCCCCGGTGGTCGGATCGGGGTCCTGACCGGCGTGGATGGCGATCGTCTCGTACTTGCGCTTCCTCACTGCCCCTCCATGAGCCCGCTGGCGATCATCCATTCATCGTTGAACACTTTGGAAACATAGCTGCGGCCTGAGTCGGCGATGATCACCACCACCAGCTTGTCGGGGGCGTCGGTGGCCACCTCCAGCGCCCCCTCAACCGCCAATCCTCCGGAGGACCCGACCAGCACACCCTCGACACTGGCCAACCGGCGGGCCATGGCGTAGGCCGCCGCGTCACTCACCTGCACGAACCGGTCAACGACATCGGGATCGAAGGTCTCGGGCCAGAAGTCCTCGCCCACGCCCTCGGTCAGGTAGGTGTGGACCTCAGCGTCCGACGTGGCCGTGTAGATCGACCCCACCGGATCCACGCCGACCACTTCAACGTCCGGGGCCTGTTCCTTGAGGTAACGAGCCGTTCCCGTGATCGTCCCTCCGGTGCCCACCCCCACCACCAGGACATCGATCGAGCCGTCGGTCTGCGTCCAGATCTCCGGCCCGGTGGTCTCATAATGGGAGATCGGGTTGGCCGGGTTGGCATACTGATTCGGGCTGAAGGCGCCGGGGATCTCCGCCACCAGCCGGGCGGCGGTCGAGTAATAGGACCGGGGGTCGCCGGGATCCACATCGGTCGGAGCGACGTGCACCTCGGCGCCGTAGGCCCGCAACCCGTCGATCTTCTCCTGCGACATCTTGTCCGGCATCACGCACACGAGCCGGTAGCCCTTGACCGCAGCTGCCAGGGCCAGACCAACCCCCGTGTTGCCACTCGTCGGCTCGACGATCGTCCCACCCGGTTTGAGCAGTCCATCACGCTCGGCCGCCTCAATCATCGTTATCCCGATCCGGTCCTTGATCGAGCCTCCCGGGTTGGTGTACTCGAGCTTGGCGACCAGGTTGCCCGGCGGATGGAGACGGGCCAGACGGACCAGGGGCGTGTTGCCAATTGCCTCCAAAATGCTGGGCCGGATCTCCATGGCCGTTGAGTTTACGGACCACGCAAAGCCGGATTGCGGGATATGCTTGTGCGCTATGGAAATCCAAACACTCTCTGTACCCGATATCTCCTGCGACCACTGCAAGGTGTCGATCGAAGGAGCTACGTCCGAGCTATCGGGTGTGACCGATTCCGTCGTCGACATCCCGGAGAAGACCGTGACCATTACGTACGAGACCGCCCAGGTCGGGCTCGACGAAATCGTTTCCGCCATTGAGGATCAAGGCTACGAAGTAGCTCAATGATCGAGTCTCCCCCGACCGAGGCCCCAACATCGGTCGAATTCGCCGTCCAAGGCATGACCTGTGCCTCGTGTGCGGTCCGGATCGAGCGGGTGCTCGGCAAGCAGGACGGTGTCGAGTCGGCGGTCGTCAACTACCCCGGCGCCGGTGCGACCGTGACGTTGAATCCCGGCGCCAATGTCGGTCAGCTGACGGCGGCGATTGACAAGCTCGGCTACCACCTCACCGAGATAACCGAGGAGGACGAGCGCGAGGTCCCGACCGAGCGATTCGACCGGGACGTCAAGTTCCAGCGGCGAAACCTCGCCCGGGCGGCGGCCTTCACGATCCCCCTCATGTTGATCATGCTGCTCACCGATGGGGGCGACGCCGTCCGGCTCACCGTGTGGGCGCTGGCCACTCCGGTGGTGTTCGTCTTTGGCTGGCAGTTCCACCGCAACGCCTGGCTGCGGCTGCGAGCCCTGGACACCAGCATGGACACACTTGTGTCGGTTGGCACGCTGGCGGCCTACGGCTACTCGGTGTGGGCGATCTTCGCCGACGAAGAGGTGTTCTTCGAGACGGCCGCTCTCATCGTCACGTTCATTCTCCTCGGCCGCTATTTCGAGGCACGGGCCAAGGGCAGCGCCTCTCAAGCGATTAGCCGGCTGCTCGAGCTGGGAGCCAAAGAAGCCCGCCTCCTCCGCAACGGGGTCGAGACGCTTGTGTCCGCCGAGACCGTCCGGCCCGGGGATCTCATGGTGGTCAACCCCGGCGAGAAGATCCCCACCGACGGCCTCATCAACGCCGGGCGCTCGTCATTCAACGAGAGCCTGCTCACCGGTGAGGCACTCCCGGTGGACAAAGGCCCAGGCGATGTCGTCTATGGCGCCACGATCAACCACCAGGGGCGGGTGGTGGTGGAAGCCACGGCCATCGGCTCAGACACCGCCCTTGCCCAAATCGCCCACATGGTTGAACGGGCCCAGGCCTCAAAGGCGCCCGCCCAACGCCTGGCCGATCGGGTGTCTTCGGTTTTCGTGCCCGTTGTCATCCTCGTGGCCCTAACCACCGGCATCGTGTGGCTGGCGGTGAGCGGGGAAGTGGAGACGTCGTGGAGAAACGCGGTTGCCGTCCTCATCATCGCGTGTCCGTGTGCTCTCGGGTTGGCGACCCCTACCGCCATCATGGTCGGATCAGGCCGAGGCGCCGAGCTCGGAGTGCTCTTCAAGACGGCCGAGGTGTTCGAGCGCGCCCGGACGATCGACACCGTCGCCTTCGACAAGACCGGGACCATTACCTCCGGCCGCATGACAGTCGAGCACATCGAGACAACCGTCGACCCCGACCGCTTCTTAACCCTGGTTGGCTCACTGGAGTCTGCCAGCGGCCATCCGGTGGCGCGAGCGGTGACCCTCGAAGCCGAGGAGCGAGACCTAACGCTCATTTCACCGACCGACGTCGAGGAACTGCCCGGCGGGGGAATTCGCGGCACGGTGGACACCACCGCCGTTCAGATCGGCAACGAGCGTCTCATAGAGAGCCTCGGCATCCCTGTGTCCGAGGAAGTGAAACGGCAGATCTCCGGGCTGGAAAGCGGGGGCCGCACGGTGTTCGTCGCAGCCTGGAACGGAGAGGTGCGAGGCCACGTGGCGCTGGTTGACGCCCCCCGGCCGGGTGTGTCGGCGGCCATGACCGACCTCCGGGCAATGGATATCGACCTCGTCATGGTGACCGGCGACAATCCGGTGACGGCTCAGGCGGTGGCGAAGGACGTCGGGATCGGGAGGGTGCTCGACAGCGTGGTTCCGGCCGAGAAGGCAGCCGCAGTCGAGGCGCTCCAGCAAGAAGGCGAGATCGTCGCCTTTGTCGGAGATGGCGTGAACGACGCTCCGGCTCTCACTCAGGCTGATCTGGGCATGGCCGTCGGCTCCGGAACCGACATCGCCATTGAATCCGGCGACATCGTGCTGTTGTCGGGCGATCCCCGCCAGGTCGTGACGGCGGTCAAACTGGCCCGCCGCACCCACCGCACCATCGGACAGAACCTGTTCTGGGCCTTCTTCTACAACGCCGCCGCCATACCGCTCGCAGCCTTTGGCCAGCTCGACCCTTCGATAGCCGCTCTCGCCATGGCCTTCTCGAGCGTGAGCGTCGTGCTGAATAGCGTTCGGTTGAAGCGTTTCGCCAGGTAGTTGACTAATTGTCCTTGAGGAAGCTCTCGACCTCGGAGATCAGGTCGGCTGCATCTGAGGGGTCGAAGTCGGGTGAGCCACTCTGCAGCGACTCGAGGCGGCGTACGTAGCTGGTGAATTCCTCCGATGCGGCCATCGCCGCATCAACCCGCGCTTCGAATTCGCCGGCCACTTCCGCCAACTCGGTGGCGTCAACGCGTAGGTCGAGGAGCCGGTCGGCCTTCTCCAGCAGAGCCAGCATGGCCTTGGGGTTGGGATTGGTGCCGAGGTAGTGGGAGGTGGCCGCCCACAAACTGAGCGTGGAGAACCCCTCCTCCCGGAACAAGTGGGACAACACGCCGACGATGCCGGTCGGTCCCTCATAGTCGGCTCCGGTTAGGCCGAGGCCGGACAGCTCGTCGGTGGAGGCCGCCGTCCCTATGACCGGAACCGGTCCCGTGTGGGGCACCGGGCCCAGGAAGGCGCCGAGCAGCACCACCTGTTCAACACCTACCCGTCTGAGCTCATCGAGCAGCAGTGCGCCATAGGTCTGCCAGCGTAACTGGGGCTCATCCCCCAGCACCAGCACGAGATCTCGCTGCTCTCCGTCGAGCTGCACTGCATACATCTTCGTCGCAGGCCAGGCCAGGTCCTCGGCGACGCCCCCTTCCACAACCACGGTCGGCCGGGTCTCGTGAAAGTCGATGAAGAGCTCGGGATCGATAACGAGAAACGGCTCGGCGTCGAACTGTCCGATGAGGTAGGCAACCGTGCCGCTGGCAGCATCGCTGGCATCGTTCCACCCTTCAAAGGCGACGATCGCCACGGGCTTGCGGAGGTCGGGCTCGGACAAGCGGCGTATCGAATCCATCTGTGGAGCGTACCAAGGCCCGGGGTGGAGCGCCCCCGGCCTCGAGCGTGAGTGCCGATCTCATCAGGGTCCTAATGCTCTAGGCTCGGTACCACTTCGTCTATCAGTCTTGGATTGTGGAACCGATAACGCAGGCTCAGTGCCATCGACTACTCGCCGAGGAGCCAGTCGGCCATCTGGCCGTCATCACCGACGGCGAGCCCTACGTCACCCCCATCTCGTTCGTTCAGCTGAACGATGCCCTCTACCTCCGAACCGGACCGGGTCGACGGCTGACGGCGTTGCTGTCCGGCGGCCGGTGTTGTGTAGAAGTGAGCCGGTATTCCAACGAGCAAGGGGACTGGGAAAGCGTCTTGCTCTGGGGAACGGCCGAGGTAGTTGAGGACTCGGGTGAAGAAGCCGACGCCATCGGGCTGCTCCTGGTGAAGTACCGCAACGTGTTCGGCTCGGCCCTGGCCTTTTCCCGCCCCAGCCCGCTGGCCCCCAAAGAAGTGGTGGTCAAGATCCCCATCGATGAGATGAGCGGGCGGTCGTCGGGTGCCGGGTTCGCTCCCCGCACGCGACCGGGCCGACTCTAAACCGGCGAGACTGGCAGCTGCGGTCTGCTCTTTGACCAGCCGATGGTCTTGGCTATCTCGCCGATCACGAACACGGGCACCGACACGGCGATCACCCACAGCCAATCGGCCGGCCCGAGCGCCACCGTCCCGAAGGCGTTCTGCAAGAACGGCACATAGACGACCGCCACCTGCAAACTGATCGTGAACGTCCAGGCCCCCAGCAACCACGGGTTGGAGAAGAATCCAATCACCCGCATCGGCGCATGCAACGCCCGGAAGTTGAACACATTCATGTGCTCGAGCACGACCATCCCGGTGAAGGCCATGGTTTGGGCGAGGGCCACGTCACGGTCGAGCCCCACCCGATAGAAGTGGAACAGGAACAGGGTGGCCGCTCCGATGTAGGCGCCGAACCCGACAATCTGGAGGAGGCCCCGCCGCGAGAGGATGGCCGCCGCCGGGTCGCGCGGTGGCCGCGCCATGATGCCCTCCTCGGAGGGCTCTACCCCCAGCGCCAGAGCGGTGAGCCCGTCGGTCACGAGATTCATCCACAAGATCTGAACGGGCAAGAGGATAAGCGGGGCGTTCAGGAGGATGTTGATGAAGATGGCGATGACCTCGCCGGCGTTGGAAGACAACAGGTACCGGATGAACTTCTGGATGTTGTCGAACTGGCGGCGCCCCTCCGAGATCGCTCCGATAATGGAGGCGAAGTTGTCGTCGGTGAGAATCATGTCGCTCGCGCCCTTGGCGACGTCGGTGCCACGCAGCCCCATTGAGATGCCGATGTCGGCCTGCTTGAGGGCCGGAGCGTCGTTGACCCCGTCGCCAGTCATGCCGACCACGTCGCCGTCGTGTTGCAGCAACTGGACAATGCGCAGCTTGTGCTCAGGCGTGGTCCTGGCGAACACCGCACCGTCCGTCAGAGCAGCCCGGAGCTCATCGTCGCTCATGCCTGTGATCTCGTTCCCGACCACCGCCCGGTCGGTGCCCAGCCCTACCGCCGAGGCGATCGCCAGGGCAGTGGCGGCGGCGTCGCCCGTGATCATGACGACCCGGATCCCTGCCGCCCGAGCCTCGGCCACCGCCCCCGGCACCTCGGGACGGGGCGGATCGAGAATGCCGACGATGCCGAGCAACGAAAGGCCGGTTTCCACCTCGTCCTCGTCGAGAGCAATCTCAGCCGGCAACAGGCGACGGGCCAGCGCCAGCGTCCGTAAACCGTCGGCGGCAAATCGGTCGGCCACCTCTTGCAGCGCACGGCGGTCAGCCTCGTCAAGCTCAACGGCCGAGTCCCCCCATCCGACCATGTCGCAGCGGGAGAGCAACACCTCCGGGGCGCCCTTGGTGTGGGCGATGAGCCCCCGGTCCGACCTTTCAAGCACCGTCATCCGCTTGCGCCGGGAGTTGAAACTGAACTCTCCGACCGGCTCAACGTCGACTGTGACCTCAGCCTTGTGGGCGGCGGTAACGAGGGCGGCTTCCGTCGGTTCGCCCACGCTGCGCCAGCCGGCTTCATCGCGTTCGATGCGAGCGTGGTTGCACCACAATCCCGACTCGAAAGCGGCCGCCACCTCCAAGACGTCCAGGCCGGGCTCCGCCACCAGCTCTCCGTCGTCGGGGGAGTAACCGACACCCGTCAGTTCTGCCAGCCCCGACGGCACCCACAGACGCCTGACCGTCATGGCGTTCTGCGTGAGGGTCCCGGTCTTATCGGTGCAGATGACCGTGGCGGCCCCCAGCGTTTCGGCCGCTTGCAGACGGCGAAGCAGCGCTTTGCGTGCCACCATCCGACGAATGCCGAGTGCCAGAGTGATCGTGACCACAGCCGGCAGGCCCTCGGGGACGACGGCCACCGCCAGGGAGACCCCGGTGAAGAACATCTCCTCGAGGTCCTGGCCAAGCAAGGCCCCGGTGGCGGCGACGATGACGGCAATCCCCACTGCGATCAACCCGAGGATGGTTCCAAGCCTCGCCAACTTCTTCTGCAGCGGGGTGTGCTCAACCCCAACCGAGCGGGTGAGCTCGGCGATCCGGCCGAACTCCGTCGTCATGCCGGTGCCGACCACCACCCCGCGTGCCCGGCCGTTGGTGACGGTCGTCCCCATCCAGCTCATCGATGTCCGCTCGGCCAGAGGGGTCGTCGCCTCCACCTCGTCCTCGCCTTTGGTGACCGATTCCGATTCTCCGGTGAGCGTTGACTCATCGAGCTTGAGATCGACGGCGTGGACGATCCGCATGTCGGCCGGCATCCTGGCCCCGGTTTCGACCAGGACCACGTCGCCGGGAACGAGGAGCGTCGCGTCGATCTCGGCTTCGCGCCCATCCCGAACTACCCGGGCCTCCTGGGCCAGCAGCTTCTGGAGAGCCTCGATGGCCCGTTCGGCCCGCCACTCCTGAACGAAGCCGAGTACGCCGTTGAGCACGAGGATCACCACGATCGTCACGGCATCGGTGATCTCGTCTAGGGCGAGGGAGACCGCGGCGGCCACCGCCAGGATCACGATGAGGGCGTCGACGAACTGGCGGCCAAACACCACGTACCAGGGGGTGCGGACGCCCGCCTCGAGCACGTTTGGCCCATAGCGGTCGAGTCGTCGGGCGGCCTCGGGTGCGGCCAAGCCGGCGGCAACGTCGGTAGCCAGCTCGCCCGCCACCAGCAGGCCATCCATGGCGTGCCAATTGGGCGCTTGCTGAAGTGTGTCGTGGGTCATGGGGCCCTCCGACGCTTCCTTTCCTTACTCCCTACAGGGGAAGGGTCACCTCCACCGTGGTGCCCGAACCCGAACTCGAGCTGATTTCGGCGAACCCGCCCTGGTTGACGGCCCGCGACCGCAGGTTGCTGAGCCCCATCCCATTGTTGGCTGCTTCCACCTCGAACCCGTCGCCGTTGTCGATGGTCCTAACCACCACCCGATCGGCGTGTCGGACGACCGAAGTAGTGATGTTGGTCGCTCCGGAATGGCGCAAGGCGTTGCTGAGCGATTCACGCACGATGGGCAGTATCTCGTCTGTCACGCGCTCGGGAAGGCTGTCGACCTCGCCCCGGAACAGGAGCTCGACCTCGGCATCATGAGGCTCGGCCAGTGAATCGGCGAGCTCGGCGAGCTCGTCCCGGATCCGCCGATGGGCCCACACCGGCGGCCGCAGGTCGAAGATGAACCGTCGGAGTCCCGTGATCGCATCGTCGAGCTTGCTGGTGGCATCACGGATCTCAACCGCCGCCTCGCTCTCCCCCAAGCGACCGGCCAATGCCTGAAGACCCAGGCCGACGGCGAATATGTCCTGGATGATGGCGTCGTGCAAGTCACGGGCAATTCGCTCGCGGTCCTCCACGACAGCCACGGTGCGCAACCGGCGGGAGGTCCGAGCATTGGCGATGGCCGAGCCGCCGATGATGGCGAGAGCTTCGACGTTGGCCATGTCGCCGTCCCGGAAGCCACCCTCGCTGTTGGTCAGATAGAGGTTGCCGAAGACCTCATCCCCCACCCGAATGGGGACCCCGAGGAAGGAATCCATCGGCGGATGGTGCTCGGGGAAGCTGACCGAGTCCGGATGATCGGCGATATCGTCGGTGCGGACACCTTCAGCAACCCGAGTGATGGTCCCCAGCAGGCCATGGCCCGATGGTGGCGCCCCGATCCTTTTGGCGGTCTCGGGATCCACCCCCTTGTGGATGAACTCGGTAAGGAAGCCATGGCCTCCCAGCACGCCGAGCGCTCCGTAGGACGCTCCCGTTAGATCCATGGCGGTTTCCACAATCGCCTCGAGCGTTTCCGTCAACTCAGCCGCCCCGGCTACGGTGGCAGCCGCCTCCACCAACCGGGCGACATCGTCTGAGCTAAACGAAGGAGAATCCACAATCCAGAGGCTAACGGGGCAGGGTCTTTTGCCTTGTCCGGAAGGGCCAACCGGCGCTCGCAGATGCCAGCCCGGGTGCGATACGCTGGCACGAGCCGTAAGGAGCCATTGCATGAAGGTTGTGCTCGTCGACGACCACGAAGTAGTACGACAGGGGCTCAAGACGCTGATCGATGCCCAGGACGACCTGGATGTGGTTGGCGAAGCCGGCGACGTCGACAACGCCATCCGCCAGGTCGGATATCACTCACCGGACGTTGTTGTGATGGATGTGCGCCTGCCCGATGGCACCGGAGTTGAAGCCTGTCGGGAGATTCGCTCCCGCTGGCCTGACGTAAACGTGCTGATGCTCACCTCCTACGCCGACGAGGAGGCCCTTGTGTCTTCGATCATGGCGGGCGCTTCCGGTTACGTGCTCAAGCGAATTGACTCGGCCGATCTGGTGGACGCAGTGCGGCGGGTGGGCGACGGCGAGTCTTTGCTGGATCCGAACCTGACCGATCGGCTCTTTGCCCGAATTCGTGGTGACGAACCAGACGATCCGCTTCTGGCCCGGCTTTCGCCCCAGGAACGAAAGATCCTCGACCTCATCTCGGAAGGCAAGACCAACCGGCAGATCGCCGAGAGTCTCTTCCTGGCCGAGAAGACCGTCAAGAACTACGTCTCGAACCTCCTGTCAAAACTAGAGATGAGTCGCAGGAGCGAAGCCGCCGCCTACGCGGCCCGCCTCCAGGCCGACCGGGCAAAGAAATACCCACCCGAAGAGTGGAGCGAAGCGATTAGCTGAGAGGAGCGCCGAAGGCGTTCCCGCCTACTTCTTGCGCTTGTGGCGGTTGGCGCGCAGACGTTTGCGGTATTTATGCTTCGACATCTTCTTGCGCCGCTTTTTGATCACTGATCCCATTGGGTATAGCTTGGCCCGTGGCGACCCACTACGCAAACACGATCTAGTCTTTCATCCATGACACCCGTCATAGGAATCACTTCTCAGCAGCGCGATGTCACCACCAGCTACGGTGCACAGCCGGCCACCACAGTCACCCTCAACTACTCCAGCGCGGTTGCCGAGGCCGGCGGCGTGCCGTTCGTGCTGCCGATTCTGCATCCCGATCTGGTCCCGGCCGCCCTCGGCCGTTTGGATGGTCTGGTGATGACCGGCGGTGGCGACATCGACCCCGAGCGGTACAACGGAGAAGCCCACACGGCGGTGTACGGAGTCCATGGGCCCCGGGATGAGATGGAGCTGGCCGTAGCCAGATACGCCGCCGAGCATCGGTTGCCGGTGTTGGCGATCTGTCGGGGCCTCCAGGTACTCAACGTGGCGCTCGGCGGCGACCTGATCGCCGACATCCCCACCCAGATTGAGGGCGGCTTTGAGCACTTCGTCACCGGCGATGGGGCCGAGAGCGAGGCCCATCAGTCGATCGGTCTGGCAGAGGGGTGCGGCCTGGCGCAGCTGTTTGGAACTACCGAGCTAAAAGTGAACTCCCTCCACCACCAGGCGGTGCTCACTCCCGCTCCCGGCCTGCGTCCTGTTGCCTGGAGTGAGGACGGTGTAATCGAGGCGGTGGAAGCCGAGGACGAGACCTGGCCGCTCCGGGCGGTGCAGTGGCATCCTGAGAACCTGGTCGGCACCGAGCCGGCCGCTCGCACCCTTTTCGCCGAGCTGATTTCGGCCGCTTCCCAGCCTGCCACTAACCGCTAAAGGCGGCCAAATCGAGGGTCGATATTCCTCGTTATGCGCACATTTCGCCGACCCGCGGCCGTTTTGATCATCGGTTTCGCTCTCATCGCCAGTGCCTGCTCCGGCGGCGACGAGGCTGTCACCGCTCCCATTACCGCTCCGCCGGCCGGTGTCCCCGACACGGGCATCTCAGACGCCGTCGCCGACGAGCTCCTCGATATGTTGTCCGACAAGCCACCTACCACCTCAACGACCACCCCAGAGGAAAGGGCCATCACCGAGGCTTTCATTACCGACCTCACCACGACCTACTTCCAGGCGGCCGCGGCTGGTGAATGGGAAGCTGTGTACAACGCCTCCGCCGTCGAGTTCCAGAACACCTGCACTCCCGAGGAGTACGCAGCCTTCACGTCGGATGTTGACGAGCCGGTCGAGCTCACCTTCAGTTCCATCGAGATTCAAGTCGTCGGTGACTTTGCCACCGGCTCTCTCGAAGTCTCCGATGACGAGGGATCGTTGCGGGTCGAGGGTTTGCTGGCCTACTGGGAGGCTGATGGGTGGCGAATGGCGATCGATCCGTGCGACGTTGCTGCCCGGGTGACCAGCGGAGACTTCAGCTACCCGGTGGTGCTGACCACCACCACGCTGGCAGCTACGGCCGCCGACAATCCGACGACCGATGCCTCCATTCCCCCTGAACTGACCACAACGACGTTGGCCCCTGGTGGCTCCACCACCACCTCAACGGCCGACATCACGGGCCCCGACCCCGAGGGTGAGGCTACGACCACAACTACGACCCTTCCGCCCGTCCCCCTGACGGCCGCCGACAAGTCGGCTATCGAGGGTGTTGTCCAGCAGTTCCTGATTGCCGAAGCTGCTCGCGATTACGTGGCGCTTCATGCCTCCGTGCCGCCGTTGTTCACCTGCACACCGGTCGACACGGCCGCGGATTTGAGTCCCTTTCATTGGAGCCCGACGACTGTCACGTTCTCAGACTTCACGATTACCGGCGGGGATGACGAGGCCTTCGCCACCTTCGACATCAGGTTCGCCGACACCGGCGAGATCCTCACAGTGACGGATTTCGGTGCCTGGGAATGGGGCGACGTCTGGTATGCCGCCGTGCACCCATGCACGTGGACAGGCCTGGAAGCGAGCGACGGGGCCAACAACCAGTTCGTGATCGATCTCATGAACGACACCCTGACGCTTGCCCGGAGCCTCTATCTTGGAGCCGGCGACTATGACATCCCGACCGCAACTCTCAACGCCCTGTCCGATGACGTGGAGTGGGTTGGCACCGCCGACCAGGCGGGAACCGGGAAGGTCGCCTACGTCGACAACGACCAGGAGTTGCTGATCATTACCCAGAGTGCAAGCGGCCGCTGGTACTGCATCGCCGAAGACGCTCTTCTCGGCGAGCACTACGGAAGCGCCGCCCTCGCTCCCACTGTGGACACGATCGACGGCTGTCGCTCGGTTCTCATGAGCAATCCGTTCGGCCCACCGGTTCCGTAAGGATCAGCGGACACCCTCGAGAGCTACACGGGCCACCAAGACGCTGGCACCGGCGGCTTCGAACGCCCCAGTGAGGCGCTCCGCAGACACATCGGTTGTCAAGGCGATAACCGAGGGACCGGCACCGCTGATGGCGACGAATGGGGCTCCGGCGGACCGGGCGACTCTCATGAGTTCTCCGATCACCGGCCGCAGAGCGATGCGGTACGGTTCGTGAAGCTCGTCCGGTTCGAGAGTCCGCAGCAAGTCGGAGTCGCCGGTTCGAAGAGCCTCAATCAGACGGGCCATCCGCGAGGCGGTCCTACTTGCGACCGCCAGTGGAACGTCGTGCGGCAGTGCAGCTCGAGCTTCCGAGGTCGTCAGGGTTACGTCCGGAACCGCAATTACCGGCTGCCAGGATGCGTGGATTTCCAGGGGGTAGACCCCATGTGGGCCAGCATGCACCAGGCCGCCGAACACTGCGGCCGCGGCATTGTCCGGGTGCCCTTCTTCCGCAGCCACGTATTCGAACGTGGCTTCACGATCTTCGACTCCGCCGTCCAGCCGCTGAATGGCTGTCGCCAGAGCCGACAGAACCGCAGCACTCGATCCGAGACCGCGCCCGATGGGGATTTCGCTGGCAATGGAGATGCGAAGGGGCTCAGAACGGAGTTGTCGGGCCGCCGATTCAACGAAACCCGACGGATCACTTGGAGCAACCTCCCATTCGTCGGTCGGCTCCACGGCGACCTCGCACCTCAGATCCAACGCCAGGGCCAGACAGTCGAATCCGGGGCCGAGGTTGGCCGATGAGGCCGGGGCCGATGCTTTCATCGGGCCGACTCGGGCTCCACAAAAATCTGAGTGGCCGACGGTGCCACCTGGCGAACGGAAGCCTCGATATCGTCAATGGTCGCCTCGATTTCGGATCCGGAGAGGCCCTCTTGGAAGTCGACGTCGAGGTTGACCACCACGTCCTTCGGGCCCATGTGCATCGTGAGCAGGCGTCCGATGCTCTGGACGTTGGGATGGGCAAGCACCGCCGCCCGGATCTCCGAGCGAACCTGCCGGGTGGCGCTCTCGCCCACCAGGAGGCTCTTGACTTCGTAGGCCACCAGGAAGGCAACAACGGCTAGCAAGACGCCGATGGACATGGACGCCGCACCGTCCCAGCGTCCGTTGCCGGTCCACTCGCCGATCAAGATCCCGCTTAGCGCAATAAAAACGCCCAGGACGGCAGCGCTGTCCTCAACCAACACCACGATAAGGGCCGGGTCTTTCGACTCGCGAAGCGATCGCCAGACGCTGCGGCTTCCGCGACGACGGTTGAACTCCTTGAGGGCGGGCCAAAAGGCAATGACGATCTCGAACACTGCAGCCGCAACTAGCACACCCACGCTCCAGGCCAAATTGGACGTTTCCTCCGGGTGGCGAAAGCGCTCCAGGCCTTCGTTGAACGAGACGACGGCACCGGCGACGAACAGAAACACGGCCACCATCAACGACCAGAAATACAGCTCCTTGCCGCGGCCAAATTGATGCGTCACGCTCGGTCCGTAGCGGGAGACGGCGGCACCGCGCAGGAGAAAGAGCTGATTGCCGCTGTCGGCTGAGGAGTGGAACCCCTCGGCAAGCATCGCAGCCGATCCGGTCACCGCGGCGGCGACGAACTTCATGACGGCAATGATCATGTTGGCGACCAACGCCAGGAGGACAAGGGTGCGTGATTCGGATCCGGCCATAGAGCGGGAGTCTACGTGCCCAACCGGCTGCTTCCCGGCAACGCCATCGGCTGCAGGCGGCCAGAATGGCAACGAACATGCCTGAGCTTCCCGACATCCAGATCTACATCGAAGCTCTCGATCGCTTCGTGGTGGGCGAAACCATCGAGAAGATCCGCATCTCCGGCATTTCCCTGCTCGGTTCCTACGACCCGCCCATCGATGAAGCCAACGGCAAGAAGGTGCTTGGCCTGCGCCGGATTGGGAAGCGGATCGTGTTCGAGCTCGAGGGCGATCTCTTCCTGGTGTTGCACCTCATGATTTCCGGCCGTATCCGCTGGAAAGCCAAGGGTGTGACGATTCCCAAGAAAGTGGGCTTGGCCGCCTTCGACTTCGCAGAGGGATCCATCCTGCTCACCGAGCAGAGCACGAAGAAGCGGGCAACGCTGCATCTGGTTCGAGGAGAGGAGGCCCTGGCCGACCACGACCGGGGAGGGCTGGAAGTGCTCGAAGCACCTCCGGACGAGTTCGCCGATCAGTTGCTGGAGGCTCGCCACACCGTGAAGCGCGCCCTCACCGATCAGCGCCTCTTCAGCGGGATCGGCAACGCCTACTCCGACGAGATCCTCCACCGGGCCAAGATGTCCCCCTTCAAGCTCACCGGCCAGATGAGCCGTGATGAGGCCCTCACCGTGCAGAGCGCCGTAGTTGAAGTGCTCACGGAGTGGACGGATCGACTGCGAGACGAATTGGGCGACGGGTTCCCCGACAAGGTGACGGCCTTTCACGATGAGATGGCCGTCCACGGCAAGTTCAAACAACAATGCCCGGTGTGCGGATCACCGGTGCAGCGGATCGTGTACGCCAGCTCAAACGACCTCAACTACTGCCCCGGCTGCCAAACCGGCGGCAAAATCCTGGCCGACCGCTCCCTGTCGCGGATCCTCAAAGACGATTGGCCAAAGACGTTAGAGGATCTGGAGTGAAACGGAAGATCCTCGGTTGATGGGGGTGGGGCCCCATCAACACCGCGATGAGGCGGAGCCGAAGAGCAAAGGGCTGGAGGATCTGGAGTAGAGGTTTCCTCCCCCGGAGGGGGAGGTGGCCCGGAGGGTCGGAGGGGGCGCTGCCCATTCGTAAGTGAACGCCCCCCTCCCCGGCTACGCCGGGACTCCCCCCTCCGGGGGGAGAGACCCAAGTCCCAGACCTCGTCCAACCAGAGACCCACCCCGCCTCCGGCGGGGGCACCCCTCCCGGAGGGAGGGGAAACGCTCTACCGCGGCAGGTCTCGGACCTCGTCCAACACCACGGTTCCCCCGAGTTCGACCTTGAGGCCGTCCCAGGTCATCCGGATCTCGGACAAGGCGCCGGGGAGGCCCTGCACGATCTGCTCGGTGCCCGACTCGACGCCAAGGGTGCGAAGGACCGCGCACAACGCCACCGCCGCCGACCCGGTGGCCGGGTCCTCGTACACGCCAAGTCGGGGAGCGAAGAAGCGTGAGCGGGTGAGGCGGCGTCCGGTGAACACGTAGAGACCGTGGACGGCTTCGGAAAGGGCATCGGCGTCCGGCCGCGCGGCCAGCAAGTCGGCCTCGGACCGCACCTCGGCCACCAGGTAGTCGGACGGGACTTCGACCCGCCACGCCCGGGTGGCCGGCACTCCCAGCGCCTCCGCCTCAGTAACGGGTACGGACTGCACCGGCTGGTCGATGGGCGGCGGTCCGACCCAAACCAGGTCATCCTCGAAGCGAACCGAAACCTCTCCGATCTGGATCTGGAGGGTCGTCACCGGGGCGATTCGATTGAGCACCCAGGCTGTGCCAACCAGCGGGTGGCCGGCGAATGGCATCTCGGCGGCGGGGGTGAAAATCCGAAGCGACGGGGTCTCCCCCTCTGCCCATTCGGTGAAAGTGGTCTCGGAAAAGCCCAGATCGGCAGCTATTTGCTGCATCGTTGAGGAATCGAGACCGGTGCTGTCCGTCACCACCCCAAGGGGGTTCCCCCCGGAGTCCCCAACCGTAAACACCCGAACCACAGTGCAATTGCGCATGGAAACACCCTAGGGCTCCGGCCGTTCCGAAGATCTCAGTGGTTACTGAACGGCGGCGGCACTATCCTTGATGCTGGTTCTGAATAACCCCTGGCGCACGGGCGTGGGTGGAGACAGGACTTATCCAAAATAGGAGGAAACGAAGTGAAAAACTTCAGACGGTTAGTGATGCTCTTTGCAGCACTGGCCCTCGTAGCTGCCGCCTGCGGCGACAGCGACAGCACTGACACCACCGCTGGTGACGGCGGCGGTGGAGGCGGCGGAGACATCGGCATTGTCGAGATCTTCACGCCGGAAACGGCGACGGAGCTGCAAGCCATCAAGGATGCCCTGGTCCCGTTCACCGAGCGAACCGGCATTGAGCTGATTGTCACCGGTGACCGGAGCTTCCAGGAGCTGAACGACGTGCGCATCGCCGGCGGCAACCCGCCCGACATCGGCGTATATGCCCAGCCCGGCAAGGTCAAGGATCTAGCGAGCCGCGGAGTGATCAAGGCCCTTCCGAGCGACATGGCCGACACTATGAAAGCTGACTTCGACCCGTTCTGGCTCGAGCTGGTGACGGTGGACGGAGAGGTGTACGGAGGCCCGAGCAAGGCCGACCTGAAGAGCCTGGTCTGGTACAACCCGTCGGCCTTCGCAGCCAACAACTACTCGATTCCCACCACATGGGACGAGATGCTGGCCCTGATGGAAACAATGAAGGCCGACGGCAACACGCCGTGGTGCATCGGAATCGGTTCCGGTGGTGCGACGGGCTGGCCGTTCACCGACTGGATGGAAGATTTCATGCTTCGCCTCCACGGTCCCGAGGTCTACGACCAGTGGGTCAATCACGAGATTCCCTTCGACGACCCCCGGGTCATCGAAGTCGGCAACTTCGTGAACGACTTGTGGGCCGTTGATGGGAATGTGTTCGGCGGCAAGGACACCATCGCATCCACCGACTTCGGGGACTCCGGTCTCCCGCTGCTCGCCGGCAACTGCATGATGCACCGCCAGGCCAACTTCTACGGCAACTTCTGGGGAGACCCGGGCCGTTCCGGATCCAACCCGGACGTAGTGCTCGGGCCAGACGGCGACATCAACGTGTTCTACCTGCCAACGATCAGTGATGATTTCGGTACGGTGGTTCTGGGTGCCGGGACGCACAACGTGATGTTCGATGACCGTCCTGAGGTCCTCGCAGTTATGAGTCACCTGTCCAGTGCCGAGTTCGCCGAGGCTCGCTCGGCCCTCCAACCGGGTGGCGGATTCCTAAGTGCCAACACCAAGCAGGACCTGACACTTTATGACCCGTTTGCCCAGGCCTTGGGTTCAATTCTGGTGAGCGCCGATCCATTCCGGTTCGATGCTTCCGACCTGATGCCCGGAGACATTGGCGCCGGTGAGTTCTGGACGGCAGCGACCGACATAACAGCCGGCAACGCGACCGTTGAGGATGCGTTCGCCAAGGTTGAGGAAGTCTGGAAGGGCATCGAGGAGTAGTCCTCGCCCAACTAGCAGATACTGAAAGGTGGCGGTGCACACGCACCGCCACCTTTCTTATGCCCGAACGAGATCTCAGATGCGAGGAGTAAAACCTCTCGCTAGTGTGATCCGGGAAGGGAGGCTGGCATGGGAGCAGTGATATCGACCCTCATCGGGGTGATCATCACCGTCGTTGCCTTCTTCGCCCTCTTCTTTCTCATCAACCTGGTCCTCGACCAGGCCCGCACCAATTGGAGCCTCTTTCTCGGCGCAGTCGGCCTATTCCTCGGCCTGCTCATAGGGGCTTTCCTCAATGGGAACTGGGTCGGCGGAGGACTGCTCACCATCTTCGCCGGTGGCGTGGTCGGTGCTGTCCTCGGAGCCGGTCTCGGACGGACCCAGGACCTGTCGGGTCCTCGTCGGGCTGCCATTGCCGACAAGGTTCGCCCGTGGGTGTTTGTCGGACCGGCGCTCTTCGCCGTGTCCATCACGTTGATCATTCCCACCATCAGGACCGCCATCCTCGCCCTCAAGAACCGCGACAGCAGCTCGTGGGTGGGATTCGACAACTTCCAGTGGATCTTCACCAACGATGACCTCTTCAAAGTGTCTGGTTGGACGGACATATTCGGGAGCAGGCTGTTCTATGCCGGATTGGTCGGTGTGGCAGTTGGGCTGTTCTTGGCGGTCCGCCGGGGCCGCGAGATCGGGGTACGGGCCGACTGGGAGAACCCGAGCACCGTCGGCTGGATCAGCGTTGGGGTCGTCGGCGTTCTGTTCGCAGTCTTCACCGTCCTCAGCGGAGTCATTTGGAACAACCTGTGGTGGGTGTTTTCCGTCACCCTCTTCGCCACCGGCCTCGGGTTGTTCGTGGCAGCCGTCAGCAACCGGATGGAGCGGGGCGAAACCATCGTCAAAGCGATCATCTTTCTGCCAATGGCGATCTCGATGGTCGGCGCTTCGGTGATCTGGCGCTTCGTTTACAACTTCCAACCGCCCGGCGAGACCCAGATCGGCGCCCTCAACGCACTCATGGATTTCTTCGGGCAGGCACCGGTCCCCTGGCTCATCCGCCTCCCGTGGAACACCTTCTTCCTGATCATCGTCATGATCTGGATCCAGGCGGGCTTCGCCATGGTCGTGCTGTCTTCGGCAATCAAGGCCGTTCCCGGTGACCAGATCGAGGCCGCCCGGGTCGACGGGGCAACCGATCGGGATATCTTCTGGCGGGTGACCATTCCCAATATTCGGTCGACCATCGCGGTAGTGGTGACGACGCTAATCGTGGTTGTCATGAAGGTGTACGACATCGTCAAGGTGATGACCAACGGCGAGTTCGACACCAACGTCATCGCCAACGAAATGTTCGATCAGGCGTTCCGGTTCACCCAGGCCGGTCGGGGGGCCGCCCTCGCCACCGTCCTGCTCATATTCATCCTCCCGATCATGTACATCAACATCCGACGGGTGCAGGAAGAAGCAGCTCTCCGATGACCGTCGATACCAAGACCCGCCAAGAAACCGAGAGCCCTGCTCCGCTCGGCACTCGCCTGTACAACAAACTCAGCCGGGGCGGAACCAAGGTCATTGTCTGGATCCTCGCCATCGTGTGGCTGGTGCCAACTCTCGGCTTGTTCATCAGTTCATTCCGCAGCGAGTCCGACATCAAGACCACGGGATGGTGGACCTGGTTCTCCGACCCATCGGTCACCCTCGACAACTACGACTTCGTCCTGTTCGGAACCGGATCAGCGGCCCCCGGCATGGGCGACGCGCTCCTCAACTCGCTGGCCATCGTCATCCCGGCCACCATCATCCCCATCGCCATCGCGGCCTTTGCCGCCTACGCATTTGCCTGGATGGACTTCCCGGGCCGTAATTGGATATTCATCCTGCTGGTCTCGCTGCTGGCGGTTCCCATCCAGATGTCTCTGATCCCCCTGTTGCAGCTCTACGTGGGTGGTGCCCACCTCGGCATATTCGGACTCGACATGACCATCTTCCCCGACCTGGATCTGCAAGGGACAAGTTTCAGCGTTTGGGCAACTCACACCGGCTTTGGCATGCCCTTAGCCGTCTTCCTGCTCACCAACTACATGTCCACCCTCCCCCGCGATGTCATCGAGTCGGCCCGAATTGACGGCGGTGACCACTTCACGATCTTCTGGAAGCTGATCGTGCCGCTTTCGGTCCCAGCCCTGGCTGCCTTTGCCATCTTCCAGTTCCTCTGGACCTGGAACGACTATCTGATCGCCGTGACGTTCGTGGGAAGTGCAGAAAACGTCGCACCGGTCACCGTCGTCCTGGCCAACGTGACGGGCAGCCGCGGCCAGGACTGGCACATACTCACCGCTGCCGCATTTGTGAGCATGGTCTTGCCGCTTACGGTGTTCTTCTCCCTGCAGAGATACTTCGTCAGCGGGCTGCTGGCCGGCTCAACCAAGGGCTGATACGCGGGCGCCCTAAGAGACGCCCAGGACCTCAGCCATTTCGACCACCCGGCCCTCGGCAATCGACTGCTGGGCGGCCAGACCCATGGCCACCGAGATCAAGCCGTCCTCCAGCGTGACGGCCGCCGGCTGTCCGGTCCGGATGGCTTCGAGAAACTCGACGTGCTCGATGTAGCTGGAGCCGTGGTGGCCGCCCTGCCATTGAATTCGGTCGTCGTCGACAATCAGTTCCTCCACGGTCGAAGCCGCCCGATTGCCGATGCGGACCACTTGCCGGGGGTCGGCGCCACGAGAGACCGGGCCGGGAGTGAGGGCTTCCACCTTCCCTCTGTCTCCGACCACCGCGATCTCTTCCTGGTGTTTGGTGGCCTCGGCATACATACACAGGTCGAGCATCGCCCGGGCGCCGTTCTCATACTCAAAGATCACCAGCGCTGCATCGAGGATGTCGGGGACCTCCCCGTCGTAGGACTCGTCGAGATGGTTGAAATCCTGTCCCCCACTGGCCATCACCCGGACCGGCTCTGCCTCGACGATGAGGTTCATCAGGTCGAAGAAGTGACAGCACTTCTCCACCAGCGTGCCGCCGGTGTTGCGGTTAAAGCGATTCCAATGGCCGATCTTGGGCAGGAAGGGGAAGCGGTGCTCGCGAATGGCCACCTGGCGAAGCGTGCCGACTGCACCTCCCTTTACCTCCCGGAGGAGCCGGGCGGCGGCCGGCATATACCGGTACTCGAGGCCCACCCACACCACGCCGGTTCGCCCTTCGGCGGCCGAGATGATGCGCCGGCAGTCGGCGACGGTGGTGGCCAGCGGCTTCTCGACCATCACGTGCAGCCCGTCAACGGCCAGCACGTCATCGAGCACGTCGGCGTGAGTCATATTGGGCGACGCAACCACCACGGCATCCACCAGGTCGGCGGCCAGCAGATCCTTGTGGTCGGCGAACGTCTCGACCTCACCGTTGGCCTCGGCGGCTCCCCAGGCCTGCATTTCCTCGATCGGATCGGCAACGGCCACCACCACCCCGTCATCCAGATGGTTGATGTTCTGGATGTGCTCGATACCCATGATTCCCGAGCCGATGATCCCGTAGCGGATGGTCATGTCAGGTTTACCACCGGCAGCTCCCATTTGGCGGCCAGGGCGAGGAGCTCCTCCTCGTACTCGCCGTACACGATGCCGTAGTGATGCTCGAGACCCTCGGCCATGATGGTGGCCAGCACATCGGCTGCTGGTTTGTCGAACCGCACAACCCCGGCCGTGCCCGAGAAGGGCAGGGGAGCAGGCAGCATTTCACCACCGCCCACGACGAGCTGATGTCGGTCGGCCGCCTGGCTCAACCGGGCGATGGTCACCCGGCCGGGTTTGAGGACGAACTCGTGCAGCAGCGGTTTGCGGCGATTGGAATGCACGGTCGGCGAGGCGTCGGCGTCCTGGCCGACCATGCTGAGGGGAGCCAGGCCACAATGCCACACTGCTGCACTGTTGTCGTCGGGATCGATGTCGACGAGATCGGCCACGAACGGCGCCTCGCCCGACAGTTCTTGCAGGATGAGACCGGTGAGGGTGCCGTAGACATCGGCCTCACACATGGAGGGGGTGCCGTCATCGGACAGCATGGCCTGCGGTGCGCAGGCCGCTCCCCCGTACTCGGTGAAGCACTCGGGCCAGCAGCGAGTGGCCAGTCCGGCCCATTCGTTGTCGATCACCAGGCTCTGCAACCCTCCGTACAAACGGAGACTGTTGTCCAGCTCTCCCTGGTCGAGATCGTCGAGTGACCCCAGCGAACCGGCTGCCCGCTCCCGCGCTTGGGCCACCGCCGGCGAAGGAACCTGATCGGCCCGGGCGAACAGCTCGGTCAGCTCGACCCGATCGACGGTGATGCCGGTTAGCCGGCGCACCGCTTCGGGGTCATAGCGGCACGGGTCAAACCCATCCGGGAAGTCACCGATAACCCCGGTCCGCAGCCCGTCGAGCGCCGCCCCAACCCGATCGGCCGCCGCCAGAGCATTGGCTGATAATTCCCCGGCATCTGGGACCAGCCGAACCGCGGTGTCGACATTGGCGCCGCCGGCCAGCAGCCTGGTCAACTCGGTCACGGTCGTGGGATCGCCCGGGCGGGCGTACAGATAGGAGAACGACCGATTGAGGCGCCGGAGAGCGTGGCCTGCCAGGTTGATGCCGCACAGGGCATTGAGTCGCAGCCGACCTCCGGTGCGATCTTCAGGGAAGGCCCAGAAGATAAGCGGGGCATCGATAGCCCCGGCCAACTCCTTGGTCATGGTGGCATCGGTGAAGGTCACCTGCAGCACCACCAGGGCGGCCAGATCATGGGCACGAAGATCCTCGATGGCAGCCGCGGTGCTCTCCGCATCGAACAACAGTGCACGATCTCCGACGACGTCCAGGCCCAGGCCGTCGATGAGGGAGAACGCCTCGGCGGCGACTGCCTCGGCAAAGTCGACGTCGAAGGTCGGCCGGGCCAGGGCAATGATGCCGATGGTCATGCGTCGCCCCCGAAATCGCCGTAGGTGGCCCGGAAGCCGGCCCCAGCCCCGTCCAGCGTCGGGGACCCGAGGGCCCCGGGGTGTTCGGTCCAGGGCGCCGCCTGTTGGTCGGTCATGCGATTGAGACTCTCCATGTATGGGACGGAGCCCACCTGCAGCTGGCCCCGCATGGCCTCCAGGTCGGGGAAGGCCTGGCAGGCATCCCACCAGATGGCCCGGCCGGCCAGGTACCCGTTGGCCCCGGCGGCATAGGCGTAGCCCAACACGGTGCGGAAGGCCTCCTGGGTGGCGCCGGCCGACAGCATGACCCACGGCCGGTCGGCGGCCCGGCCGAGCGCATCGAACCACCCCTGGGTGGTGCCGTCGTCGTCGGACTGGGCGGGGACATCTCCGGCCGGAATCGGGCTCTCGAGCTTGAACAGGTCGACGCCAAACCGGGGAGCCGCGAAGGTCTCCACACTGGCCACCACGTCTTCGGCTCGCTTGGCCGTGTCCTCCACGTAGTCGGTGTGGTGTCCGGCGGCTCCGGCGAACGGATACACCAGCAGCTCAAAGACGAAGGGGATGTCGTACCGGCGGCAGGCATCGCCGATGGCGGCCACGAACTCCTGCTGGTGCTCATTCACTGCCGGGTCGGCATCGGGCCGATACCAGGCCAGCACCTTGACGGCGTCTCCCCCCGCCCGCTTGATCTTGGCCACACTCCAGTTGTCAATCTCAGCCGAGCGCCGCCCCCCGGGAGCGTCGTCGAAAATCGAATCCTCGAGGGTAAGGACCACGCCCTGGGTGGGGGATAAGAGGTGGCCGGCGGCCGGGTAGGCGAAGTGCGGGTCGAGCAACACCGCCGAGGCGTGGGGGGCCAACTCCTCGACCAGCAGGGCCTTGAAATCACAGACATCCTCATAGGAGGCCTCGTCCACGCCGCGCCGTTCGCAGATGAGGTTCTTGATCGGAGGCCGCTGGTCGACGGCCAGCATCTTGAAGCGACCATCGGCATCGGCCAATCGGCGGAGGCCCCACAGCTTGCCGGCTTCCATCAGTGTTCTCCTTCTAGCAATGCTTCCACTTCGGGCCGGGTGGGCGCTCCCGCCCGGCCCCCCGGTTTAGTGCACTTCAAAGCCGCGGCCGCAGCCGCAAACCGTACGGCCTCGGCCTCTCCCCGACCCTCCCCCAAGCTGAGGGCGAGGGCACCATGAAACACATCTCCAGCCCCAACGGTATCGACCACCGGGACATCGAAAGCCGCCAGATGGCGAACGTCGCCGCCGTCCAGCCACCACACCCCGTCGGCACCGGCGGTCACAGCCAACCAGGCATCGGTTTTCGAGCTCATCGTCTGCAGCCCAACCGCCGGATCATCCGACCCGGAAGTGGCAGCCAGAGCCGCCTGCGAGAAGGCGACGTGACTGGCACTCCGGATGAGGTCGGTCCCCCCGTCGATCATCGGCCGGTCGAAATCGAATACCGAGGGAAGGCCGGCGACGGAGGCAGCCGCCACCGCCGCCGAGGCTCCCGACGGCCACCGGACGTCCACCAGCACCGCGTCGACTCCGCCCAGCTCAGCCGCCATCGAGGTGTCGCCACCGGCGAACAGGCTGCTCTCGGTGTAGTTGATGATCGTGCGCTCACCGGCACTATCA
>JAOTYB010000184.1 GCA_029862065.1 Acidimicrobiia bacterium | reverse complement strand
CCGGCTTTCGCTTGACGAGCACCACGTCATCCAATCGGCCCTGCACGACCGCGACCCCGACGCGGCCGAGCAGGCGGCCCGTCGACACATTTGTCGGGTCCGGAAACGGGTGGCCGAAGCAGCCGCCGCCGATGGGGTCGAGAGGACCAGCCATGCATCGTGAATCGGCCTCCGCAGGCGCCGCCCAAAGCACCCGGACTCGCCGCCGGGCAACCGGCGCCGGGGTGGGGGCTTCACCGCCCCGCCCGGACGGGGGCCTCAAGGTGACCGGAAAGTTCGCCTACTCCTCGGACCTGTACCTCGACAACATGTTGTGGGGGGCGACGGTGCGCAGTCCCCATCCCCGCGCCCGGGTCATCGGGATAGACGTCTCGGAGGCCTTGACCCTCGGCGGGGTGGCCACCGTGCTCACGAGCGAGGATGTCCCCGGCAACAAGCTGTATGGGATGAAGGTGGCCGACCAGCCGGTTCTGGCCTTCGGCGAGGTCCGCTACCAGGGGGAGCCGGTCGCAATCGTGGCCGCCGATCACCCTGAGACCGCCCGCCGAGCCGCTGAGGCCATCAGTGTGGAGTTTGAGATACTGACGCCGCTCACCGATCCCGAGCTGGCGCTCGACGACGCCAGCGAGCCGATCCACCCTGGTGGCAACGTGGCCCGCCACGTCCGCATTCGCCACGGAAATGTGGAAACGGCCCGCGGTGAGGCAGCCGTCATCGTCGAGGGCGAATACGAGACCGGCACCCAGGATCCGGCATTCCTTGGGCCGGAATCGGGACTGGCCGTTCCCGACGGGAGCGGCGGGGTTGAGCTCTTTGTCGCCTCGCAGTGGATCCACGATGACCAGCGACAGATTGCCGAGAGTCTTGGTTTATCCGAGGACCAGGTCCGAGTTGTCCTGGCCGGTGTAGGTGGGGCGTTCGGGGGGCGGGAGGATCTGTCGATCCATATTCATGCCTGCCTGCTGGCGCTGCGTACCGGGCGGCCGGTCAAGATGTCCTACAACCGGGAAGAATCGTTCGTCGGCCATGTCCACAGACATCCGGCCCGGATGTTCGTTGAGCAAGGAGCAACCCGTGAGGGGCGCCTTGTGTTCACCAAGGCGAGGCTGGTCTTCGATGGGGGCGCCTACACGTCGACATCGAAGATCGTCATCGCTAACGGCTCCTACTTTGCGGCCGGCGCCTATCAGGTCGACAACGTTGAGATCGACGGCTTCGCCGTCTATACGAACAATCCGCCCCGTGGAGCCATGCGTGGATTCGGGGCCGTCCAGTCCTGTTACGCAATCGAATCGAGCATGGATCGCCTGGCCAAGGCTCTCGATATGGATCCTCTGGAACTACGCCGCCGCAACGCCATTTCCGAAGGCACGGTGCTGCCCACCGGTCAAGCCATCGATGGTCCGGCCCCAGTGGCCGAGCTGCTCGATTACCTGGCGGACCTGCCGATGCCGGATGGGCCGGCCCCGGAGCTCGATTTGCGCCTGCTTCCCGGAGGGGTCGGCAACACCACCCATGGCGAAGGCATCAAGCGAGGGGTGGGTTACGCACTCGGGATGAAGGCGATTGGGTTCTCGGGCGGGGTCGACGACTACTCCACCGCCCAGGTGACCGTTTCCGTCGCGGGAGGAGTTCCCCTGGCGGAGGTGTACACCGCGGCGGCCGAGTGCGGCCAGGGGATCGTTGGGGTCCAGGCCCAGATCGCCCGCACCGAGCTTGGCATCGACAATGTTGTCGTGCTGCCGGCGGACACCGATATCGGGGATGCCGGCTCGTCATCGGCCTCGCGGCAAACGTGGATGTCTGGAGGAGCGGTCAAGGGCGCCTGTGACGAGCTGCGAGCCACGATTCTTGACCGGGGGGCGGCCGCCCTCCACCGGGACCGAACCGACCTGGCCCTCGAGGATGGGGCCCTGGTCGACCGGGCCGACGGCACCCGCTCACTGTCGCTCGCCGACCTTCTCGGCGGAGATTCGATCAGCGCCACCTTCGAGTATCGCCATCGCCCTACTGAGGGGATCGACGACGAGCTCGGTCAGGGTGATGCCCATGTTGCGTTCGCCTACGCTGCCCATCGGGCCGTGGTCGACGTCGATGTCGAGCTCGGGCTCGTGCGCGTGGTTGAGCTGGCGACCGCCCAGGACGTTGGTAAGGCGATGAATCCCCAAGCCGTCGAAGGTCAAATCGAGGGTGGCAGCGCCCAGGGCCTCGGGCTGGCAATTCTGGAAGAGGTGCAGATCGCGGACGGCATCGTGCAGAACCCGTCCTTCACCGACTACCTCATACCCACAATCCTCGACATGCCACCAATGCGCAACAAGATTTTCGAGTTTCCCCATCCCGACTCACCGTACGGGTTGAATGGCGTCGGTGAACCTCCAACATTGTCGTCCACTCCCGCAATTGCCAACGCACTGCGAAATGCCACCGGGCTCGACCTTCCCCGCGTGCCGGTGCGCCCTACCGATCTGATATCCACCATGTCCGAAGAAGCAACGTGACGGCCGAGCGCCGTCGCATAAGGAGCAGCAACTGTGATCATTGATACCCACCTCCATCCGACGAATCTCGTCGACGAAGCCTGGCGGCACACCGGGACGCCATTCAACGGCGAACGGATGATCGAAATGATGGATGGGCCCTACTGGATCAACGGCAAGCCACGTCGGATCGACATGGGCTTCATCCAGCCTCCGCCCGGGAACACGGTGTGGCGGGACGGTGGCCGTTCCGGGCGAGACGGCATTCGGGACTACATGGCATACGTGGCCGAATTGACGCAGAAGTACCCGGATCGATTCATCGGCAACTTCAACTACAACCCCCGCTTTGGCCCGGAGAACGGCGCTGCCGAGCTGGAGTTCCACGTCAAGGAATACGGGTTCAAAATGCTCAAGCTGCATTCCAATATGCACGCCTATCGGCCGGATCGAGCGCTCGATTGGCTTCGCCCCGCCATGAAGAAGTGCGAAGAGCTCGGGGTGACCGTGTTGATCCATACCGGGGACGGCCCGTACTCGATCCCAACCCAGTTCTATCCGATCATCCGTGAGTTCCCGAACGTGAATTTCATCATCGGGCACTTCGGCGTGCAGACCGGCGGCGTCTACTGCTTCGAGGCTTTCTGGATGATCATGGACTCGCCAAACGTATACGGAGAGTCCGGCTGGCTGCTCCAATCGCGGTTGGTCGAGTTCGCTAAGGAGATGCCGCGGGATCGGCTTGTCTTCGGCACAGACTCGCCGCCCAACGACCCGGGCATGTGGCTCAACCATCTGGAAGTGCTCTGCCATGAGCCGCCCCAGGGCCTGAGCATCGACGAGGATCATCTGGAGGACTACATGGGTAACAACATCGCCCGCCTCGCCGGTATCCAGCCGACGGCCCCACCCGAGTCGGTCGAGGCGGCAAAGCAGCAGCTGGTTGACGGGAGCTACGGACGCCCGGTCGACTAGAAAGGGAGCTGCAACCAGAAAGAGGTGAGGATTGCCACCTGACAGGGAAGCAGGCTCGGCCGGGCCGACCGGCCGGCCGCGCCTCGTTCTCGGGATCACCGGCTCGAGCGCCCCCCATTAC
>JAOTYB010000183.1 GCA_029862065.1 Acidimicrobiia bacterium | reverse complement strand
GGTGGTGCCCATCGGGCGTCCCTTCATGATCGGCGATCGGGAGATCACCATGCAGGCCATGGACCTCAACGTGGGCCTCTTGTTTGTATTAGCCGTGTCGTCCATCTCGGTCTATGCGGTGGTGCTGGCGGGATGGTCCTCGGGATCGAAGTACCCGCTCCTCGGCGGCGTGCGGGCCACGGCCCAGGCGATTAGCTATGAAGCTGCCCTCGGGCTGGCATTGGTGCCGGTGGTCATCTACGAAGGCACGCTCTCGATCGCTGAGCTGGTTGAGGGCCAGGCCGACTCGTCGGTCGGATTCATTCCGGCGTGGAACATCATCTTGATTCCCTCCTTTGTGTTCTTCCTCGTGGCGGCCATCGCAGAGACCAATCGGGCGCCATTCGACATGGTCGAGGCTGAGAACGAGCTGGTTGGTGGTTTTCACACGGAATACTCCGGCCTTCGTTTTGCTCTCTTCTTCCTGGCCGAGTACATCAACATCTTCACGATGTCCGCCTTGACCGCCAGCATCTTTCTCGGCGGGTGGAACGGCCCGACCTTCGATGGCTCCCTGCCCGCCTGGCTGACGTGGATCTTTCCGATCATCTGGTTCCTGCTCAAGACGTCGGCCATCGTCTTTGTGTTCTTCTGGGTACGGGCCACGCTGCCGCGGCTCCGCTACGACCAACTGATGGAGTTGGGCTGGAAGCGTCTGATACCCGCCACCCTCGTCTGGATGATCCTCTCGGCGACTGCGGTGGCCTGGCGGGAGTTCGGGGCACCATGGACATGACGCTGGGTGAGGTTCTGAAAGCGTTTGCCAAGGGCCTGGCGGTCACCTTCCGCCAGATCCTCCGGCCGGCGGTGACGATCTCATACCCGAAGGAGAAGCGGGTCAAACCGCAGCGGTTCCACGGACGCCACGTACTCAACCGTCATGCCGACGGCATGGAGAAGTGCATCGGTTGCGAGCTGTGCGCCGGCGTGTGCCCGGCTCGTTGCATCTATGTCCGGGGGGCCGACAACCCTCCGGAGGCGCCGGTCAGCCCCGGGGAGCGCTTCGGCTTCGTTTATGAGATCAACATGCTGCGGTGCATTTTCTGTGCGCTGTGCGTTGAAGCCTGTCCGACCGAGGCCATCACCATGACCCAGCTCTTCGAGATGTCGGTGACAGGACGGGATGACGCCATCTACACCCGCGACGAGCTGCTGGTGAACGAAGACGGATCGCCAAACCACCCCCAACCCGCCGGCCCGCTCATCGATCTGAACGAGCTGACCATTGCCGACGGCTGGATGCGGGCGACTGCTCCGTCCGGCCGGGCCGCCTATGAGGGCATTTCCGGCTGGACACCCTCGGCCGGGGTTGGCCTGCGCCCGCCCGAACAGGGTCAGTCGCCCGAACCGACCAGCGAAGGGGAAGACCGCGATGGCTGAGCTGCTCCTCTTCATCGTGTTCGGTTCCATCGCGCTGATCGGCGCCCTGACCATGGTGCTGCACCCCAACCCGGTGCATGGAGCCCTTGGATTGATGGCCACCATGTTGTCGATCGCCGTGTTCTACGTCGTGAATTCGGGCCACTTCATAGCAGCGGTGCAAGTGGTCGTCTACGCCGGGGCAGTCATGACCCTGTTCCTCTTTGTCATCATGATGATCGGGGTTGATCGGGCCGAGAACCTCGAAGAACGACTCCCGCTCCAGCGCCCGTTGGCCATCGGGCTGGGGATCGCCTTTCTGGTGCTGATCGTCCTCATCGGCAGCAATGCGTGGATCACCGCCCCAGCCTCAGCCGAGGCGGCCAACGGGACCGTTGAAGCCGTTGCCGACCTGTTGTTTACCGATTGGTTGCTCCCATTTGAGGTCACCACCTTGCTGCTGATCATCGCTTCGGTGGGGGCGGTTGCCCTCGCTCAGTTCGAGCCAACCCAGCGCCAGAGGGACGAGGAATGATGACTGCGATATGGACGTAACGGCCGGTTGGTATCTGGCGCTGGGGGCGGTGCTGTTCGTCATCGGGGCGAGCGGGATGCTGCTGCGTCGAAATGCCCTGGTCATGTTCATGTCGATCGAGCTGATGCTCAATGCGGTCAACCTGACCTTCGTGGCGGTGGGACGGCACACCGGAGACCTCAACGGCCAGGTGGCAGTCTTCTTCGTGATGGTGGTAGCGGCCGCAGAGGTTGTGGTCGGGCTGGCCATCATGATTGCCGTGTTCCGCCGCCGCTCGAGTGCCTCGGTTGACGACCTGGCGATGCTGAAGGGATAGCGGATGGTCGATTACATCTGGATCGTCATTGCCCTTCCGCTGGCCGGAGCTGTGTTTCTCCACTTCTTCGGCACCCGGCTCGGTGAGCCGGCGGCCGGAGTGGTCGCTACCGGCACCATCGGCCTCAGCTTTCTGTATGCCCTCATGGCGGCCGGCGATTTTTTCACGGGCAGTGGCGAGGCCGAATCCGTTCATCTGTTTGATTGGATCCCCGCCCTCGGCGCCAACGCCCAGTTGCTGTGGGACCCGCTATCGGCGGTTATGACGCTGACCGTCACCGGCGTGGGGACCCTCATCCATCTCTACAGCATCGGGTATATGCACGGCGATCCCCGCTACGGACGTTTCTTCACCACGCTCAACTTCTTTGCAGCCTCGATGCTCATCCTCGTACTGGCCGACAATTTCGGGCTGCTGTTCGTGGGGTGGGAGCTGGTGGGCCTCAGCTCCTACCTGCTCATCTCGTTCTGGTTCACGAAGCCGTCGGCAGCCGCGGCCGGCAAAAAGGCGTTCATCGTCAACCGCATCGGGGACGTCGGGTTCCTCATTGGCCTCATGCTCATCCTCGTCAACTTCAACACCCTCACCTACGGGACCGTCCTCGAGACCCCGGCCAGGTTCATCACCGCCGGGACGGCCACGGCTATCACTTTGCTGCTGTTGCTGGGCGCGGTGGGCAAGTCGGCTCAGATCCCCTTGTACTTCTGGCTCCCGGATGCCATGGAGGGCCCGACGCCGGTGTCGGCGCTCATCCATGCCGCCACCATGGTGACCGCCGGTGTGTACATGGTGGCCCGAACCGCCTCGCTGTTTGAGTTGGCGGACTTCTCCTCGGCGACGGTCGCCACCATCGGAGCCTTCACCGCGCTGTTTGCAGCCACCATCGCCCTGATGCAGCGCGACATCAAGCGCGTGCTGGCCTACTCCACCATCAGCCAGCTGGGATACATGTTCCTGGCGGTCGGCTCGGGAGCGTACGTGGCCGGCATCTTCCATCTCTTCACTCACGCCTTCTTCAAGGCTCTCCTCTTCCTCGGCTCCGGGTCGGTGATCCACGCCATGGGCGACGAGCAAGACATGGGCAAGATGGGCGGCTTGCGCAAGGCGATGCCGGTGACCCACGCCACAATGGTGGTTGGGTGGCTGGCCATCATCGGGATCTTCCCCCTGGCGGGGTTCTGGTCGAAGGATGAGATCCTGGCCATCGCCTTTGGGGCGGGTGGGTGGTTCACCTTCCTGTGGGGAATCGGCCTCGTGACCGCCGTCCTCACCGCGGTCTACATGACCCGTTGGATGTCGTTGACCTTCTGGGGAGAGGCTCGCTGGGATGACGGCGTTAACCCACAC
>JAOTYB010000182.1 GCA_029862065.1 Acidimicrobiia bacterium | reverse complement strand
CTCGCCGGCGAGTGCGGGAAGTGGAGCTGGAACGGCTGCCTTCCTGACCTCCGGGTACTCGGGGACGCCCCTTCCTCGGAAGCTGGGTATCAAGGCCGGGTCGGCGCTTGCCGTCGTCAATGATCCCGGCCACTTCTTCTCTTTGTGCCGACCCATGCCCGACGATGTAACGGTGCGGACTTCAGCCCGGGGGAAAGCGGACACCGCGGTTTTCTTCACCAAGGCCCGGGCTGAGCTCGAGCGCCGGATCGGCTCCTTTGAGCGCATGATCTTCCCGGATGGTGGCCTATGGGTGTGCTGGCCCAAGCGGGCATCCAGGGTGCCGACCGACATGACCGAGGATGTGGTGCGCGACGTGGTGCTCCCGCGAGGGTTGGTTGACGTCAAAGTGGCGGCCATCGATGAGGTGTGGTCCGGTCTGCGGGTTGTCGTTCGGCGCGAGAATCTCTGAATGCCCGAGAAACTCCTCTCCCGTCAGTTTGTGTTGGCGTCACTCGCGACGATGGCCCATGGGATGGCTTTCGCTCTCTTCATCCATTTCCCGGGTTTCCTCGAGGAGCTGGGAGCCAGCGAAGTCGTCATCGGTCTCATCGTCGGTTTCGCGGCGGTGGCCTCGATTGCAGTGCGGCCGTGGGTGGGTCAGGCCATGGATCGACGGGGTCGCCGGCCCCTTATCCTGGCCGGCAACCTGCTCAACATCTTCGGCCTGTTGTTATATCTACTGGTGTCGCAGATCGATGGATGGGTGTATGCCATCCGGATCATCCACGGCCTCTCCGAAGCCGTCCTGTTTACGGTGTTGTTCACGTTCGCCGCCGACTGGGTGCCCGAGCAAAAACGCACGCAAGGTCTTGCTCTCTTCGGTGTAGCGGGCATTCTGCCCATTGCGTTGGCGGGTCTTCTCGGCGATTTCATTCTCAGCCGGTGGGACTTCGATACCTTCTTTCTGACGGCCGCCGGGTTTGCCATCGTCTCCCTGCTCTTTTCCTTATTCCTCCAAGACGCTCCACATACTGCGGAGCAACCAACGGATAGGAGTTTCATAGCATCGATCGCCGGAGTGGACCTGCTCCCGCTGTGGTGGATCACCTTCGTGTTCTCCTTCGTACTGACCGCCTACTTCACCTTCCTCAAGACCTTCGTGAATGAAACCGGGATTGGGTCGGTGGGACTGTTCTTCGCCTTCTACGCCGGGACGGCGATTGCGCTGCGATTGACACTGGGATGGGTGCCAGACCGGATTGGGCCCAAGCGAGCGCTCAACCCCGCCATGTTGTTTCTGGCAGCCGGTTTGGTGGTTCTGGCCTATGCCACTAACGACATCGCTGTGGCAGTCGCCGCAGTGCTGTGCGGCACCGGCCACGCCTACACATTTCCCATCCTCTTCGCCCTCACCGTCACCAGGGCGAGAATCGCGGAGCGGGGAGCAGCGATGGCCGTGTGGACCGGGCTATTCGATGTTGGGACGCTGATCGGCGGACCCGTCCTGGGCCTCACTATTCGCTGGTTCAGCTATGAGGCCATGTTCTTGACGACCGCCGCGTTTGTCGTGCTCGGCCTCAGCCTCTTTGCCCTCTGGGACCGCGAGACACTGGAAGCCGAGCTCGCAGTGCCCGCAGCCTGAGGGGAACCGCCACCCCCACCCCGGCTGCGCCGGGACTCCCCCTCCGGGGGGAGAGACGTGTTTCCTCCCCCGGAGGGGGAGGTGGCCCGGAGGGCCGGTGGGGGCGCTCCCCGTGAGGATCGGGGGAGATGACGCCACCCGAGTGGCTCACGGTGCCGAGCCCGGTTAGCTCGGGTCCGTGACCTGGCCGAGGAAGAGCATTTCACCCGTGCTCGAATGCTCGATCCAGAACAAGAAGGGGCGGTCGGCCGTGAAGGTGGCCGGCGGGGGGCCGGCCGAGGTGGCGTTCACCACGATGGCAGTTGCAGCGGCAGCCTCGGTTCCCTCTTCGTCGAGGGCGATGAAGGTCTTGTGAAAGGCATCGGAGACGTAGAGGTTGCCAACTGGGGAGATCCCGGTGAGGTCGGACGTGGCCGGGATGAAGGCGGCTTCCATTCCGAGATGCTGGAGTGCCGGCTTGAGTGGCACGTCTCCCTCGAATTCGAACGAGGGAAGGGTGACGGTCACTTGCCGGCCTTCCCACCGGATCTGGCGGTCGGCGGTGATCAGCGCCGAGGCCAGGTCGGCTGGTGATCCGTCCTTGGGGAGCAGCACCACCATCGCTGCGTCCCCGGCGTATGGCAGTCTCACCGCTTCGAACAAGCCGGTGTCGGCATAGGCGGTCTGCAGGCTGGTGAGCATCAGCGGGACTTCGACTGTGCTCCCGTCTAGTAGCCGGAAAGGCCCGGCCTCGGTGAGTTCGGGGACGAACTGGGTGAACCAGTTGGCCTTGAACCAGATGGCGTTCGCAAGCACGAGACGGGTGTCTTGACTGATCGATCCCGCCGGCAGCAGATCCTCGATTCGGTCCTCAGTGGCCTCCTCCACCCACTGGTTGATGATCTCGCGTGATCCGTCGGGGTCACCGACGTAGTCGAGGAGCCGGAGACCTGCTCCATAGTTCTCGGCCAAGACCGCGAGGTACTCCTCGAGGAACGGGTACCCGCCTTGCCCCCAGGCCGAGTTGGCGGGCCGGATGGTGAACGGTTCCCGATCGTCCTGGCTGCCCAGGGGCGGGGGTGGCTCGGCCAAAGCGGCATCGATGTGATTGCGAACCGCGTGGAGGGTGGCGTCGTCGACCGACAGGTGCAACACGTTGGCGATCTCCTCGGCCGTCGTTCCGCGGGCCCCCGGGTACAGCATGCTGAGGGCCGTGGCGATCGAATACGGCGACACCATCAGGTTCTCATCCCCGGCCACCACTTCGAACAGCTCAAGCCCGAACTGGGTGTCGGCGGCAACCACGGCCGCGATGTCTCCCTCGGAGACTGCTGGAGTTGTGCGGGCCAGGTCTACCTGCACGACGTCGCCGGGCGTGAAGGCCTCCGTGCGGGCGCCCGAGTCGTCGGGCACCGTCGGGAGGGTGGTCGTCGGTCCGGTTGTGGTGGTCGCAGTCTCGTCGGTAGATCCACAGGCGGCAGCCACCAACGAAAGCGCGATCAGGGCAGCAAGAAATCGCATCGTCACCATGTAGTTAAGACGCACCCACCTCACAATCGGTTCACCATTTCTCCCACCGACCTCCTTCCCCTGCAGGGGGGCAACCCTTCGGGTTGCTAAGTGGGCCGGCCGGAGGCCGGGTCGGATGGGGGGAGAGGGTGGTACGAATCACATTGCTGCCCTGCCGTCTCCCCCTCCCCGTCTCCGCCTTCGGCGAAGCCACCCCTCCCTCAGGGAGGGGAGACGAGGTTCTTGATCCCGTCGAGGACGGCGTCGAGGTCGTAGAAGATCCCGACCTCCTTCCCCTACAGGGGAAGGTGGGCCGGCCGGAGGCCGGGTCGGATGGGGGGAGAGGGTGGTACGAATCACATTGCTGCCCTGCCGTCTCCCCCTCCCGGTCTCCGCCTTCGGCGAAGCCACCCCTCTCTCAGGGAGGGGAGACGAGGTTCTTGATCCCGTCGAGGACGGCGTCGAGGTCGTAGAAGATGTCTCCGGCCCAGTAGCGGACCA
>JAOTYB010000181.1 GCA_029862065.1 Acidimicrobiia bacterium | reverse complement strand
CGCTCTATGAGGGCCGCTCCACAGCCGCCGCAGTACGTGGTTTGTCCGGCGGGGTCGAACACGTTGCCGGTGTAGACATAGCGCAGCCCGTTGGCGAGGCCGACCTCACGGGCCTCGGCCAGGGTCTGAGAGGGGGTCGACGGCCGGTCCAGCATCTTGAAATCGGGATGGAACCCAGTGAAGTGCAGGGGAACGTCGGGACCGAGGTGCTCCGCCACCCACGCCGTCAGCCGGTGCAGCTCATCGGCGGAGTCGTTGAGACCCGGGATCAGCAGCGTGGTGATCTCCAGCCATACGTCGGTGTCGTGTCGTATGTACTCAAGCGTGTCGAGCACCGGTTGCAGATGGCCTGCGCAGCGCCGTTTGTAGAAGTCGTCGGTAAACGCCTTGAGGTCGACGTTGGCGGCATCGATGTGGCTGTAGAACTCGGCCCGCGGCTCGGTACACACGTACCCGGCCGTCACCGCCACCGACTTCAGGCCAACGGCGCGGCACTCCTTGGCCACGTCGATGGCGTACTCATGAAAGACGACCGGGTCGTTGTATGTGAACGCCACCGAGCGGCATCCCAGATCGAGGGCGGCCCGCGCGATGGTCTCGGGTGACGCCTGGTCGGCAAGAGTGTCGTATTGGCGGGCTTTCGAGATGTCCCAGTTCTGGCAGAAACGGCAGGCCAGGTTGCACCCTGCGGTGCCGAAGGACAGGACCGGGGTGCCGGGCAGATAGTGATTGAGCGGCTTCTTCTCGATGGGGTCGACACAGAAACCGCTCGACCGTCCGTAGGTGGTGAGCACGATCTCGTCGCCGCCTCGGGCTCGCACGAAGCACAGTCCCCGCTGCCCATCCCGCAGCTTGCAGAAACGGGGGCAGAGATCGCACTGCACCCGCCCGTCGTCCAGCTCGTGCCAGTAGGAGGTCGACACGATCGAATCGGCGGGACCCAGCGAGGAGGCATCGGTGGTCATGATCGTTCGTCCAAGCGCCACAGGCCGGCGTCGCCGGCGGCGGCGAGGGCCGCCTCCATCTCTCCCCGCAGCGGAGAACGATCGATGTCGGCGTATCGGGGGTTGCCGGGAACTCTATGTGTCGGCCGGTACTGGCCCATGATGTTCACGTAGGTGTCCACGGACAGCTCGGTGGCCAGCCAGCGGAAGATGGATGCCGCCTCGGCGCCCTGACCCGGCATCACGAGGTGGCGCACCAACAGGCCGCGCTTGGCCAGCCCCTCATCGTCGAAGCGAAGAACCCCCACCTGGCGTTGCATCTCGGAGATGGCGGCCCGGGCAACGTCGGGGTAGTCACGTGCCCGGCCCAGTCGCCGCGCCGTCTCCGGCTCCCAGAACTTGAAATCGGGCATGTAGATGTCGACCAGGCCCTCCATGAGACGCAGCGATCCCAAGGCGTCATAGCCGCTGGTGTTGTAGACGATCGGTAGACACAGGCCTGCGGGCACCGCCGCCGCCACCGCCTCGACCACCTGGGGAACGACGTGTTCGGGTGTGACCAGGTTGATGTTGTGACAGCCACGGTCCTGAAGCTCGAGCATCATGCCGGCAATCTCTTCTGCGGTGCACTCAATCCCCGCCGGCGCCTGGGAAACATCCCAGTTCTGACAGAAGACACACCGGAGGTTGCAGTAAGAGAAGAAGATGGTTCCCGAGCCCTTCCATCCCCGCAAGCAGTCCTCCTCGCCAAAGTGGGCGAAGGCCGACGCCACCCGGGCATGGCGACCCACATGGCATAGAGGTCGACCGTCTCCGGTCCGGTCGACTCCGCAGTCGCGGGGACAGGCGCGGCACTCGACGAGCTCGGCCAGAGCGGCATCGACCTTGGCAGCAAAGCCGCCGTTGCGCCAGGTGGAGAGGTAGGCCGGCTCGAAGTCGTCCAACACGAAGGTCGAGTCCAGCGGGGTCGTCACCGACCTCATCCCTTTAGCGTAATCCCGTATCCGGAGGAGACCTCCTGATATGAGCCGTGACGCCCTTGCGGTGCTTGCAACTCTGGGCGAAGCTGTGCATTGAGGAGGGCACCGTCATGGCCACGAGCCGACTCCGAGTGGACCGTACCGAGAGACAGCTCACCACGACAGCAGAGCCACCCCCGACTTGGCCGATGTACGTCGGGGTGGCGGCCTCCTCGGCGGCGGTGATCGTCTTCGAGGTCGTCCTCACCCGCATCTTCGCCGTGAGTCAGTTCTATCACTTCGCCTTCATGACGGTGAGCCTGGCACTGCTCGGGTTCGGGGCTAGCGGCACCGCTCTCGCCGTGTTCCCCCGGCTTGGCCGCGGCGGACCTCGACGCTGGGCGATCCTGGCCCTTGCGCAAGCAGTCACTACCCTCGGCGCCTACCTCGTCATCAACCGGCTGCCCTTCGACTCGTTCAGTATCGCCTGGGACCGGCGTCAGATCTTCTACCTGATCGCCTACTACCTAGCGCTGGCTGTGCCCTTCTTCTTCGGCGGAACGGTCATCGGGACGCTGCTGGCCGGCTGGGACCAGCCGCACCCCGTTCCCTCCCACCGCATCTACGCGGCCAGCCTGGCCGGTTCCGGCGCTGGGGCCTTGCTGGCGCTCGGGGGGTTGTCCCGACTTGGCGGCGAAGGGGTGGTGGTGCTAGCCGCACTTTGCGCCGCGGCCGCGGCCACCGTCTTCGCCACGGCCTCCATGCCCCGCCGGCGTTTGTGGGTGGCCATGGGTTCAGCTCTTAGCGCTCTGTTGGTGGTCGTTGCCGTTATCGCGCCGGGAGCCCTCGACGTGCGGCTCTCGCCGTACAAGGCGCTCAGCGCGGTGTCGCGATATCCCGACACCGAGGTTGTGTCCACCGAATGGAACGCCGCCTCCCGGCTCGACTTCGTCACCAGCGAGTCGATCCGATCCCTGCCCGGCTTGTCCTTCACTTACCTCGGCAACCCACCGCCTCAGGATGGTGTGACCTTCGATGCCGACGACCTCAGCCCGATTCCCCGGGTAGAGGCCTCCGATGCCGAATTCGTGCCTTACCTCTTGGGCTCGCTTCCGTTCTCGCTTCGGCCCGAAGCCGAGGCGCTGGTACTTCAACCTCGAGGCGGCCTCAACGTGCTGGTGGGGTTGGCGTCCGGGGCCAAATCGATCGTGGCGGTCGAACCCAACGAGCTCGCGCTGGCGGCGGCGGATGCGGCTGCCCCCAACCCGTACGCAGATCCCCGGGTGCAGGTGGTGGTTGACGACCCCCGCAGCTACGTCGAGCGGACCAGTCGCGAGTTCGATCTCATCGACCTCGCCCTCACCGCTCCCTACCGCCCGGTGACCTCCGGCGCCTACAGCCTGGCCGAGGACTACTCGCTGACGGTGGAGGCCTTCGACAGCTACCTCGCCCGCCTCCGGCCTGGAGGGTTGCTGGTAGCGATGCGTTGGCTGCAGACACCGCCGTCCGAGGAAACCCGGCTCGTAGCGCTCGCCGCCCAGGCCTCTCGCCGCATCGGGGCCGACCCCGAGCAGGCCATCGTGGCCTTGCGCGGCTATTCGACCGTGCTCGTCATGGTGCAGCCAGACGGGTTCTCCGCAGCCGACCTGGCAGTGGTGGAACGCTTCGCCGAAGAGCGCCGCTTCGATCTCGTGGCCTCTCCCGGCTTGGCAGCATCC
>JAOTYB010000180.1 GCA_029862065.1 Acidimicrobiia bacterium | reverse complement strand
CGGCCTGGTTGCCCTCGACGAGCTGCTCAACACGTCCGAAAGAGATTCGGCGTCCGTCGGCGACCTGCTGCCGGATCCGCGAGCTGCCGATCCGGTGGCCGAGTTTGAGACCGATGAGACCCGGCGGGGGCTGGTCGAGGCCATCAACCGCCTCAACGAACGCGACCGCCTGGTGGTCACCCTCTACTACTACGAAGGTCTCACGCTGGCCGAGATCGGAGACGTGCTCGGTGTGACCGAATCCCGGGTGTGTCAGATCCACACCAAGTCGGTCATGAGCCTGCGCAACCGCATGATGGAGCCCATCTTCAAAGGCGGATGAAAAGAGAGCTGCCGGCTCCCAGCCGCCAGCCATCCGCCATCTATGTCGAGGTCTCCCAGGGGCCGACCACCCGCTCGATCTCTTGCCTGAACGCTGGCAGCTGGCGGCTGGCAGCTAGTTGGTTACACTGCCGCACATCACACACGCCTTGCCGCCGGCGGTCCGTGGTCGGAGCTTGCTCCGGGACTGTCTTTGGGCGGGCGGAGGAACAACCAAATCAAGGAGAATCAGCTGTGTCCACCGTGACCATGAAGCAGCTGCTGGAGGCCGGCGTCCACTTTGGACACCAGACCCGCCGGTGGAATCCCAAGATGAGCCCCTATTTGTTCGGGGACCGTAACGGGATCCACATCGTCGATCTGCGCCAGACCCTCAGCCAGCTACAAGAGGCCTACGCCTTTATCGAAGAGCTCACCGCCAAAGGCGGCATCGTTCTATTCGTCGGGACCAAGAAACAAGCCCAGCACATCATCGCCGACGCCGCCGAGGCGGCCGACATGCCGTATATCAACAACCGGTGGTTGGGCGGCATGCTCACCAACTTCAAGACGAGCCACAAGCGCATTCTCTATATGAAAGAGCTAGAGCGTATGGACGATTCGGGCGAGATGGAGTCGCTGCCCAAGAAGGAACGTATCCGTCTTCGTCGCGAGAAGGCCAAGCTGGTCAACAACCTTGGTGGGGTGCGGGACCTCACCCGGGCCCCCGATGCCCTATTCATCATCGACATCCTCACCGAGCACATTGCCGTGAAGGAAGGGACCCGCCTCGGTCTGCCGATCATTGCCCTGGTCGACACCAACTGCGACCCCGATCCGATCACGTTCGTCATTCCCGGCAACGACGATGCCATCCGGTCTGCTCAGCTGTTCGCAGACTCGATCTCGGCGGCCTGCCTGGCCGGCCGAGCGCGCTTTGAGGCGCGGGCTCAGGCGACAGCCGAGGGCGATGACTCAGCAGACGAGCCAGCTCCGGTAGCCGCTGAAAAAGCCGCAGCACCCGCGGCGCCCGTCGAGGCGGTGACGGAAGCTCCCATCGCCGATGCTCCGGCTGCCGAAACTGCCAGCGCCGAGCCGGAAGCGGCTGCGCCCGAGACCGGGGAGCCGGCCAATGGCTGAGATCTCGGCGAAGCAGGTCGCCGACCTGCGCAAAGCAACCGGTGCGGGAATGATGGATGCCAAGAAGGCGCTCATCGAGGCCGATGGCGACACGGAGAAGGCCAAGGAGATCCTCCAAGTGAAAGGTTTGGCCGACGCCAAGAAGCGAGCCGACCGGACCACCGACACCGGCAGCATCGGGCACTATCTCCACTTCCAAACGGAACGACCGGTAATGGGCTGCCTTGTAGAGCTTCGATGCGAGACCGACTTCGTCGCCAAGAGCGAGGAGTTCCAGGACACGGCCCGCGATCTCGCCATGCATCTGGCAGCCGCTCGCCCGCAATGGGTGACTCGCGACCAGGTGCCGGACATCGCAATCGATGAGGCCAGCAAGTTGTTCGCCGCTCAGGCCGCCGAACAGGGCAAGCCGCCGGAGGTGGTTGAGAAGATCGTGGCCGGCAAGCTCGGGTCGTTCTACTCAGACAACGTGCTGTATGAGCAGGAATTCGTCAATCCGCAGAAGTTCGAAGGTACCGTGGAGGCAATGCTCGAGCATCTGACCGCCCGCCTGGGAGAAAAGATCACGGTCGGGGCAATCGCTCGGGTGGCGTTGGGAGAAAATTAGTGTCGGAAGCCGACCAGCGGAGGGTCGTACTCAAGCTTTCGGGTGAGGCGTTCGCCGACCCGGAGCTCAACTACGGAATCGATCGCAAGACGATCGATCGGGTAGCGGCCGAGCTGGCCGAAGTTCACGCCGAGGGCTATCAGATCGCCGTCGTGGTGGGTGGTGGCAACATCTTTCGGGGCGTTAGCTCCGCCGCCGACGGCATGGACCGGGCCTCGGCCGATTACATGGGCATGTTGGCAACCGTCATCAACGCCCTCGCGCTCCGCGAAGGATTCGATCGCCAAGGCATTCCCAGCCGGGTCCAAACCGCCATCACGATCCAGCAGGTCGCCGAGCCATACATTCGGTTGCGTGCCATCCGCCACCTCGAAAAGGGCAGAATGGTCATCCTGGCGGCCGGCACGGGCAATCCGTTCTTCACGACGGACACGACCGCAGCTCTGCGTGCCGCCGAGATCGGCGCCAGTGCCGTACTCAAGGCGACCAAGGTGGACGGCGTGTACGACGATGATCCAATGACGAATCCCGATGCCAAGTTGCTAACGGACGTGACCTATATGGACGTCATTTCCCAGGGGCTGAACGTCATGGACTCCACGGCAATTACCATGTGCATGGATAACGAGATACCCATTCGGGTGTTCAACCTCACCACCCCCGGAAACATCCCCCGGGCAGTGCGAGGCGAGTCGATAGGGACGTTGGTGCGATGATTGAAGAGATTTTGGCCGATGCCGAGGCGGGAATGGTGAAGGCCGTCGAGCATGTGCAGAACGAATTCGGCACCGTCCGGACTGGTCGGGCCAACCCGAGCATCTTGCACAGGGTTTCGGTCGACTACTACGGGACGGCCACACCGTTGCAGCAGCTCGCTTCCTTCGCAGTCCCGGAGCCGACCATGCTGGTGGTGACGCCGTTCGACCCGGGTGCGCTGGGCGAGATCGAGAAAGCCATTTCCGTCTCCGGGCTCGGTCTGATGCCCGCCAACGATGGCCACGTCATCCGCCTGGCGTTCCCCCCGCTGACGGAGGAGCGACGCAAGGAGCTCGTCAAGGTGGTCCACAACCTGGCGGAAGAGGGCAAGGTGTCCATCCGCAACATCCGGCGCCCGCACAAAGATCAACTGGAGGACCTGAGTTCGGAGATATCCGAAGACGACATTCGCCGGGCCGAGAAGGACTTGCAAGCACTTACCGATAAGTACGTCGCGCGCATCGACGAACTCTTCGAACACAAACAAACCGAACTACTCGAGGTGTGAGGGCGGATTCTTGACGACGAATGAGGGTGGCGGAACTCATCCGGGTGATCCATGGTCGCCGGACTTCCAATCGGTCGCGCCCGAGTCGCCCCCGGAAGACGAGTGGCCATACGACGAGAGCCTGACTCTTTCTGAAGCCGAGCGAGAGATCGCCGGCATCGAGGATGACGACGAGCCCGCAGTCGACGAGGCCGCCGGCGAGGCCGAAGCCTCCGAAGACCAGGCTGAAGAACCGGCCGAAGACCAAGACGCTCAAGAGGCTGCGGCCCGCGAGGCGGAGGAGGCTGCGGCTAGGGAAGCTGAGGAGGCTGCGGCCCGAGAGGCTGAAGCAC
>JAOTYB010000042.1 GCA_029862065.1 Acidimicrobiia bacterium | reverse complement strand
CATCATCTTGAAATCCCAGGCACTACAGGTCACGGTGAAGCCCTTCACCGACGCCGCCCGGGTGGCCGGAGGCGGCCACGGGTTCATCATCTTTCGGCACATCATCCCGAACGTGCTTCCGCTCAGCTTCCTGTACATGATGTTCACCGTTACTGAAGCCATCAGCCTGGAAGCGACGCTCTCGTTCCTCGGACTACTGAACGTCGACATGAGTTGGGGTCTGATGATTCAGCTATCCCACACCGGTGGCTACACCCTGGCCGGGTTCGAGTTCTGGTGGCTATTGCTACCGGCCGGCATATCGGTCACCTTGCTGGCCGCCGCCTTCTTTCTGGTTGGCCGGGGCATGGATGAAGTGATCAATCCGCGGCTGCGGGCCCGGTAGTCGCTGCCTATGACTACCGACCTCGGAGCGATCAGGAGCGGTGCCGACGTCCCCGTTGGGAGCCCCCTGCTGGAAGTCGAGAACCTGATCATGCGGTATCAGGTCAAGCAAGGAGAGGTTTCCGCAGTCGAAGACGTGAACTTCACTCTCCACAAGGGTGAAGCGCTCGGGCTGGTGGGAGAGTCCGGTTGTGGCAAGAGCTCAATCGCGCTTTCGTTGCTTCGACTCCAGGCCGAGAACGGCGAGATCGTCAACGGCGAAGTCCGCCTGGCCGGCACCAACCTGGTTGAACTATCCGAGGAGGAGATGCGCCGCCATCGGTGGAACGAGATGTCGATGGTGTTCCAGGGGGCCATGAACACCTGGAATCCGGTCCACCGCATCAGTGATCAGATCAAAGAGGCGCTCGACATCCATTGGCCCGAGCAACTGAGCAAGGCCGACGTTCGCTATCGAATCGCTGAGTTGTTTCAGACGGTGGGCCTCAACCCGGACATGATGGACCGGTATCCCCACGAGTTCAGCGGAGGCATGCGCCAGCGGGCGGTCATCGCCATGGCGCTGTCGTGTAATCCGCAGATCATCATCGCCGACGAGCCGACCACCGCCCTCGATGTCATCGTCCAGGACCTCATCCTCAAGGAGCTGAAGCGCATCCAGGAAGAGCTGGGGATGTCCATCATCTACATCAGCCACGACTTGGCGGTCATTGCCGAGGTGACCGACTCCATGGCGGTGATGTATGCGGGCAAGATCGTTGAGTACGGCACCACTAAGACCATCTTTGGAGGAATGCGCCACCCGTACGCGTGGCTGCTGTTGTCATCCACCCCGTCTATCACCGGGCCCCGCCGCAAGCTGGCGCCCCTGGAAGGGGAGCCTCCCAATCTGCTCGACCCCCCGTCCGGCTGCCGCTTCAACCCCCGCTGCCCGTTTGCCACCGACCGGTGCCATGAGGAAGAGCCGCCGCTCGAGGACATCGGCGACGGCCATCTCGTGGCTTGCTGGAACTGGGAGAAGGTTCCGGTTGGCGTTCAGGCAGGAGATGTGCTGTGACCCATCCAGTCGTCCGTGTTAGTGAGCTCGAGAAGAGGTTCCCGGTACAGAAGAGTGTGTTCCGCAAGGCAACTGACTTCGTTCACGCACTTGACGGGATCAGCTTCGACATTCCACCGGGCGGAAGCCTGGGCTTGGTCGGTGAGTCCGGGTGCGGAAAGACCACGACCGGCCGGATTCTGCTGAAGCTGTTGGAGTCGACGGGCGGACAGGTGCTCATAGAGAAGGACGGTGAGCCGGTCGATATCACGGCGATTACGGCCAAAGATGACCTCAAGGATTTCCGGTCTCGTGCACAGATGATCTTCCAGGACCCATTCGAGTCGATGAACCCCCGCCGCACGATCTACGACACCATCAGTGAGCCATTGACGGTGCAGAACATCGGCTCGGTGGCCGAGCGGGAAGTCCGGGTGGCCGAGTTGCTGCAGCTGGTGGGTCTCACGCCACCGGAGTCGTTTATCTTTCGCTATCCGCACGAGCTGTCGGGTGGGCAGCGTCAGCGAGTAGCCATCGCCCGGGCGTTGGTGGTCGATCCCACCTTTGTTGTGGCAGATGAGCCAACCTCGATGCTGGATGTCAGCATCCGCATCTCGATCATGGACCTCATGCTCAAACTCGGACAGGACCTCAATGTTTCCTACCTTTACATCACTCACGACCTGGCCGTGGCCCGCTACATGTGCGACCGGATCGCCGTGATGTATCTGGGCAAGATTGTCGAGCTGGCTCCCACCGAGGAGTTGCTGGCCAATCCCCGCCATCCCTACACCAAGGCGCTGATCTCGGCGGTCCCGGTACCCGATCCCACTATCGAGCGACCGCCGGTGGAGATCAAGGGAGGTATCTCCCGATCGATCAACCCCCAAGCGCGCTGCCGCTTCTACGACCGCTGCCCGTTTGCCAGGGAGGATCCCTGCAACACCAACGATCACCCGCCTCTCGACCAAGTCGGCGAGGATCACTGGGCGGCTTGTTATCTCGTCGAGGAGATAGCCTCGGGCGCGGCTGTGGCCGACACCGGCGACGACCGATCACCCGAGCCCGCAAACTCCCGAGATCGGTCGCGAACCTAAGCGGCCCGCTCGAGGCAAGGGTTTGGGTTAGGATTCTCCCTCACCAACAGGTCATCTCATGCTCGAAAGCCTCCTACTCGCCGCTCACATGCTCGTTTCGATCGGGCTGATCATCCTCGTGCTCCTGCACTCAGCCAAGGGTGGGGGTATGTCCGACATGTTCGGCGGCGGCATGGGCCCCATCAGCCAGGTTCCGGTGATGGAACGCAACCTCGACCGCCTCACCATCGCGGTAGCAATCGTGTTCGGCATCACCACCTTCTGGCTAACACTCATCCGCTAGAGGGGCTCCCTCCCTTGAGGGCGCAGTCGGGGTGGGGGAGGCTGCGAAGAACCAAGGGGGCCGTCGATATACTCACCCACCCACGTCGGAGTGGCGGAATTGGTAGACGCGCTAGGTTGAGGGCCTAGTGGGCGCAAGCCCGTGGAGGTTCGAGTCCTCTCTCCGACACCGCGGAAGCCCCCTATCACCATGGGGGTTTTCTTATGGGTGTTCGTTGGCTAATTGAGGCAGATCGGGGATTGCAACCGAGCCAGTCCGATTGAGTGCGTCCCTAAACGGCCCGCCCTATATGTGCCGATCTGTGCGGCCGGTGAAGATCGGAAAGATGCAAGCCGCCGGTGGGATTCTGCCAGAGGCCGACGTGCACTCATCGTTGAGTGGGTTCGGGCCGGCGCCGCCGACTAGATCAGGGCCAAAGGACTCTATGGGGGCGAGGTCGAAGTGCTATACGGTCTTCCGAACCGGGCCAGGGGAAGATCATGGCGAAGTTGCGTTGGGTAGCTCTGTTTTGCGCGTGTGTGTTGGTGGTGGCCGCCTGCGGGGGCGATGACGACGACGCCGAGGACACGACCACCACCGCGGGGGCGACAACGACCACGGTAGCCCCGACCACTACCACCCCGGCCCTTCCCGCAGGAAGTGCGCTCGCCGGTGGCCTCCTGTATGACAAGTGGTGGTCGGTAGCCGGCGTGGATGAGCCGACCACCGACCAGGCGCTGTGGGCGACGCAGTCCGACAACACTCGCAGCGGGGGTGACACCTGGCGGTGCAAGGAGTGCCACGGCTGGGATTACAAAGGGGCTGACGGCGCCTACGGCTCCGGCTCCCACTTCACCGGTTTCGCCGGAGTGTTCGACTCGCAAGGGAAGAGCGCGGCCGATCTGACGGCTGCCATGACCACGGGAGACCACGATTTTTCCTCGCTGCTCACCGAGCAGAACATCGCCGACCTGGTGGCCTTCATCAGGGAAGGCCTGGCCGACTACGGGCAGTTCATCGATGCAGACAAGAGCATCATCGGCGCCGACGTGGCCAACGGTGAAGCCCATTACAGGGAAGCGTGTGTTGCGTGCCACGGCGCCGACGGCACTCAGATCAACTTCGGCGACGACGACGACCCCGAATACCTCGGCACCATCGCGGTTGGCAACCCGTGGGAATTCTTCCACAAGGTCCGATACGGTCAGCCCGGGTCTAACCCGCCGATGCCTGCCTCCGAAGCCGTCCCCTGGACTCTGGAACATGTGCGGGATGTGGTCGCCTATGCCCAGACTCTGCCGACCGAAGCGGTCGATGCTGAGGCCGCAGTGTTGGGTGGCCTCCTCTACGACAAGTGGTGGGTGGTGGCTGGCGTGGATGAGCCGACCGACGACAATCCGGTCTGGGCGCGTCAAACCACCAACGAGCGCAGCGGTGGGGACACCTGGCGGTGCAAGGAGTGCCACGGGTGGGACTACCAGGGCAGTGCGGGCGCCTACGCCTCCGGGTCTCACTTCACCGGCTTCCCTGGGATCTTTGCCGCCCAGGACAAGTCAGCCGATGACATCATCGCCCAGCTGACTGGACAGTTCGACGCCGAGCACGACTTCAGTGCCTTCCTCGGCGAAGAGGACGTCGCTGCTCTGGTGGCGTTTATACGGACCGGCCTCGTGGACATGAGCGTGCTCATCGACCTGGAGACCAAGGCACCGATCGGCGGTGACCTTGCCGCCGGGGAGGCGCTGTATGCGTCAACGTGTGTGGCGTGCCACGGCGACGACGGTACCCAGGTGAACTTCGGTGATGCGGACGATCCCGAGTATGTCGGGGGGCTCTCGGCCGACAACCCGTGGGAGGTTGCCCACAAGATCCTGTTCGGCCACCCCGGCAGCAACCCGGCGATGCCGGCCCAGCTCACCAACGGCTGGGGTTCACAGGAGATCATCGACATCCTCACCTACCTGCAGACGCTGCCTTAGCAGCGGCATACGATCGAGGCACCGCCACCCGTCCTGGTGACGGTGCCGAGTGTGCGGCAGCCCACCTATTCGCCGAGAGACTGCGGTTGAGCGTGTCGTCCAGTAGACCGGACGTGAGAATCTCGAGCTGCGGGACCAAGTGGTCGCAGCGGACGGCCTCGACCGACTCGCCGCCCGTTGTCGTGTCGGCGACCGAACTCGCCTACGGCGAGTTCCTTTGCAGTTTGGCCCCGCCAAACTGCGTGGTGCGTGGGAGTTGCGTGGCGGTCCTCGGTCCGGGGCTTGTCCGGCTAGGCCTGGATGACGTCGACTTCCTCAAAGATCTCGATGCGAGGCGCTCCGGTTACGCCGGCTTCCATCATTCGTGCCTTCAGTTCGGGGTCGTCGATGAACGCTTTGAGGGTCTCCATCGATGTGAACCCGGCAACAACGGTCACGTTGTTCCCGTCGTCTACGTTCCTGTTCACCCGTGCAAACGCGGCGCCGTCGGTGGTGGGAGGAAAGGTGTCGTATACAGCCTTCCACTTGTCGAAATCGGCCACGGCGTGATTGATTGCGAGCATGTACATTGAGGCTCCCCTCCTCGGCATGATGCCCGACGAGGTGATCCTCGATAGGCCTGTGGGCTGACCATAACAGTCTCGGTCGACTCGGGGTCGTTGGAATCCTCCATGGCGGGCCACCTGTCTCGTGCGTAGGGTCATCACACCTGGGTCTCAATAGCCACCATCCTTGGCCACTCCTGCAGCCTCCATGCGTTGCCAAAGCGCGCTATCAGCTCTCCGACACTTGGTCCCCGTCGTCCGTTGGCGGCCGATGGTCGACCTTCGCTATCGGTCGCCACTCTCCATTTCGCGCCGCAGTGATTCTTGGAGGTCGGCAATCCAGCGTTGCTCAATCCATGTGTCGGAGCCGTACCTTTCGATGCTGCCGAGCACGCGCTCGAGCCCCAATCGCTAGCAAAGGTTTGGCGACGACCTCGTCGAATACTTCGTTGAACTCCCCAGCTGCGACCACATCCGAAATCTACCGCCGCAGACTGAGACGTCATTCCCAATCAAACTCGCGGACCATCGTCGACAAGCTGCGAATCGGCTCCCCACTTGTGCAGTCTCCACGCGTTGCCAAAGCGCGAAATCAGTTCTCCGACACCGCGAATTCTGAGCGAGCTAGGTCTGCGTTCCCACCGGTGGCCGATTCTCCAACACCGGTTGCGCCAGTCCCCAGTGGTGATTGGTTAGCGTTTGGTTCGAGTATGAACACACCGCCTGATACCGAGCATGATGCCGGACGATCCGGTTCTTGGTGGGGTCGTCTTCGGCATCGGGTGGGTCATCTGCTGAGCCACGACCACGATCACGGGTCCAGCACGGGCGGTGTGATGGATTCGGGGGCGGTAGGCATTCGAGTCACCAAGTTCTCGTTGCTTGGCCTGGGTATCACTGCGGGCATTCAGGCAGTGATCGTTGTGTTCAGTGGTTCGGTGGCGCTTCTTTCCGACACGTTGCATAACCTGACCGACGCGTTAACGGCGATCCCGTTGTGGATCGCATTCTCGCTGGGACGGCGTCGCCCCACCCGGCGGTATACCTACGGGTTCAACCGCGCCGAAGATGCCGCCGGGCTGCTCATAGTGGCTGCGATTGGCGCATCAGCAGCGCTGGTGATTTGGGAGTCAATTCGACGTCTTGTCGAGCCACGGCTCATGGACCACATCCCGTGGGTGATTGCAGCCGGCATCGTTGGGGCGGCAGGGAACGAGCTTGTCGCCCGGTATCGCATCAGAGCAGGCTGTGCGATTGGCTCAGAAGCTCTGATCACCGACGGACATCACGCCCGCACTGACGCCTTTACCTCCCTGGCGGTAGTCGCCGCAGGGCTCGGGGCGGCGTTCGGCGCGGCGTGGGTCGATCCAGTGGCCGGCCTCGTGGTAGCCAGTGCAATCCTGTGGTTGATGGCGCGTTCGGCCAGACGAATGTCGCGCCGGGTGCTCGATGGGATCGAGCCGGAGATCGTCGATGAGGTCGAAGCCACCATCCGCACTGTTCCCGGTGTCCGTGATGTCGCCGATCTGCGGGTCCGATGGCACGGTCATCAGTTGCGTATCGCTGCGTCGATTGCAGTCGACGCTGACCATACCGTGAAGGTGGGTCATGACACTGCGCACAACGTTGAACATGCCCTACATCACCAATTCAGCCACCCGATAAGCGCGCTTATTCACGTCAATCCCCACGGGCTATCCGATGCCCATGACGCCACCGCCCACCATCGGAACTAGGACTTGCTGGGCTGAGTATGAGGGCGTGAACCGCTACCTCACCAGTTCGAAAACCTCTATCGGCTCGGTGAACCCCTTGAGAGCTCGCTCGTCGGCCGCCTCGAAGGAGAAGCCCTCTTCGACGCCGAGGTCGCGGACCACGTCGGAGACGAGGATGTGACCAGCGTCGGCAGCATCGCAGATGCGGCTGGCCAGGTTCACCGCCGAACCGAAGATGTCGTCGTTGTGCCGAACGGGTTCGCCGGCGGCCAAACCGACCCGGACTCGCAGTTCGGGCTTCTCGCCGGCATCGCTCCGCCCATCGAAACCATCCTGGATTGTCGCGGCGCATCTCAGAGCATGAGCCGCATCCTCAAAAGACGCCATGATCCCGTCGCCTGTGTGCTTCACCTCGCTGCCCCAGGAGGCGGCCAGCGCCCGGCGAATGATCAGGTCATGTTCGGTAAGCAACACCATGAACGCCGACTCTCCGACGTCCTGCAATAGGGAGGTTGATCCTTCAAGGTCGGTGAACAGAATCGTCCGGAACGGATTCTTAACCTCTGAGTGGTCGACGGGATCCTGGATCCCGCCCAGGAATCGAAGTACGTCGTCTTCGGAAACCGCGATGATTTCATTGGGGAGGAGCCCATGGGACTCCTGATGCACAGCCGTCACATTCTCCGCCCCGGGGGCCTTGGCGAAGCAGTAGACGCCCCCATGCTCTTCGTCGAACCAATAGGAGAGAAATTTCACCTCATGCTTGGCCGACACCTCGATGTCCGCCGCGTGGGCTTGAGCAACCTCTTGGGCGCTCGCTCCGGGCGTGTCATGGCGGTCCATATACAACGGCATGTGGTTCCTTCTTTCCGGACCTGGTTCAGGTTGGTCCGCCAGCTTCGAACCCGTGTGCCCTCGCACAGTACTCCGTCACAGCCTGGCGCAGCTTGGACACGGTCATCCCTCAGTCCCGGACGAGGGGTGCCACCTTGGTGCCGAGCAGCTCGATGCTGCGGAGTACCTGGTCGTGGGGGAGGGTTCCAACGCTCACGTGGAGCTCGAAGCGGGTGACACCGAGGATCTCTTTCCACCGCAGGATCTTGGCCGCCACCGTGTCGGGATCGCCGAGCACCAGCGAGCCCCCGGGGTCGCGCATGAGGTTGTACTGCTGGCGGGTCATTGGCCCCCAACCCCGCTCCTGGCCGATCCGGGTCATAGCTGCGGCGTAGGACGGGTAGAACTCCTCAGCAGCTTGCTCGGTGGTGTCGGCGATGTAACCGTGACCGTGCACCGACAAGGGAACTTCGGCCGGGTCGAATCCTGAGTCAATCAGGGTGCGTCGGTGTAGCTCGGCCAGGGCCCGGAAGCGGTCGGGGGTGCCGCCGATGATGGCCAGGGCCACCGGGAGGCCGCGGGTGGCGGCGCGGACGATCGACTCGGGCGTCCCACCGACGGCTACCCGGATGGGCAGCGGCCGCTCGGGGCGGGGATAGATCCCTTGGCCGTGGATGGGTGATCGGAAGCGGCCCGACCAGGTGACTTCCTCGTTGTCGCGGATCTGGAGTAGCAGATCGAGTTTCTCGGCGAACAGCTCGTTGTAGTCGTCGAGCTGGTACCCAAACAGCGGGAACGACTCGATGAAGGAACCCCGACCGACCAGCAACTCGGCCCGTCCCGAGGAGACGAGATCAAGAGTGGCGTACTGCTGGAACACCCGAACCGGATCGTCCGTGCTGAGGACCGAAACCGCCGGAAACAACCGGATCGTCGACGTCCGACCGGCGGCCGCCGCCAGGACCGTGGCGGGGGAGGACGAAGCGAAGTCCGGCCGATGGTGCTCACCGAGGCCATACACATCCAAGCCCACCCGCTCGGCCAGCGCGATCTCCTCCAACACCTGGCGCAGGCGCTCCCCATGGCTCACGGTCTCCCCGGATGATGCGTCGGGGATGGTCTCGGCGAAGCTGGTTATTCCAAGTTCCAATGAGCTCCCCATTCCCGGCCTACGGCCGATACATGTTCTCCGGTTGCTGCGGCCACCACTCACAGCCGAGGGCGGCTTCTACCACTTCGCTCAACTCGCTGGGCAGCCAGGGGAGATCTTCAAAAACGCCGAGATCGGCAGTGGCGTCCAGTCGGCTCTGGAAGTCGAGACACACCTGCTTGTCGGCGGCCAGGGCCACCCGATAGTCGGCCATCTCCTGGGTGGCCGACAGCTCCTCCCAGCTATTAACTCTGCCGGCCCGACTGGCCACCGCTTCGCGGGCGGCCGTGAACTCAGTGTTGAACCACAACCGATGGAGATCTGCGAGGGCAGCCGGAGGGTTCATCCCGCCGGCGGCCTCGAGGAATTCGAGCTCGATCTCCCCGGCCGCCTCCAGCGCGAGCTGCAGGTCCTTGGGGGTGTATTCGAGGAACGTCTGTCCCTCCGCCACCAGCACGGCACCGGTCCCGGTAGTGATGATGGCTTCTCCTTGCGCATTGGCCTTCTCGTTGAGGGTGTTGAGCCGGTCGACGTATTCAGTGAGGGACATCTCGGCGCCACCGCATCCGGCTGCCACCGTCGCCAGGGCCACCACCAGCCCACCCAACGCCAGACGCACTGCACTCTCCTCAGATCTCCGGGTCCACCTCAGGTGGCCGCCACCAGGCGCCAACACTACAAGTGGTGCTTGGCTATAGTCCTCCGACATGTCTCAATCACGAAGGGCGCTTCGCGCCGCCGTATTCATCTCCGCCGTCGCCCTCGTTGCCTCAGCGTGCGGTGGCGCGAGCGGATCAGAATCCGATCCCACTACCACCGTTGGGCCCACCACGACCGCTGCGCCCTCGACCACGGTGGCGCCAACCACCACCACGGTCGTGGAAGAAGGCCTGGCCGCGGTAGCTCCCGACCTGGAGGCCGAGCTCACCAGCTGGATCGCTGAATACGAGGTGGGCGGCGCGGTCCTGGCCGTGAGCGCGCCGGGTGAAGACACCCTGGTGATCCCGGTTGGGGTCTCCAATAAGGCCGAAGGCACACCCATCTCGGGCGACGATTATTTCCGCATTGGGAGCGTCACCAAGATGACGACGGTCACGATGCTCCTCCAGTTGCAGGAGGAGGGCCTTCTGGACCTGGACACACCGCTCGTCGAGCTGCTCCCGTCGTGGGCTGATCGCGACTTCGGAGAGGGGGCAGCCATCACCCCCCGCATGCTGCTCAACCACACCACCGGCATGATCGCCTACGAGCTCGACTCCGACTTCTCGAGCCTCACGTTGGGGCGGCTCACCCAAGAGTGGCAGCCGGACGAGATCATCGACTTCGCCCTCGGCAAGGGCCTGTTATTCGAGCCGGGAACCGAGTGGTCGTATGGGACCACCACCTACCTGCTGGCCGGGCAACTCGTCGAGGAGCTCACCGGGAACACTGCCGATCAGGAGTTGGCGGCCCGGGTGCTCAATCCGCTCGGCATGACCGAGACCTACTTGCCGCCGGCCCAGCAGCCGCCGAAGCCGGTGGTGAGTGGCTATTACGACCTGGCCGGGACCGGTGAGGAGACGGCGGTGGTCACCGCGCTGCCGCAAGCTGCTCTTCAGTCGGCCGGGTGGACCGGCGGTGGCCTCGAGTCGCAGGTGACCGACCTCATCAAGCTGCTTCCCGGCATCGTCGATGGTGGTCTCTTGACTGCCGAGAGCCTGGCCGAGATGTCAACTCCCGCGTTAGACACCGACTACGGCCTCGGCGTCAATGTGGCGCCGATCGCTGGCTACGACGCTTGGTGGCACGGCGGGGGAGTGCCCGGCTTCCGCACGGCGCACGCCTACTTCCCCGACTCGGGCGTCTCTATCGGGCTGGTGAGCAACTCGACCGGCCCCGACGTGTGGGGCTATATCGAGCGGGCCGCCAAGCTCATCCTTGGCTGAGTCCGCCTAGGCCTCCAGGAGCTCCTTGAGCTTTTCGAGGTTGGCTCGGACGTCCTTGGAGAACATGCGGACGACTAACGGATCGGCGAGTTTGCCGAAGAACCCGCCGAAGGCCTCTGTCTCCATGTGGTAGGTCATCTTGGTTCCCAGGGCCGCCGGAGCGAAGGTGTACTCAAGCGTGAAACCCACCGGCGCCTCGGTGCTCCTGATGAGGGTGTGCTTGCCCAGCTCGTGTTCGGCGATTTCGGCCACGAACTCCACCTTCTTGCCCGCAACCTTGTTCATGCCGCGCAGCATGGAGCCTTTCTCATATCGCGAGTCGATCAGCTCGAAGTCGATGAGATTGGACTGCCACAGCAAGGCGTTGTCGGGATCGGTGAGGAAGGCGTGGACCCCCTCAGGAAGTCGCTTAATCTCAATCGTCTCGGTCACTTCATGCATCGAGTCCTCCCTCCGTGGATGTCCCAGGGTTCCACGCCCCGGCTCGGCTGCGTAGGGGATTAGGTCATGAAGTGCCTCTCCCCGGCGGCGACGAAGAACTACGCCTGAGAGAGAACGGCGCCGGCGCCGTCGACCATGCCGCGGGTAAAGGCATCGTTGGTGAAGAAGAAGGCCTCCTGGCGGCGGGGATAATCCAGTTGCACGGCCTCGCAGTAGGCGTAGGGAAAGGAGTTCCGCATCGGCACCAGCGAGAACTGGCGCCAGCGGATCTTTGACCACTCGGCAACCTCGGTCAGCTCCGAACTGTTTGCCCGGTTGGAAGCCCAATCGGAGCCGGCCTCGAACCCGCGCTGGTACAGGACATTGTCGTCGGCTTCTGCCTGCTGGGAGCGGACGTGGACGGCCTCGGCCTCCAGGGCGGTTTGGCAGATTTGCTCGATATCGAGGCCCGCGTCGGTGAGGTCAACGTGCAGGTCTCTATCAATGGTCACAATGATCTTGGTCATGTTCTCCGCCTTGTGTTAGCCCAATCACCGTACTTCAGGTTGCCCAGGCTGTCTCGCGGTACGGGTACGCTCTGGCCATGCTCCAGATTGTGCTTTTTCGGCCGGAAATCCCTCCAAACACGGGCAACATCATGCGTCTGTGCGCCAACACGGCCACCCAACTGCACCTCATCCATCCCCTCGGCTTCAGCTTGGAAGATCCGCTGCTGCGTCGGGCCGGACTGGACTATCGCGAGTGGGCCGACGTCAAGGAACACCCTTCTCTCGACGACTTCCTGATCGATGCCAAGCCCGACCGGGTGATCGCCCTCACTCGCAACGGGACGAAGGCCCACACCGAGCTGGTGTTTCGCCCGGACGACGTGTTGCTGTTTGGGCCCGAGTCCGACGGGCTGCCTCGCGACGTGCTGGCCCGACCGGAGGTCGGCGACTATGCCCGCATCCCAATGGTGGCCCGCAGCCGCAGTCTCAACCTCTCAAACGCCGTGGCCATCGCCGTGTATGAAGCCTTACGGCAATTGGGCTTTCCCGGGCTGACCGCGAAGAGCAAGTAGGCTAACGCTATGGGTGTTGGAGGGTTCCGCCTGGCGCTGGTGGCCGGATTTGTTGCTGTTCTGCTCGCTGTTTCGGCGGCCGGGGCCGATTTCGCGTGGGATCCCGAAGCCGCCTTTGACCCCCCCGAGCCCGCCGACTTCTTCGGCCGGGCCGTGGCCCTCGACGATCCGACTCTGGTAACCGGCGCGCCCGGCGACGACACGCTGGCCGTCGACGCCGGAGCGGTGTGGGTTCACACCCGCAGCGAAGAGGGCACCTGGAGCTTCGTCGTCAAGCTCAACGCCAGCGGGGGATCGGCGTCTGATCAATTCGGCTCGGCGGTCGCCGTGGAAGGCGACACGCTGGTGGCGGGTGCTCCCTTCGCCGATGACGGCCGGGGGGCCGTATATGTGTTCAACCGCAGCACGGGGGGGCTGTGGACGCAGTCGGCCCGACTGGTGCCGAGCGGCAGCCCGGGTGCCATCAACTTCGGATCGGCGGTTGATCTGGCGGGCAACACGATTGTGATCGGCGCCCCGGCGGCCGGTACCGGCTCCGCCTATGTGTTCAATGCCGATGCCGGCAACGTGTGGACGGAGACGACTCGTCTCGTTACCGCCGATGCCGCCGCCGCCGATCTGGCCGGAACGTCGGTGGCTCTCTCGGGTGACACCATCCTGATGGGCGCCAGTCAGCAAGACCCGGCCGGCGATGCCTCGGGAGCCGTGTACGCATTCGTACGGGGCACCGGCGGCGCGTGGTCGCAACAAGCCAAGCTCATCGCCTCGGACGCCGCGCCCGGCGACCTGTTCGGAGACGAGGTCGACTTGATCGCCGACCTGGCCGTGATCGGTGCCAGGGCCAACGACGACGCCGGTACCGGCAGCGGCAGCGCCTATGTATTCACCCGCAACCTGGCCGACATCTGGTCCGAGCAAACCAAACTGGTCGCCTCCGACGCCTCGGCGGCTGCTCTGTTTGGAGCGGCGGTCTCGGTCGACGGGACCCAGCTGGTGGTTGGAGCACCGGGAGCCGGCTCGGCCTATGTGTTCGAAAGCCCCTCCTGGGAGGAAACGAACGAGTTGAACGGCACGCTGCTGTATGGCGGGGCCGTGGCCGTCGACGGTGAGACTCTGGCCATCGCCACCCAGGGAGTGCCGTCTGGAGTGGTGGACGTCTATCGACGCAGTGAAGCCCTCCTGCCCCCACCCGTCCCGGTCGCCGTATTCGACTCCATTACCGGCGAGTGGTCGGTAGCCGACGAGGCGGGCACCGTGTCGACCTTCTTCTACGGAGTGCCGGGCGACATCCCCCTGGCCGGAGACTGGGATTGCGACGGCGACGACACCGTCGGGATGTTTCG
>JAOTYB010000245.1 GCA_029862065.1 Acidimicrobiia bacterium | reverse complement strand
ATCTGGTGGGTGCGGCCGGTCTCGAGCTCCACCTCCAGCAAGGCGTGGTCGGGCCAGGTCGCCAGTTGGGAATAGTGGGTGCGGGCGGGCCGGCCGGCCGGATGGACCCGGCGACGCATCGGCCGGCTCGGGTCACGATCGATGGGGGCATCGATGGTTCCCGTCTCAATCGGCATCGGCTGCTGGACCAACGCCAAATAGGTCCGCTGCACGGAATGCTCAGCGATCATGGCCCGCAAGCCGTCGAGGGCCGCCTCGGTCTTGGCGACGACGAGCAGGCCCGACGTGCTCTTATCGAGCCGGTGGACGATCCCCCACCGTCCCTCGTCGCCGACTCCTTCGATCTGCGGCCACCGGTGCAAGAGCCCGGCCGCCAGAGTTCCGGCGGCGTTGCCGGCGCCGGGGTGGACGACGATCCCGGCCGGCTTGTCGATCACCGCCAGGTGGTCGTCCTCCCAGGCAACTGAGAAATCAATCGGCTCGGGAGCCAGAGGGGCCGGAGGGGCGATGTCGGCCAGACCGAGCCGGGCATCAGCCGGCACCCGCCGAGCGGGAGCCGTTGCCACCTCCCCATCCACCGTCACCCCACCCGACTCGATGAGCCGGCGGGCACTGGCCCGGCTGGCGTCGGCCAGGACGGCCACCACCCGGTCAAGCCGTTCGTCGGCCAGCTCAGCCGGGACCGGGCGCTCCCTCATTGATCACTCTTTTGGAGGAGGGAGACCACGACCGCCAACACCGCTCCGATGGTCAAGCTGCTGTCGGCAACATTGAAGGTGGGGATGAACCACAGGTCGATCCAGTCGATGACTGCCCCATCGAGGAAGCCGTCTCCCCGGAAGGCCCGATCGGCCAGGTTGCCGATCGCCCCGCCGAGGATGAGCCCGAACACCAGCGCCTCCGATCGGTGCTCGGTTGAGCCGCTCAGCCGAATGAGGGCCAGCACGACTACCACCGCCACCAGGCCGATGAGAACACCTGAGCCCTGGAGCGAGTTGAAGGCCGCCCCCGGGTTGCGAACCAGCCGAAACACGAGGAAATCACCGATCACCTCCGTTGGCCCGTCATCGAAGGCGGACAGAGCCATCCATTTGGTGAGTTGGTCGAGGGCAACGACTGCGGCCGCAACCGACAACGTCAACCTGCGGTTGGTCACCGCTTGCCGGAGCAGTCCACGCAGAGTGTGGTGTATGGAAGGACCTGGAGACGGGCGAGAGGTATCGCGGCGCCACAGCTCTCGCAAATCCCGTATTTGCCCTTCTTCATGATCGCTTGCGCGTGATCGACCTTCCGCAGCAAATCTCGGGCGTTCTCGACGAGGGCCATTTCCTTCTCGTACTCGAAGGCCATGGTGCCCCCATCAACCGAATCGATGTCGGGGTTTCGCTCCGAGGCGGTCTCGTTGAGCCTCGCTTGCTCGCGCTCCTCCTCGAGCTCGGCGATCATCTCCTCGAGACGGGTGCGCTCAACTTTCAGTTGCTCTCTGAACCGTTTGACGGTCGACGCTGCCAACTTGCGAGCCATATCCCTCTTTCTCGCCCTTTCTCGCCTCGAGTGCCACCGATTGGGCCAAATCGTCCAAGTTGGGGCGGAACAGTACCACGAACACATGGCAACCCTTCCAATTTGTCAAACATTCCCATACGTTGGCATCGGAACCGGCCGGGTACACTCCTCAGACGCATTGACGGGGTCCGCCAGCGGGCGGGTATCGCCCCCGAGCTGCGAGAAGAACAGCGTTCCGGCGCTCAGTAGACCTCGCCGAGGCCGTCACGACACGACGAACAACGAAGTGGTCGCCACCCACGGGTGGCGATTAGCCGGGTGGTACCGCGGGCCATCACTCGTCCCGGCTCAGTGTCAAGACGGAGAGCAACATGGCAACAGGCTTCATACGAGTACCCGCCCAGGTCGATTTCCCGAGCGTTGACGCGCGCATCCTCGAGTTGTGGGACCGCATCGATGCGTTTCAAACCTCCATCGACATGCGGCCGCTCGAAAAGTCCTACACCTTTTACGACGGCCCGCCCTTTCCGACCGGGAGCCCCCACTACGGGAACCTGCTGGCCGGGGTGATCAAGGACGTCGTGCCCCGCTACTGGACCATGCGCGGATATCGAGTGCAGCGCCGCTTTGGCTGGGACACCCATGGCCTGCCAATCGAAATGGAAGTGGAAAAGGACCTTGGGATCTCTGGCCCGAAAG
>JAOTYB010000055.1 GCA_029862065.1 Acidimicrobiia bacterium | reverse complement strand
CTCCGAGTTCGGCATCGACAAGTTCAACGAAGCCTGCCGGATGCGGGTGCAAGCCAACACCGAGACCTGGGAGCACATCACCCGGCGCATCGGCAGGTGGATCGATTTTGAAAACGACTATCGAACACTCGACACCGACTTCATGGAGACCGTCTGGTGGGTGTTTGGCCGGCTGTGGGACAAGGGCCTCATCTATAAGGACTTCAAAGTGCTGCCCTACTCGTTCGGCGCAACCACCCCCCTCTCCAACTTCGAAGCCAACATGGATTACCGCGACGTCGACGACCCCTCAATCACCGTGCGGGTGCGGGCGCTCGAGACCCACGGGCCGGTCCAGGAAGGCGACCACTTCCTCATCTGGACCACGACTCCCTGGACCTTGCCCGCCAACCTGGCGATCGCGGTGGGTGAAGACGTCACCTACGCCCGGGTAGACGCTTCGCTGGACGCCTCGGACGGCCCGTTCTGGCTGGCCGAGGACCTCGTCGACTTCTACTGGCCGGACGAGCGGCCTCCGATTGGCGCTCGGGCCTCCGGCGACGAGCTGGTGGGGGCGTCATACGAACCACCCTTCGATTACTTCGGGGAAGAGCGCGACCGCGGCGCCTTCCGCATCATCACCAGTCCCGACGTAGTCACCACCGAAGGAACCGGGCTGGTGCACATGGCCCCCGCCTACGGCGAGTCCGACTTCTACGCGTTGCAGGCCGCCGGCCTCGATGTGTTGGTGGACCCGATCGACCTGGAAGCTCGCTTCACCGAGGCGGTGCCCGACGTAGAAGGCCAGAACGTAAAGGAGGCCGACGCCACTCTTATCCGCCTGCTCAAGGAGAGCGGGGCGATGGTGCGCCACACCCAGATCCGCCATTCATATCCGTTCTGCTGGCGGACCGGGACTCCCCTCATCTACAAAGCCATCCCCACCTGGTTCGTGGCAGTCGAGTCGTTCAAGGACCGGATGGCCGAACTGAACAAGGGTGTGCACTGGGTGCCGGAACACATCGGTTCCCGCCGCTTTGGCAATTGGCTGGCCGATGCCCGCGATTGGGCGATCAGTCGCAACCGGTACTGGGGCAGTTGCATCCCGGTGTGGGAGTGCGACGAGTGTGACGAGTCGGTGTGCGTTGGGTCGATCGAGCAGCTCAAGGAGTTGTCCGGTGTGGAGCTGACCGACCTGCACCGGCACTTCGTCGACCCGGTGACCTTCCCCTGCGCCTCGTGCGCGGGGACCATGACCCGGGTGCCGGAGGTGCTCGATTGCTGGTTCGAGTCGGGCTCGATGCCCTATGCCGAACAGCACTACCCGTTCGAGAATGCCGACACGTTCGATCAACGCTTCCCGGCGGACTTCATCGCCGAGGGGCTCGACCAAACCCGCGGCTGGTTCTACACCCTCGTGGTGCTGGCCACCGCCCTCTTCGACGAAGTCCCGTTCCGCAACGGGGTGGTCAACGGACTCATCCTGGCCGAGGACGGCCGCAAAATGTCCAAGAGCCTCAAGAACTACCCGGACCCCAACAACCTCTTCGACGCCTTCGGGGCCGACGCCTTGCGGGCCTACCTGCTCAACTCGCCCCTCCTGCGGGGCGAGCCGCTCCGATTCACCGAGTCGGGGGTGCGCGAAGTGGTACGGACCGTGATGCTCCCCTACTGGAACGCCTACTCCTTCTTCACTACCTACGCCGAGGCCGATGAGATCTCCATGGCCGACATCGCCGCCGCCCCTCCCCTGGCGGAGCGGGCGGAGATCGATCAATGGATCCTGTCGGTGGTGCAGACCCTGGTGCGGCGGGTCAACACGCAGATGGAGGGGTATTACCTCTATGACGTCATCCCCCCGATGATCGACTTCATCGACGATCTCACCAACTGGTACATCCGGCGCTCCCGCCGGCGCTTCTGGCGCGAGCGTGACTCGGGGACCGACGAGGACAAGCTGGCGGCGTTCGCCACACTCCACGAAGTGCTGGTCACCTTCGGCACTGTGATCGCCCCGGTACTGCCGTTCATCACCGAGGAGATCTACCAGGGCCTGGTGGTGGCTCACCGTCAGGGAGACGGCCCCGCCAGCATCCACCACGAGGACTACCCGGTGAGTGACCACGCCCGCATCGATGAGCCGCTGGAAGAGGCGATGGCCGCCGTCCGCACTGTCGTCGGGATTGGACGGTCTCTGCGGGTGGCCAACGATCTACGGATCCGCCAACCGCTGGAGTCGGTGACGGTGGTCAGTCGGGATCCGGCGCTGCTGGGCGCCCTCACATCACACGCCGACCTCATCGCCGAAGAACTCAATGTCAAGCAGGTCGAGACCTCATCCGATGAGGCTTCGCTGGTAACCCTTCATGCCAAGGCCAACTTCAAAGCCCTCGGCCCGCGATTCGGAGCCAACGTGAAGGCGGTGGCGGGCGAGATCGAAGGGCTGGAGTCGGAGGCCCTGCACGCCCTGCTGGACGGCGAAGCCGTGACCCTCTCGAGCGGCGAGATCCTCACGCCCGAGGACGTGATCATCACTCGCCAGGCTCGCGACGGTGTAGTGGTGGCGGCCGAGGGGCCGTTGTCTGTAGCGCTCGACTGCTCGCTGACCCCGGCCCTGGTGACCGAGGGACTGGCCCGGGAGATCGTCAACCGGATTCAGGCGCTGCGCCGCGATCGGGACTTGCAGGTCATCGACCGCATTCATCTGACCTGGGTGAGCGACCACCCGGGCATCGTCGAGGCCTTTGAGCAGTTCCGTGACTACATCGGATCTGAAGTGCTGGCAGCGTCAATCGAGCGCGGCGGTGACGCTCATACAGTGCTGGAAATCGCCGATGCCGAACTCAGCATCGGAATCACGGTTGCCGGCAGCTAGGGGCTAGCCCCGCTCCCACGGACGCTGGCCGCGCGGCTGCTGCAGGTAGGCGGCATCCCGGGAGGCGTCGGCTCCTTCGGAAGCGGCCTCCGGGACCGTGGCCTCGACTGGCTTGGCCGTCTCAGCATCTGACTGCTGTGCCGACGACTTCTGCTGGGACTTCTGCTGGGGCTCCTGCTGGTCCTGTGGCTGGGCCGGCTGCTGGTTCTTGCGACCGGCTGGATGTTGCGAATCTTGGTCGCCGGCAGCTTTGGACAGAATCTCCGAGATCGAGTGGGTCTCCAGATCGATGGCCGCCCCCAACCCCTCAAGGTCGACCGCGGCAGTCTCGGCGAAAGCCTTGAGTCTCGTCTGCATGTCGCTGACCGCGGTCCGCAGCTGGGTGACGCGGCGCTTGAGGGCGTCGTGCTCGGCGGTCGCCTCCTGGCGGGTCCGTTTCACATTGGCCCGAGCCTCGGCCACCATCGACTCAGCCTGGCCCTTGGCCTTGTCGAGAATCGAGTTGCCCTTCTCCTGGGCCTCGGCCACCATCTCCTGAGAGGTGCGTTGCGCCGAGATATACGTGCGCTTGATCGCCTCTTCGGCCTCTTTGGTGCCTGCCAGGTCTTGCTGAAGCCCGTCGAGGTGCTCTTGTTGCTGGCGCAGCTTGATCTCATACCCGCGGAGGGTCTCGACTACGCGATCGAGGAAATCCTCGACATCATCGGGGTCGTACCCCCGGAATCGCTCACGGAACGTCTTCTGCTGTACATCAATTGCGCTCAAATCCATATGAGTAGCCTAGCCGCGAGTCGGTGTTCGTTTCCAAGCGGATTGCCACTGGCGGTGGGATTTAGCTCGCCAACACGCTGTAGAGAATGTTGAGACCCACCAACAGGACAATCACCGACACATCCAGGGCCACCGCCCCCAGGCGTACCGGCGGGATCAACCGGCGAAGGGGTACGAGCAGCGGATCGGTCACCGAGGCCAGAGCGGTCCGGAGGCGGCCGACCGGGTGCCCGGCCGGTACCTGTACCCAATCGAGAATGATCCGAACGATGAGCGCGAAGATCAACACCAGAACGAGGGTGGCGAGAATGCTTTTCACTGCTCAGAGCCCCCTGTCAACAGCTCACGCGTCGGCGTGATAGAGGCCGAGGTCGGCCAGGCGGCTGATCTCGTCGTCGCCGAGCGTGGTGCGGGCGGGGGCAACCAGGATGACCCCGGAGGCGATCTTCTGCATGGTCCCCTCAAGGGCATAGGTGATGCCGCTGGCGAAGTCGACGAGCCGGCGAACCGTGTCTGGCTCCGTATCACGAAGGTCGAGGACTACTGACTGGCGTCCCCGGAGATAGTCGGCCAGTAGCTGTGCATCGGAGAACTCAGTGGCAACCAGAATCTCGGCCCTGGCATCTCCGCTCGGCACCTGACGCACCCCGGTGGTCTGCGTCACGCCGTAGGTCGTCTCCATACGCGCCTCGGCGTTGGCCGGGCGCCACCTGGCTCCAGCGGGCGGTTCAACCCGTCGGCCGCGAGGAGCCTCAACCGGCGATGCCGCCGCCGGCTGCGTGACCGGCGGAGCGGTCTCCTCCAGCTCCCGCGACTCGTCGTCGAGCCCGAGAAAGTACATTGCCTTATTCCAGATTGAACTCATCTGGCCAACCTCCGTTACTCAAAGATAGCCCGTCCCACACGAATAGTGGTCGCGCCCGCCCGTATTGCTTGCTCAAAATCGTCCGTCATTCCCGCCGAGACGGTGACCACCCCCGGGTGACGGGCCCGCAGCTGGTCGCGCAATCCAACGAGTTGCTCGAAGTACGGCCGCGCCGGCTCCCCGGCCGGCGGGATGCTCATGACTCCCTGAAGATCGACCCCCATTTCGATGACCGTATCGGTGGCTTCCTCCACCTGCTCGGGCAGGAAGCCGTGTTTCTGCGGCTCGCCGGCCAGGTTGATCTCGAGCAGGGCCGGTGGGGCTTCATCAGCGTCTCGCACCCACGCCGCCGCCAGCTTGGTCCGGTCGAGGGAATGAAGCAGCGTGACGTGGGGCCGGATGGCGGCAACCTTGTTGCGCTGCAGCGGGCCAACGAAGTGCCACCGGATGTCGGCGGGAAGAACCGGCACTTTCGCCACCAGTTCCTGGCCTCGGTTCTCTCCGAAATCACGGTGACCGGCGTCGTACAGCTCCTGAATCGCCTCGACCGGGCGTCCCTTGCTCACAACTACCAGGGTGACGTCGTCATCGGCTCGGCCGGATTCCTCCTGGGCCGCCCGCATGCGAGCCTGCACATCGGTCAGGCTCACAGCCAGCCCACAGTGGTCTGGCGCAAGGCGGTGGCCGACTGCCGATAGCTGTGAAAGCTCGTCTCGCAATGGGTGCACAGGTCGGCTCGCCACACGTCGACTCCCGGCATCTGTGACTCCGCAGTACTCCATAGATCGACGCTGGTGGTGCCCCAGGTGGTGGTCGAAGCGTCCGCCCCGAGTGCGGTGGTCACTTCCTCGCCGACCTCGTAGCAACACGGCCCGATCGATGGCCCAATGGCGGCCCGGGTGGGTGTTCCGGCCAGTTGCGTCATGGCCGCAACTGCCCGGCCTATGACCCCCGATGCCAGCCCCCGCCATCCGGCGTGGACAACGGCGACCGCCTCTGGCGAGTGCATAACTACCGGCACGCAGTCGGCCGTTCGCACGGCCAGCGGCAAACCCGGAACCGCAGTCATCAGGGCGTCGGCTTCCCCGGCTGGGCCGGGGCGGTCAACCGTTGCGATGCCGTCGCCGTGGACCTGATGCATCCATGCCCACTCGTCGGCGATGCCGAGCGCGCGGGCAACCAGTTGGCGGTCGGCGGGCGTCGATAGATCGCCGTCGTCCATGGTGCCGAAGGCAGCCCCGGCGTAGGCAGGTGTTGTGATCAGGGATCTAGCCCTGGACGAAGGACGGGATGAGTCCGTCGTCGTCACCCTCACCGACGGGCAGGGCGCCCGACGCAGGCATGTAGCCACGACGGGTGTCGAACCCCGCCGCCACCACTGTGACCCGCATCTCGTCACCGAGCGAGTCGTCGACGACCGCTCCGAAGATGATGTTGGCATCTGCCGCGCAGCGGCCGGCAATGACCTCAGCGGCAGTGTTGACTTCATACAGCGTCATGTCGGCCGGGCCGGCAATCGAAAGAAGCACTCCCGTGGCTCCGTCCATGGAGACCTCCAGCAGCGGGCTCTGGACGGCTCGCATCGCCGACTTCTCGGCCCGACCTTCGCCGGCCGATGCCCCGATACCCATGACGGCAGACCCGGCGTCCTGCATCACCGACTTCACGTCGGCGAAGTCGACGTTGATGAGACCGGGGGTGGTGATGAGCTCGGTGATGCCCGACACACCCTGCAACAGCACATCGTCGGCGAGCTTAAAGGCTTCGAGCACACTCGTCTTCTCGTCGGCCACCTCGATGAGGCGCTCGTTGGGAATGATGATGAGCGTATCGACGGCTTCTTTGAGGTCTTGGATCCCCTGCTCGGCTTGCACCGAGCGGCGACGGCCCTCGAAGCCGAAAGGCCGGGTAACGACTCCCACGGTGAGAGCGCCCAGGTTGCGTGCGATCTCGGCGACTACCGGAGCGCCACCGGTGCCGGTGCCGCCGCCCTCGCCGGCAGTCAGGAACACCATGTCGGCGCCTTTGAGCGCGTCTTCGATCTCGTCGGTGTGGGCCTCGGCCGAAGCCCGGCCGATCTCGGGATTGGCGCCGGCGCCGAGGCCCCGGGTGATGTCGCGACCGATGTCGAGCTTGATGTCGGCGTCGCTCATGAGGAGCGCTTGGGCGTCGGTGTTCACAGCGATGAACTCGACCCCTCTCAGACCGGAGTCGATCATGCGATTGATCGCATTCACTCCGCCGCCGCCGATGCCGACGACCTTGATCACGGCCAGATAATTGTGTGGACTCGAATTGACTGTCATGGTTCCTCCGCGTGTTGCCGGGCGCACTCTACCGGCCTTGCCCGCAGGTCTCAAGAGGCCAGTCCTACACCTCAACTAGAGGTTGAGACTCCGGAGCTAACGGCTGGTCGGGAGGGGGCGATCAGGTCGATGACGTCGCCGGGGGCGAGGCGGGCGTCGGCGAGCACCGCCACCAGCGCCGCCGCCTTGGCCTCCATGTTGGTCGGTGTCCCCAGCCGGACATGATGACCGGCCACGGTGGCCACCACCTCGTCACCCGTGGCATCGACCACCGTCTCGGCGATGACGGTGCCGGGGAGCGCCTGGACGAATTCGATGAGAGCCAACACCGGCGGGGAGGCCAGCCACCCGCCGGCCGGCGCGCCAAGCTCGGTGGCGAGCACGGCCAGGTGAGCGGGGGGCTGGGCGACGGAGCGCATGACATGGCCGTCGTCCGATAGCGTGCTCCAGGCTCCTCCGGTCCTGGCGACGGCCACCTCGTATCTCTCAGTCACAGAAATGTCTATCTGGTCGGGAAAACCGCGGTGAACCGACGCTTCCTTCACCCAGGGATCGGCTTCAAGGGCAGCGGCCACGGCCCCGGAGCGGATCAGCACGAGCGGCCGCCCTTCGTACACGTCGGTGGCCTCCAGGGCAGCCCACACATCGGCCCTCGTCTGACCGGCAATGTCGATACTTCGAACCGAGAACAACGGGGACTGAGCCAGCCACGCCACCACCCACACTGCGACGACTGCGATGAGGCCCCAGAGGGCTCGGCGCAGGTGACGCCGGGCCCGGTGCTCGCGAACAGTGGTCCGGCGGCGGAGAAAGCGGGGGTGGGCTTGGACACTCATGAGAAGTCGCCGGCGAACTGTACTTCTGGCACCAGCTCGATTCCGGTCTCTTCGAGCACCCGCTGCTTCACCTGTTGCACGAGGTCATATACCTGGCGGGCAGTGGCTTCGGGACCAGCTTCAAAGAAGTTGGCATGCTTGGTCGATACCACCGCCTCGCCGACCCGGAAACCCTTCAAGCCGAGGGAGTCGATGATCCTGCCGGCCGAATCGCCATCGGGGTTGCGAAAGACGCTGCCGGCATTGAGCGTCCCTCCCGGCTGGTGGTCCCGGCGCCACCGGGTGATCTCCCGCAGTCGGGCCTGGCCTTCTTCGACGTCGATCGGCACCGTTCGGAACGCCGCGGCCACCACGAGATCGGTTGGCCGGATCGAGCTCGACCTGTACTTGAAGTCGAGATCGGCCGGATTGAGGGACCGGAACTGGCCTTCGGCCACGTCGAATACCCGGGCGCCCACCAACCAGTCGGCCGTCTCGCTGCCATGGCCGCCGGCATTGGTGCGGACGGCTCCGCCGACCGAGCCGGGGATGCCGACATAGAACTCGAGCCCGCCCCGCCCGCGGTTGACAGTCTCGCGGGCCAGCCGTGGCAGGGTGGTGGCGGCCCCGGCGGTAACGAAGCCGTCGGGCTCGGGCCCCAGGCCGATGTCGGCAAAGGCGAGCCCGAAGCGGATGGCAAGACCCGGCCACCCCGAGTCGGAAATGACGAGATTGCTGCCGCGGCCCACCACCAGTACTGGCTGGGGATCCTCGGCCAAAGCTTCGGCCACCACCGGAAGGTCATCCTCGGATTGCAGCTCAATGAAGTAGCGGGCCGGGCCCCCCAACTTGTAGGTGGTGTGCGACCCGAGATGGACGTCGACCAACACCCGGCCGGTTGCGGCGAGATCGGCGAAGGTGGCCACTACTCCCCCAGCTCAATGAGCTCGGTGGCCAGCCCGGTGATGTCGCCGGCGCCGAGACTCAGCAACAGGTCACCCTCCCGCATGACCGCGGACACCTCGGCCGCCAGCTCCGCGCGATGAGGCACGTACACCACCTCGGCCCCTGCCGCCACAGCAGATTCGGCGATCAACAACCCGGTGATGCCCGGAACCGGCTTCTCGCCCGCCGCATACACGTCGGTCAGCACTACGAGATCGGCACCGGCCAGGGCCGGGCCGAACCCCTCCCAGTGCTCGGCGGTGCGGCTATAGCGGTGGGGCTGAAAGGCGGCGATGAGGCGCCCGTCGTGCTGGGCGCGGGCGGCGGAGACCGTCGCAGCCACTTCAGTGGGGTGGTGGGCATAATCGTCGATCACCTCGACCCCCCGGATTCTTCCCCGGAATTCGAAGCGTCGCCGCACTCCGGCGAACTCGGCGAGGCCTGCGGCAATCTCGGCCGCCCCGAAGCCCAACTCGGCCAAGAGGGCGACCACTCCTGCCGCATTCAGAGCCATGTGGCGCCCCGGCCGCGGCATTTCAACCGGCGTGCTGGCTCCGTGGCCGGTGAGCGTGAATGCCACCCGCCTGCCGGTCAGTTCGAGTTCGTGGATGGTCCAGTCGGCATCCGGGGATGTGCCGTAGGTGACCGCCTCAACCGCCGCCGCCAGGTTGGCAGCGCCGGGATCGTCGAGGCACGCCACAACCGGGCCGCGGGTGGCCTGAGCAACCCGGCGGAAGGTATCGGTGAGGGCCTCAACCGTCCCATAGTGGTCCAGATGGTCGGCCTCGATATTGGTGACGAGCAACCCCCGCAACGCCAGCCGCTCGAAAGTGCCGAACGCCTCGTCGGCTTCCAGAATGAAGAGGTCACGCTCTCCCAGATGAGCACTGGTGCCCAGGTCGAGCATTCTTCCGCCCACCAGAAAGCTGGGGTCGCGGCCGGCTGCTCGCAGAGCCGTCACCGCCAGGCCGGTGCTCGTGGTCTTGCCATGCGTGCCGGCAAACCCCACGGCCGGCATCTCGTCGGTGATGGCATCGAGTAGCTCGGGACGCCGCCACAGTGGCACCGATCTGTCCAGTGCGGCCCGAACCTCAGGATCGTCCTCGGGGATCGCAGAGGAGGCAACAACCAGCTGGGCGGCCCCAACCGCCTCGGGTCGGTGCCCGTCCCACACGTCGACGCCCAAGTCCCGCAACTCGGCGAAGCTCGGGCTCGGCCGGAGATCGGATCCACTCACAATGCGGCCGGACTGGGCCAGCAGCTTGGCGAGACCGCTCATCCCCGACCCCCCGACACCAACAATGTGGACGCGGTGGGGAACTTCAAGCACGGGCGGCCTCCCGAATCGCTGAGGCGACCCGCAACGCCGCGTTCGGCCGGCCAACCGCCGCGGCGGCCGCCGCCCGCCGGGCGCTCTCAGATGGCTCCATCATCGCCGACACCGCCGCCTCCAAGCCGGCCAGTTGGGTTTGCGGGAGAACAGTTGCCCCACCCGCTTCGGCCAGAAACCGGGCGTTGGCCTCCTGATGGCCGGATGCGCCCGGGTAGGGCACAAGAATCGAGGGTGTGCCGGTGGCGGCTAATTCGCTCACCGTGAGCGCCCCGGCCCGGGCCACCACGCCGTCAACGGCCGCATAGAAGAACTGCATCTCCCGCTCGAAGGGGACGACCACCCACTCCTTGGTATCGGCCGCCCGCTCGGTCCAACGCTCATGCTGGGCCGAGCCGGCCAGGTGGAGCACCTGATACTCGGGCGCGGCCACCACCAGGCCGACCACCGCCTGGTTCAATGCGTCCGCACCTTGACTCCCACCCAGAACCCCGAGCACCGGCCGGGCCAGGTCTAGGCCGTATCGGGAGCGGGCGTCGGGCTGAGCGGGAGGCTGTTCCCGCAGCGCGGCCCGCAGCGGGTTGCCGACCACCTCACTCCGTGGCAGCCGGGCGGCCTCGCCCGGAAACGCAACAAATACCTGCCGGGCAAGTCTGGCGGCCAGCCGATTCGCCAAGCCGGGCACAGCGTTCTGCTCATGCAGGATGAGGGGAATCCGAGCTCGCCTGGCAGCCAGTGCCGCCGGTCCGGTGATGTAACCGCCCATTGCCAGCATCGCCGTGATGCCGGCTTGAGAGATGTGCGTGCCGATGGTGCGAGCTCCCCGCGCCACTCCCGCCAGAACCTTCAGGTTGGTGAAGCTCAGGCTGCGAACGAAACCCCGCAGGTTGACGGGCACGAGCTCGAAACCGGCTTCGGGAACCGCGGTGGCTTCGAGCCGATCACCTCCGAAGAACACGATATCGGATGGCGCGGTACCGAGACTGACCAGGGCCTCGGCGACTGCCAACGCTGGATATACGTGGCCACCGGTGCCGGCGGCAGCGATACCGATCGTCATGAGCGATCACGACGGGCGATGTTGATGAGCACGCCGACGGCGGCCATCTCCACCACGAGAGCACTGCCACCGAACGACACGAAGGGAAGCGGAAGGCCGGTGATGGGGAGAAGGGCGGTGACTCCGCCGAGGTTCACGATCGACTGAAACGCCAGCCAAACAACGATTCCGGTTGCCAGCATCCGGCCGAAGTCGTCACGAGCCCGGATGGCCACCGTCACCCCCGCCAACGTGAACACAGCCAGAAGCAGCAGAACAGCTCCCGCCCCTACAAGGCCGGTCTCTTCGCCAATGATGGCGTAGATGAAGTCGGTGTGGGCATTGGGGAGAAACTCCCACCGGGCCCGACTGGCACCCAGGCCGACTCCGAAGAAGCCACCCGTGCCGAGAGCGAAGAGGGATTGCACGCCCTGGAAGCCGGTTCCCAATGGATCGGCAAAGGGGTCGATGAACCCGGTCACCCGGTCCCAGCGGTAATCGGCGGCCATCGCCAGGAGGAGCGCAGCGAAGCCGCCCCCGGCCGCCGATCCAGCCACGAAGCGGAAGGGAGCCTCAGACGCCACCAAGACCGCCAGGGCTCCGGCTCCGATGATGGTGGTGGTGCCAAGGTCGGGTT